>JBGSNN010000449.1:0-5327 GCA_041739655.1 Albidovulum sp. | reverse complement strand
GGGCGCTGGCGTTCGTGGTGTCGGGGCTGGTCGTCGGCCTCGCCGTCGCCGGGCTCTTTCTGTTCCCGACCCTCGCGCGGCTGATCTGGGGCCGCTGGCCCGGCCTGCCGGCCAAGGCCCTCGCACTCAGGGTGGCGGCGGCCTTTGCCGACCTTGGCAGGAAGCCGGGGCTGCTGCTCTTCACCCTCGTGCTGTCGGCGGCGATCCAGTCGGTGCTGATCTATCTCTCGGTGAAGCTGGCCGAGCCGGTCGGCGTCCATGTGCCGCTCGCGGCCTGGTTCTTTGCCTGGCCTCTGGCCAAGATCATCGCGACACTGCCGATCTCGCTTGGCGGGCTCGGGGTGCGGGAAAGCTCGCTGGCCGCCCTGCTGGTGCCGTTCGGGGCCGGCGCACCCGAGGTGGTGGCCTCGGGCCTCGCCTGGCAGGGCATCCTCTATCTCGCCGGGGCTCTCGGGGCACTGGTTCTGCTGATTTCGGGCGGAGGGCTGCAAGGTCGTCCCGACGCTCTCAAGGAGATTTCCGAATGACGAAATCGACTGTGGCGGGGGACGCGAAGCCGCGTGTCCTGATCCTTGGCGCGGGTCCGGCAGGGATCGCGGCAGCCTACCGGCTGTCGGCGGGCAAGGCCGAGTCCGAGGTTTTCGAGCGTGCGCCCGTCGCCGGTGGCAATGCGACCTCGTTCCAGATTGACGGCATCTGGTGCGACTATGGCTCGCACCGTTTTCACCCGGCGGCCGATCCGAACGTGCTTGCCGATGTGCAGGCGCTTCTCGGGGACGACCTGCTGCTTCAGCCCCGGCACGGGCGCATCCGTCTCGGCGGGCGCTGGATCCACTTCCCGCTGAAGCTTCAGGACGCGCTGCTGAAACTTCCGCCGGCCTTCGCGGCCTCGCTGATCGGCGACATGGTGCTAAAGCGGTTTCGGCGGAAATCGACCGGCCCGCGCAGCTTTTCCTCGGTGCTCTATGACGGCCTCGGCCCGACCATCGCCGAGAACTTCTACTTTCCCTATGTGAAGAAGCTCTGGGGCCTTGATCCCGACAAACTCGCTGTGATGCTGGCCGAACGCCGGGTGTCCGGGTCGTCGATCGGCAAGATCCTCGGCAAGATGCTGCGGATGATCCCCGGACTTCGCGGTGCCACGACCGGGCGCTTCTACTATCCGAAGCAGGGCTTCGGCCAGATCTCCAAGGCGATGGCCGCCGCCGCCGAACAGCAGGGGGCGGCGTTCCGCTTTGGCGCCGATATCCTCAGGATCGAACGCGAGGGCAGTCGCGTGACCGGCATTGTCACGCGCGAGCAGGGCAAAGAGGTGCTGCACAGCGCCGATCAGGTCTATTCGACGATCCCGCTGACGACGGTTGTCCGCCTGATGGACCCGGCGCCGCCGCCCGAGGTGCTGATGGCGGCCGACTCGATCCGGTTCCGCGGCATGATCCTTGTCTATCTCATCCTCGAAACCGACCGGTTCACCGATTACGACGCGCATTACTTCCCCGAATTGTCGATCCCGATCAGCCGCATGTCGGAGCCGAAGAACTACAATTCCGCCAGCGGTCCGAAGGGGCGCACCATCCTGTGCGCGGAATTGCCCTGCGATCCGGGTGAAAAATGGTGGGGCATGACCGACGAGGAACTTGGCCGGCTCTATTGCGACTGGCTCGGCAATCTCGGACTGCCGGTGAAGGTGCCGGTGATCCGCACCGAGACGCGGCGCATCGCCCATGCCTATCCGGTCTATGACCTCGACTATCAGCGCCATTTCGAGACGGTGGATGCCTGGCTTTCGACCCTCGACGGCTTCCTGAGCTTCGGTCGGCAGGGGCTCTTCGCCCATGACAATACCCACCACGCCTTCGCCATGGCCTACGCCGCCGCCGACAGCCTGACCGCTGACGGCAAGGTGGACCGCGCCGCCTGGGCCGCGCATCGCAAGGAGTTCGAGCATCACCGGGTCGAGGACTGAGGGTGCGGGGGCCGGTCACAGATATTCTGATGTACCACTCGATCTCGGGGCAGGGCGGGCCGACCTGCATCGCACCGACGGTCTTCGCCGCGCAGATGCAGGCGATTGCCGCGTCGCGGGTGCCGGTCATCACGCTCGATGACTATTGCGCCGCCGGGATCGGCGGGGCGGCGTTGCCGGACCGGTCGGTCATCCTGACCTTCGACGACGGCTTTCAGGATTTCGCCGATGTGGCCTGGCCGGTAATGCGCGATTTCGGATTCCGCCCGATCGTCTATCTGCCGACCACCTATATCGGCGGCCGCGAAGGCTGGCGCGGCATCGCCAGCGCGCCGCGCAAGCTCATGGACTGGGACACGATCCGCCGGCTCGCGGGCGAGGGGGTGATGTTCGGCAGCCACACCGAAAGCCACCCCGACCTTGATGCGCTTGCCGATGACGCGGTCGAGGCCGAGCTGACCCGCTCGCGCACCCGCATCGCGGATGAACTCGGCGCGCCGCCTTTGCATTTTGCGCCGCCCTACGGCATCGCGAATGCTGCGGTCCGCGCCCGCATCGCACAGCATTACCGCAGCTCGGTCGGCACCCGGCTCGGCTCGGCCGGGCCGGGGGCGGAACGCTATGACCTGCCGCGGCTCGAGATGTTCTATTTCACCGACCCGGCGCGCTGGCGCGCGCATCTGGCGGGCCACGGCGGGCCCTATCTTGCCGCGCGCCGGGTTTTGCGGGCGGTCAAGGGCAGCGTGATGAAGCCCTGGCGGGGCGTCGCATGACCGTCGGCGCCAAGTTCATCAAGGGCGTCGCCTGGATGGCGGCGGGCGGCTGGACCGAACAGGCGATCAAGTTTGTCGTCTTCGCGGTTCTCGCCAATATCCTCGGGCCCGAGCTTTACGGCCTGATGGCGATGGCGGCGGTCTTCAGCGTCGCGGCCGAGACGCTGGTGCGCGAAAGCGTGTCGGAATACCTCATCGCCGCGCCCGACCCGACCGAGGCTGACTACAACGCCACCTTCTGGCTGACCACCGGCATCGGCCTTGCGCTGGCGGTCCTGCTCAATCTGCTCTCCGGCCCGATCGCCGCGGTCTATGGCCAGCCCGAGGTGGCGGCGATGCTGCGGGTGCTGTCGATCACCGTGCCGCTCATCGCCTTCACTGCGGTTCCGGTCGCGATTCTCAGGCGCGAGTTCAACTTTCGCGCCCTCTCCCTGCGCGCGGTCGCGGGCGAGGTCGCGGGCGGCGCTGTCGGCATCTTCATGGCGCTGACCGGCTGGGGCGTCTGGAGCTATGTCGGCCACTGGGTCGCGCTGATCGCCACGAATGCGATCCTCGCCTGGACGGTGGTGGACTGGCGGCCGGGCCTGCGCACGACAAAGGGCCACCTGCTGCGCGCCGGCACCTTCGGCGCCAAGGTTCTCAGCCTGCGCGCGGCCGAGGTTACGGCGGTGCAATTGCCGGTCTTTCTCATTGGCGCCACGCTCGGGCCGCTGGCCACCGGGCTTTACGGCATCGCCTGGCGACTGGTGGAGCCCTTGTCATTCCTGATTTCCACACCGCTGCGGATGGTCTCCCAGCCGGCCTTCGCCGAGATCAACCGTGACGGCGGCCGTGCCGGCGACCTGCTGCTCGACATCGCGCGGATGTCGGGTCTTGCGGCATTTCCGTTCTTCGCGGGCCTTGCGGTTCTGGCAGAGCCGATCCTCGGCGTGGTCTTCGGGCCGGAATGGCTGCCCGCCGCGCCGGTCCTGATGGTGATGTCCTTTCTAGGCCTCTATTTCTGCATCGCGATGGTGCAGCAAAGCTTTTGCCTTGCTGCCGGTCACGCGGGCGAGATCACGCTCTTGACCTGGGCCAATGTCGCGCTGGGCGCCGTGCTCATGGTGCTCGCCGCGCGCTGGGGCGTGGTGGCGATCACCGCCGGGTTCGTCGGCGCCCATTACCTGCTCTGGATCTTCCGCTACCGCATCGTCTCGCGGCTGGGCGGTGGTGCCACTTGGCCGCTCATCGCCTGCAACGCACGGCCGGCCTTCGCGGCGCTCGTGATGGCCGTGGCGGTGCATGTCGCCCATCGTGCGCTCGTCGGTGCCGGTCTCTCGGCCGGGCTGTCGTTGACGGCCAGCATCCTCGCAGGAGTGGCGATCTTCGCGGCGCTGACGCTGCTTCTGATGCGCGACCGGCTGAGGCTTTTCCTCAGCTATGTGGCACCGGGGCGCTTCGGCGCGGTGCGGGCTTAGGGGGGCTCATGCGGTCGCTTTCCATCGTCTTGTTCACGACCTTCTACCCGCCCTATTCCTTCGGCGGCGATGCCATCGGCGTGCAGCGCATGGCGCGGGCACTGGCGGCGCGGGGCCATGACGTGACCGTCGTGCATGAGGAGGACAGCTACCTCATCCTCGGCGGCAAGGTTCAGGCCGAGGGGCCGGCAGATGGCGTGCGGCGGATCGGCTTGCGGGCCGGAAACGGGATGCTCTCCAACCTGCTGACGCAGCAGCTTGGCCGCCCGGTTGTCCACGCCGCGCGCATCCGCGCGATCCTGGCCGAGCGCAAGCCCGACATCATCTGGCACAACAACACCTCGCTGATCGGCGGGCCCGGCCTGCTGCCGATGGGCGATGCGCTCAAGGTCTACGAGGCGCATGAACATTGGCTGGTCTGCCCGACCCATGTCCTCTGGCGCCATGGCCGCGAGCTTTGCGACAAGCGCGACTGCCTGCGCTGCCAGATCGCCTACAAGCGTCCGCCGCAGCTTTGGCGCGCCACCGGGGCGCTGGACAGGGCGCTCGACGGGATGCACCTCATCATCGCGAAAAGCGAGTTCAGCCGGGCCAAGCACAGGGAGTTCGGTCTCAGACAGGACATGACGGTGCTGCCCTATTTCCTGCCCGACGTGGCCCGGATGGCCGCGCCGTTCGGCGGCCACCCGCGGCCTTATTTCCTCTTCGTCGGGCGGCTGGAAAAGATCAAGGGCCTGCAGGATGTGTTCCCGGCGATGGACCGCTACCCGGAGGCGGACCTTTTGATCCTCGGCGACGGCGACTATGCTGGTGCGCTCAAGCACCTCGCGGCGGGGCGGCCGAACATCCAGTTCCTCGGGCGCAAGTCGCCCGAGGAGCTCGACGCCTATTACCGCGGCGCGCTCGGCCTCATCGTGCCCTCGGTCTGCTATGAGACCTTCGGCATCATCCTGATCGAAAGCTTCCGTCTCGGCACCCCGGTGATTGCGCGGCGGCTTGGGCCGTTCCCGGAAATCGTCGAGCGGTCGGGGGGCGGGGCGCTCTTCGCGACCGAGGAGGAGTTGATCGCGGCGATGCGCGGCTTGCAAGCGGACCCGGCACATCGCGCGGCGCAATCAGCGGCGGCCCGGC
>JBGSNN010000445.1:0-2636 GCA_041739655.1 Albidovulum sp. | reverse complement strand
CGTCGGCGTCGACGCCGTCGCCCGCGCCAAGCCCGCCCCCGATCTCTTCACCGAAGCGGCGCGGCGGCTCGCGGTCGATCCCGCCCGCTGCCTCGTCTTCGAGGATTCAGATACCGGCGTCGCCGCCGCCCTTGTCGCCGGGATGCGCGTGGTGCAGGTTCCCGACATGACCCGGCCGAAAACCCGCGACGCCCATGTCATCGCCGACACGCTGCTCGACGGTGCCCGTCGTGCCGGACTGATCGGCTGACCGGAGGACAAGATGGACGACCAGACCCGTATCGAGCTTGAGGCCGCGGCCTTCCGCGCGCTGCGCCATCACCTGATGGACAAACGGCCCGACGTGCAGAACATCGATCTGATGAACCTTGCCGGGTTCTGCCGCAACTGTCTCAGCCGCTGGTATCAGGAGGCCGCGGCCGACCGCGGCATCGCGATGACCAAGGACGAGGCGCGCGCGATCTACTACGGCATGCCCTATGAGGACTGGCGGGCCGCGCATCAGACCGACGCCGACGCCGCCAAACGGGCTGCCTTCGAGACCGCGTTCCGCGACAACGTCGGCGAAAAACCGTAGGCGACGGAGCCGTCGGGCCCGGCTCGACGGCCTGGGGCCGACCTGCGAGGTGAGGCTGATCCCCGCGGCAGTCATAGCGCCGACCCCGAGAGCGATCGTCTGGGCGTCGGGGCAGGGCCGGTCCAGCGCCCGCTGACACGCATTTGTGTCCGAACGGAAACATAATGTTTGACCGACGGTCGTAGGGATTGGCCGCATCGGGTGTTAGCTTGGTCATCATGCGGCTTCTTGCGACACGTCAGGCCTACACGCGCTCCGAACAGATTTCGGACGCGGTGATCCATGTCTCGGGCCTTGTCCTCGTTCTTGTCGCGGTACCGGTCCTCATCACCGTCACCGCCATCCTGCGCGGCGACACGACCGCCCTTCTCGGCACCACGGTCTATGGCCTCGCGCTCATCGCAATGATCCTCTGCTCGGCGCTTTACAACATGATCGTCAGCCCCGGCTGGGGCTGGCTGCTCAAGCGTCTCGATCATTCGGCAATCTATCTCAAGATCGCGGGCACCTACACGCCCTTCACCCTGCTCTCGGGCCAAGGCTTCTGGCTTCTGGCGGCGCTCTGGGGCGCAGCCTTCACCGGGGTAGGGATCAAGTTCATCTCCCCCGACCGCTTCCGCCGGGTCAGCCTCGCGCTCTACCTCGCGATGGGCTGGGCGGGCCTCCTCGCGGGCGGCACCTTCTTCGCCACGCTGTCAGGACCGGTGATCGCGCTCATCGTCACGGGCGGCCTGCTCTACACCGCGGGGGTCGTCTTCTACCTCGCGGAGCGGCTGCCCTACCACTACACGATCTGGCATGTCTTCGTGCTCTCGGCGAGCCTTGTGTTCTACGCAGCCGTAACGCTGCACGTCGTCCAGACAGCCTGACATCCGGCGTCTTCATTACCGAAATACCCTCGCGGCTCCGGGGGGAACCCGGCGACGCCCAGTCAGATCGCGGTTTTAAGGCTTTCCTCAATGTAGATCTCGCGCAGGTGTGCCGCGATCGGTCCCGGCGTGCCGGACCCGAGCATCACGCCGTCGATCTCGACCACCGGCATCACGAAGGCCGAGGCCGAGGTGACAAAGGCCTCGTCCGCGGCCTTTGCTTCCGCGATGGTGAAGGCCCGCTCCTCGACCTCCATCTGCGCCTCGCGGGCCATGCGCAGGACCGCCGCCCGCGTGATGCCGTGCAGGATGTCGTGGCTCAGCGCCCGCGTGATGATCCGCCGCCCCTTCACGATATAGGCGTTGTTCGAAGTGCCCTCGGTGACATGGCCCGCTTCGGTGAACCAGGCGTCGTCGCACCCGGCCTTCTTCGCCATCATCTTCCCCATCGAGGGATAAAGAAGCTGTGTCGTCTTGATATCGCGCCGCCCCCAGCGCTCATCGGGGATGGAGATCACCTTGATCCCGGTCCTGGCCGCTGGATTGTCGGCCAGCCCCGGCTTGGACTGGGTGAACAGCACGAGGCCCGGCGGCACCGCCGCCGGATCGGGAAAGGCGAAGTCGCGGTCGCCCGGATTACCGCGCGTGACCTGAAGGTATACCAGCCCGTCGGTGATCGCGTTCCGCACCACCAACTCGCGATGGATCGCCAGCAACTCCTCATCCGTCACCGGCGCGGCCATGTCGAGCTCGCCGAGCGATCGATGCAGCCGCGCGGTGTGCCCGGCGAAATCGATCAGCTTGCCACCGAGGACGCTCGTCACCTCATAGACCGCATCTGCCATCAGGAAACCGCGGTCGAAAATCGACACCGTCGCCTCTTCCTCCGGCAGGTATGACCCATTGACATAGACGGTGCGGCTCATTTCGATCTCCTTGCAGTTGCCGCAAAGTCATCCTCCGCGCGCCGCCTGAGGTCAAGCGGCTCATCCCATCTTCTTCTGTTCGAAAATACCTCGGGGTGTGGGGCAGGGCCCCACCGGATCGCCGGGCGCCAGCCCGGCGAAACCGCTCACCCCCACAGCCCCGCGTCCGGCACCCCCATCCGCGATCCTTCGTAGCGGATCGCCGCCTCCCGGTCCCGCGCCAGCAGCAACGGCCCGTCGAGGTCCACGAACGCCGCACCAGAT
>JBGSNN010000426.1:0-1823 GCA_041739655.1 Albidovulum sp. | reverse complement strand
GGCGCCCTCCAGCGGCACCGTGCGCCGTTTGCGTAGCCGGTCGGTGCAGAGGTTGGCGACCACGCGGTAGAGCCATGTCGTCACCTTCGCCGCCCCCGGACGCCAACCCGGTGCCATGCGCCAGAGCCGCAGCATCGCCTCCTGCGCGACATCCTCGGCCTCGGCCGGATCGCGCAGCATCCGTTGCGCAACCCGCAACGCGATGGGCGTGAACCGCAGGCTTAACCGCTGCGCGGCGTCGCGGTCGCCGGTCGCATAAAGCGCGAGCAAAGCGTCGTCGGACCTGTCGTCCTCTGCGTCAAGCGGCATCTGCATCTTGTCCCAAGGCCTAGACCGGCGGCCGGCGTCCGCCAAGGTCTATTTGCCGGGGCGGCGTCCCTGGTAGACCGCCCCGGCGCTCCGCATCGGCGGCGCAGCGCCGCCCGCAAGGCTGGATCAGTTGTTGCCCCAGCCGAACCAACCCCGGCCGTCCTGACCGTTGCCGTCGCGCATCCCGTGTCCGTCGCGCATCCCGTGCCCGTCGCGCAGGCGCTCCTGCATCCGGCTCCGGACCTCGGTCAGCTCGTCCTGGCTGATGGCGCCATCGCCATCGGTATCCAGACGATCGAACATCCGGTTCGGCATCGCCGGTGCGAGAAGTTCCGCCGCACTCAGCTTGCCGTCGCCGTCAAGGTCCTGCGCCGCGACACGGGCCTTGGCGCGCTCATCGATCTGCGCGTCCATCCGCGCCTTCATGTGCCCGGCGAGTTCCTCGGTCGAGATCAGGCCATCGCCATCGGCATCGACGCCCGACATCATCGTCTGGCGATAGGCGGCAAGCTCTTCCTTCGTCACCTTGCCATCGTCATTGGCATCGGCGCCGGCAAAATCGAACCTTGGCCCGCGCATCCCGTCCATGCCCTGACCGTCGTCCATCATGCCCAAGCCCTGCCCATAGCCCATCGCGCCCTGACCCTGGCCGTCGCCCATCATGCCCTGGCCCTGACCCATCATCGGGCGATTGTCCTTGCCAGCACCATTGGCGTTCTGCGCCAGAACCGGCAGCGCAACCGCCCCGGCCCCGAGGATCAGTGCAAGCGCGGTCACATAAGATTTCGTGGTCATTTCATCTTCCTTCCGTGAATCTGCGTCGGCGGACATCCCCGCCTGATACCTGTCAAACGTCCGTCCTGTGGAATTCCGTCGCAGGCCGTCATCAGAGATTTCCCCGACCGGCCCGAAGTGCTATGCCGCTGCGAACAGGAGACTCGCGATGACTGACATGGCCGCAGACCTTGACGACGACCGCCCGCTGCGCCCGGCAATGCTTCGTGGCTGGCGGCGGCGCTGCCCGGCCTGTGGCGAGGGCCATATCTTTGACGGCTATCTCAAGGTGCGCCCGGCCTGCCCGGTCTGCGGCGAAGACCTGTCGCATCATCGCGCCGACGATGGCCCGGCCTATCTGACCATCCTCATCGTCGGCCATCTCATGGCCCCGCTCATCCTGTGGGCCTTCGTCACCTTCCGCCCCAGCCCCATCGTGCTGTCGTCGGTCTTCGCAGCGGGCTGCATCGCGCTTTCGCTCTATCTGCTGCCACGGATCAAGGGCGCGATCGTGGCGATCCAGTGGGCCAAGCACATGCACGGATTCGGCCCCGCGCGGCCGCATGACTGAGGCCGCGGCCGCGCAGCCGATCCGCGACGCGGCAACGGTCATCCTTGTCAGGCACGACGCGGGCGCGCCCGCCGTCCTCATGGGCCAGCGTGGTGCCGGCGCGGCCTTCATGCCGAGCAAATATGTCTTTCCCGGCGGTGCCGTCGATGCCAGCGACGAAGAGGTGCCG
>JBGSNN010000410.1:0-6560 GCA_041739655.1 Albidovulum sp. | reverse complement strand
GGCGAGCGATTCCAGCGCGCGGATTCTTCTTGCGCGGCTGCGCGAGTCGGGTCGTTCGGAGAAGATCGACGTGCACGTTGCGCGCGCGCAGGCGATTGCATTGCCTGCGCCGGGCCCCGTCGCGCGGCTGCCCGAGGGCCGGGTTCTCGTCAGCCATCAGAGCGACGATCTGCGGGTGATCCTGCGCGACATGATGAAATATTCCAACAACATGATGGCGGAGGCGGTCGGCATGGCGGCCTCGCTCAGCGCCGGTGTGACCAGCCATGCTGCCTCGGGGCGGGCGATGTCGGACTGGGCGGCGGCAGTAACGGGCGGAACCCATGTGCGGCTTGCCGATCACTCGGGCCTTGCCGGGCAGTCGCGGATCGCGCCGGAGGACATGGTGCGGGCGCTGGTGACGCTTGGCCGCGGCGCCGGGCTGCGGGCGCTGATGAAGCCGGTCGCGATCCTCGATGCGAAGGGGCGCAAGATCGCGGGGTCGCCGATCCGGATCGACGCCAAGACCGGCACGCTCAATTTCGTCTCGACTCTGGTCGGCTATGCCACCGCACCGGGCGGTCGCGAGCTGGCCTTCGCAATCTTCACTGGCGATGCGGCCCGGCGCGATGCGGTGCCCGACAGCCAGAAGGAGAAACCGCCCGGCGCCGCGGCCTGGGTCAGACGCTCAAAGCGGCTGCAACAGCAACTGATCGAGCGCTGGGTCGGTATTTATGGCGCGTGACCGCGCGGGTCATCAAAGCCCGTAGCGCCGCATGGTGAGGCCGTCGAAATCGATCTCGGGCTTTTTGCCCATCACAAGGTCGGCGACGGCGCGCCCGGACCCGCAGGCCATGGTCCAGCCAAGCGTACCGTGTCCGGTGTTGAGATAGAGGTTGCGGTAGGGCGTGGGCCCGAGGATCGGGGTGCCGTCCGGTGTCATCGGGCGCAGGCCGGTCCAGCCTTCGGCCTGCGCGAGGTCGCCGCCCTGAGGGAACAGATCGCCGATGACATGGCGCACGGTGGCGGTCGCATGCGGCCCGAGGCGGTCGGAGTAGCCCGCGATCTCGGCCGTGCCGGCAACGCGAATCCGGCTCCCGAGGCGGGTGATCGCGACCTTGTGGGTTTCGTCCATGATCGTCGATTGCGGCGCGTAGCGGTCGTCGGTGACAGGCAGCGTCACCGAGTAGCCCTTGACCGGATAGACCGGCAGGCGGATGTCGATCGGGCCAAGAATCCTCGGTCCGAAGCTGCCGAGAGCGGAGACATAGGCATCGCCTTCGACCCGGCCGAGGTTTTCGGTCATCACGCCGATCACCCTGTCGTCCTTGACCTGAATGGTACGGATGCGCTGGCCGTAGTGGAAGGTCGCGCCAAGCGCCGCAGTCTTTTCGGCCAGCGCCATGGTGAACATCCGGCAATCGCCGGTGCGGTCGGCGATAAGCCTGAGGCCACCGACGAACTTGTCCTTGACCAGCGCCAGCGCCGGTTCCACCGCGATGCAGCCGTCGCGGTCGAGCACTTCGTAGGGGCTGTCGAAATCGGCGAGGATCGCCTGATCGGCCTTCGAGGCCTTGAGCTGCTTCTCGGTGCGGAAAAGCTGGAGCGTGCCCTGTTCGCGCAGGTCGAAGCGGATGCCGGTTTCAGCGATCAGGTCGGGCAAGAGATCGCGCGAATAGTTGGAGACGCGCACCATGCGGGACTTGTTCAGCGCATAGGAGGCCTCGTTGCAGTTCGCCAGCATCTTGGCGCCCCAGCTCCACATCGCGGGGCTGATGAGCGGCCAGATGAAGAGCGGGCGGCGCTTCATGAAGAGCCATTTCAGCGCCTTCATCGGGATGCCGGGGGCCGCCCAGGGCGAGGTCATGCCGTAGCTGAGTTCGCCCGCGTTGGCATAGCTCGTCTCCATCCCCGGTCCGGGCTGGCGGTCGAGCACGACGACCTCGGCGCCCTGGCGGGCGAGATACCAGGCGGTGGTGACGCCGATCACCCCGGCGCCCATGACGACGACTTTCATGAATTGGTCCCGCTGCAGGTTTCGCGACGATCACCATGGGCATTCGACCCGCCGCTGGCAATCCCCGGCCCGCACGGGCGTGCGCAGGATCATCGCGTGTCGCCGTCGGAAGAGGGCCGTGCCAACCTCGCGCACGGCCCTTTCCATTTCAGGCGGCAGTGGCCCGGCGTCAGGAGCTGGTGCCCGGCGGCACCGGCTTTTCCTCGATCCATGCCGTGCCCGACGCCATGACGCAGGCAGTGCCGCTCGGCAGCACGACGAGTACGGTCCAACTGCCGGTCTCGTCCGAGCGCCAGACCTCGAGAAGCTGGGTCGCGCTTTGCAGCCCGCGTGCGACGACGCTTTCGCCGTACTGCGCCTCAAGTGTCTCAGATATCTTGTCATGCGAACCACAGGTGCTCTGAGCCAGAGCCGGCGGTGCCGAGGCGGCCATTCCGAAGACAAGACTGGGAGCGATAAGCCGTTTCCACATGGTTTCCTCCATTCCTGTGACCCAGGGCCGAAGTCTCACCGGGCTGCGGCCCTGTCTGCGAAGCTCTCTTCGCATGACACAGATATGGGGGGTGCGGGTTCGCCAGGGCATAGGCGTAGCGCGAAGTTGAACGGCCTTGAGGACGGGTGATCGCACCCGGTTCAGATGGTGTCGAGGTGGCGCAGCTTGTCGCGGGACCAGCCTATTCCAAAACCTGGCCGGTCCGGGGGCGTGAGCGTTCCATTGACCGGAAGCACGGGGTCCTCCAGCACGGCATCCGCCCAATCGACATATTCGATCCAATGACCGGTGGGCGATGCCGAGAGCAGGTGCACGCTGATCTCTGGCATCAGATGCGAGGACAGTTCGATCCCGTCTGCGGCCGCGATCCCGGCCGCCCGCATCCAGCCGGTCACGCCGCCGATGCGCGAGACGTCGGGCATTGCATAATCGCAGGCGGCGCGGTCGAGCGCGTCGCGCAGCGCCTCCGGGCCGTTGAAGTTCTCGCCGATCTGGATCGGGACGGTCAGTTCGCGGGCGATCCGGGCGTTGCCTCGGTAGTCGTCATGGCGGATTGGCTCCTCCAGCCAGACCACGCCTTCGTCCTGGATCGCGCGGCCACGCAGGATGGCTTCCGTCGGCACAAGGGCCTGATTGTAGTCGACCATCAGGAGAACATCGTCGCCGATGGCGCTGCGAACGGTGTGGAGCGCATCGAGATCCTCGCGAAGGGTCGGGTACCCGAGGCGAAGCTTCATGGCCGGCAGGCCGCTGGCGCACATCGATTCGGCCTCGGCTGCGAGACTGGCAGGCGCCATGAGCCCGAGACCCCGGCTGTCATAGGCCCGGATCGGTCGCCGGGTGCTGCCGAGCAGTTCGGCAACCGGTTTGCCTGCAGCGCAGGCGCAGGCGTCCCAGAGTGCCACGTCCAGAGCAGAGAGCGCCATGCGCACGGTTCCGGTCACGCCAATCAGCGCGAAGCGTCGCGCCAGTTGGTCGGACAGGCTTTGGGGGTGGAGGACGCTTCCGCGCAGCAGTTCGACGGCATCCGCGACATGGGCGGCGACCGCCTTTGCGCCCGATGTCGAATAACAGAAGACATAGGACCGCCCGACGATCCCTTCCCGCGTCTCGACATCGAGCAGGAGGAGCGGAACCGTCGTCACGATGGCGGCGCTGGTGCCTAGCGCATAGGTCAGTGGTACGCGAACGGCCATGGTTCGCGCGTTGCTCATGGTCAGGGAAGGGAAGGGCATGATCCTGAGGCTCCGCTGCGCCGCGGTCGCGCGGCGTTCAGCAGGATAGCACTCCGGGGCCTATCCCCGATGCGTGAATTTGCCGGTAGCAGAAAGCGGATTTCGCTTGAGGTCTCCGATGACCACCGTGACCGGGAACGGGGCTGGAACGGGTGCGCCCCACTCCGAAGGTGTCAGAGCGTCAGGTGCCGCACCCTTGCGGCGCGTTCGATGGCGGCGGCGTGGAGGCGGTCGATGTTGAACTCGTGCCGGATCGCCTCAAGCAGGCGCAGTTCGCCCTGACGCGCGGTACCGTCGGCGGCCGCCACATCGCAGCCGAGGGCATAGGCGGTTTCCCAGAGACGTTCGGGCAAGGCATCGCGGACCATCGCGAAGAGCATGTCGAGGCCGTCCTCCTCGGCCATCAGCCGGTAGACGGTTGCGGCGACATTGCGGATCGCGTCCGTGTCGTAGTCGGCGAAGATCGGCATGTGGTTGACCTGACGCTCGATGGCGACAAGCTCGGCCGTGCGGATCGTCTCATCCGAGACCGAGACCGTGACCATGATGGCGATGAGCGCATCCTGAGCGGAGAAGGAGGGGAGGCTGTGCGGCACGGTCGTCATCCTTGTCTGGTTCACCCGGCAAATTATTGACGATCCTCGCCCCGTTCAATAGGGACGGGCTGCGGCACGTTGGGTACCGCGTTTCGGAAAGCTTGTCACATGTCTTCGCTGCGCGATGCCGCCATGAACTCCAAAGCCTGGCCTTTCGAGGAAGCGCGCCGCGTGCTGAAGCGCTACGAGAAGGCGCCGCCGGAAAAGGGCCATGTCCTGTTCGAGACCGGCTATGGTCCGTCGGGTCTGCCGCATATCGGCACCTTCGGCGAGGTGCAGCGGACGACGATGATCCGGCGCGCCTTCGAGCTGATCTCGGACATTCCGACACGGCTTATCTGCTTCTCGGACGACATGGACGGGATGCGGAAGGTGCCCGAGAACGTGCCGAACCAGGAGCTTCTCAAGGCCAACATCCAGAAGCCGCTGACCAGTGTGCCGGACCCGTTCGGGGAATACCCGAGCTTTGGCGACCACAACAATGCGATGCTGCGGCGGTTCCTTGATACCTTCGGCTTCGACTACGAGTTCTGCTCGGCGACGGACTTCTACAAGTCGGGGCGGTTCGACGCGATCCTCCTGCGCTGCTGCGAACGCTACGACCGGATCATGGAGATCATGCTGGCCAGCTTGCGCGAGGAGCGGCAGCAGACCTATTCCTGTTTCCTGCCGATCCATCCCGAGACGGGGCGCGTGCTCTATGTCCCAATGAAGGAGGTCAACGCGAAGGATGGCACCATCACCTTCGACGACGAGGCGGGGCGCGAATGGACGCTGCCGGTGACGGGCGGGCAGGTGAAGTTGCAGTGGAAGCCCGATTTCGGCGCGCGCTGGGCGGCGCTCGGCGTCGATTTCGAGATGTATGGCAAGGACCACAGCACCAACACGCCGATCTATGACGGCATCTGCGAGGCCCTCGGCGGCCGGGCGCCCGAGCATTTTACCTATGAGCTCTTCCTCGACGAAGAGGGGCAGAAGATCTCCAAGTCGAAGGGCAACGGCCTGACCATCGACGAATGGCTGACCTATGCCTCGACCGAGAGCCTTGGCTATTTCATGTACCAGAAGCCGAAGACCGCGAAGCGGCTCTGGTGGGACGTGATCCCGAAGGCGGTCGATGAATACCACCAGCAGTTGCGCGCCTACCCCGATCAGGACGAAGCGGCACGGCTGGCCAATCCGGTCTGGCATATCCACCACGGCGAGCCGCCCCTGTCCGACATGGTGGTGTCGTTCGCGATGCTGCTGAACCTTGCCGCGGTGGCGGGGGCCAAGGACAAGTCCGGGCTCTGGGGCTTCATCCGCAAATACGCCCCCGATGCCTCGCCCGAGGCCAACCCGCAACTGGATCAGGCTGCGGAATGCGCGGTGCGCTACTTCCGCGATCACGTCGCGCCGACCCGCGTGTTCCGCGGCCCATCGGACAAGGAGCGGGCGGCGATGGAGGATCTGGTGGCGCGGCTCAGGGTCTGGGATGGCGGGCTGGACGCGGAGGCCCTTCAGTCGATGGTCTTCGCCGTCGGCAAGGAGCATGGGTTCGAGCCGCTGCGCGACTGGTTCACGGCGCTCTACGAGGTGCTTATGGGCGCGAGCCAGGGGCCGCGCTTCGGCGGGTTCATCGCGCTCTACGGTGTCGAGGAGACGATCACGCTGATCGACCGGGCGTTGCAGCGCCAGCCGTCCTAGCCGCGCCAGACGTCCCACCAGCCGCGCCAGCGCCGTGAGAGGCCGCTGGCGGGCTCCGCAAGGAAGAGGGAGCCGAGCTTTTCGCCCTGCCGAAGAAGCGTCCTTTCCGCCTCGGCCGCGATGCGGGTGAGGGCGGCGGCGGCCTCGGTGTCCTTGATCGTGTCGTCGCTGAGCGCCTCGATCAGGAAGGCGAGGTCGCGGGCGTCGCCCAGCGTCTCGCCGAGCGTATCCGCGACCGTGATATGCGGCTGCATCATCGCGGGCCAGATCGGCGCAAGGAGACGCGCGTGGTACCAGTGGTCCTTGACCCGCTTGCGCCAGGTGTGCAGCGCCGCGCCGGTGGGGTCGGCGAGGGTCTTGCGCATGGCGCTGCGGGCGGCGTCCCAACTGCGCTCCAGCCCGTCGCTGAAGGCGTCGAAATCCGTGCCCGCGATCTTCCAGCGCGGGATTCGCGCTGCGACGGCGAGGATGGCCTCGCGGTGGGCGTTGAGGCGAAATTCGGGGCTGAAGGCGGAGGACGCGGCCGGGGCCAGACGGGCGCGCAGGGCGGCGAT
>JBGSNN010000399.1:0-9193 GCA_041739655.1 Albidovulum sp. | reverse complement strand
GCCGCGCCGCATCGGCTGGGCCGACGAGCCTGACGTCGTTGCGCGCCTTGAGGTAGTCGAGCAGCGGCTGGCAGACCGCCACCTCCTGAGCCCGCATCAGTTCGTGGACCCGCGCCGCCCGCCTTCGCGCATCGGGCTCGGCCGCGAAATGGTGGTCGTGCAGCGCATCGAAATAGTCGGCGATCCCGGCCGCGGCGGCGACCTGCGCATGATCCGGCCCTGCCGGCGTGAACCGCTTGTAAAGCACCTCGCCGTTGAACCAGTGGCCCTGGTTCGGCAGCCGCATCCCCAGATCCTCGCGGATCGCCAGGATGCCCTGATGCGGCCCATAGACCTTGTAGGCCGAGAAGAGGTAGATATCGGTCCCGAGCGCGCCCACGTCAGGGATCCCGTGCGGGGCATAGCTCACGCCATCGACGCAGGTGACCGCCCCGGCCGCATGGACAAGGGCGACGATGTCCGCCACCGGGTTGATCTCGGCCACCACGTTGGAACAATGCGGAAAGCAGACGAGCCGCACCTTGCCGTCCTTGAGCAGCGGCGCCAGACGCGCCGGATCGAGATGCCCCGTGACCGGGTCGATCTGCCACTCGCGGACCTCGACGCCCTCCTCGCCGAGCCGCCGCCAAGGGCCGGAATTCGCCTCGTGATCCTGATTGGTGACGATGATCGCCTCGCCGGGCTTCAGCGCCCGCCGGAAGGCTTGGGCCAAGACATAGGTGTTCGCCGTGGTCGAGGGGCCGAAGCTCAGCTCATGCGCCCTGATCCCCATCATCGCGGCAAGGCGTTGCCGCGCCTCGTCCATTTCCGCACCGCCCGCCGCAGCGGCCGCATAGGGCGCATAGGGCTGCACCTTGCGTTCCCGGTAAAAGCGGGTGAGCCGGTCGATCACCGGGGCGCAGGCATAGGAGCCGCCGGCATTCTCGAAAAAAGCCTTGTCGGCGAGGCCGGGCACCGAAAAGGCGGGAAACTGCGCACGGACAAAGGAAAGATCGAGTTGCATGACGCCTCCGGAGCGGGTTCTGCGCCCACCCTGCCCCGCCCGCGCGGTCACTGCAACTGCCTGCAGCCGACCGCTTGCCGGATCGCCCGCCGGTCCCTATATTCACCCTGTCAGGAGCAATCCGGACTATGGACATAAACGCGCTCGTAATACGCGGATCGGACCCGGGGGCGGTACCCGGCGGCTCCACCAAAACCCCGTTGTTGGCGGGCTCTGGGGCCGAAACAGGATCGACGAACGTCTAAAGGGGTTTGCTTTGTCTCGGCGGGGTGCCACCGTTATCGGTCCGAAAAGTACAGTTGCCAATAACAACCGTGCTCCGGCAATGGCTCTGGCTGCGTAAGCAGTTCGAGTCGCCGAAACTAAGTCCTTGCGCCTAGCAGCGTAAGGCGGGGTTCGCAGGCACCTGGCAACAGAAGCCTGCACTTCCCAATATCTTCACGCTTTCTCAACCCCCTCATCCTAGCGTCACCTCATTGCCGGATGTTGAGGGGACGACAGGTGACAAAAGTCGAATTCCTGCGGGAATGGTACCGCCGCGTCTGGGTCGAAGCCGACCCGGCCGCCATTGACGACTATTTCGCGCCGCGCGCCGGGGCGGACGGGCTGATGCCGGACGGGCAGGTCACGGCGGAAGACTTTCGCGCCCTGGTTCCGGCACTCCGGGCCGCCGTCCGCAACCTCAGGATCGAAGTCGACCGCCATGTCGAAACTGACGACTGGCTCTGGGCGCAGATCACCGTGCATGGCACAACCGCGCAGGGCATCGACCCGATCAAGGCCAGCGGTCAGATCATGATGAGGATCGAAGGCGACAGGATTACCGAAGCCTACAATGCCTTCGACTTCATAACCTTCTTCGAACAGGTGAAGCTGCTGCCACAGGATTCCTTCCTGATGCTGCTGTCCGGTGAACGGCTGGCCTAAATCGTCCTTGCCGCACACCGCCGCGACCGGCACACTCCGGTCATGCGACGGTCCCGGACGGCCTGGCTTGTCTCAGCGCTGATTTGCGCTTCACTGCCTGCGGCGGGCTGCGAAACCGCACTTCTGCTGAGCATCGATGTCTCTGGCTCGATCGATCACGGCGAGTATCTCCTGCAAACCGGAGGGCTTGCTGATGCGCTCGGCGACCCCGCAGTGGTCGATACGCTGGTGCGCGGACAGGTTGCGCTTGCCGTGGTGCAGTGGTCGGGTGCGGGGCAGCAGGCGCTGGCGCTACCGTGGCAGCGGATGCTCAGCCACGATGCCGTGGCGCAGTTCGCGGCGGCGTCCCGCAGCCTCGATCGTGTTTTCTACGGCTCCGACACCGCGGTCGGCGACGCCATCGGCTTTGCCGTCGATCAGTTCGCCGCCGTCCCCGACTGCCGCCGCCGCGTCATCGACATTTCTGGCGACGGGCCGGTGAATGCCGGCGGTCCCGTCGCGTCGGAGCGCGCCCGCGCGCTCGGCGCCGCAATCGAGATCAACGCCATCGCGATCGAGGATGCCGGGCGCTCCGTCACGATCACCGAATTCTACCGGCGTCACGTCCTCACGCCGCAAGGCTTCGTGCTGACGGCGCGCGGGCTTCAGGACTATCCCCGCGCGATCCGCGACAAGCTCATCCGCGAGACCGCAAAGCCGCTCGGCTGAGCTTGACCGCCGTATGCGGTCATGGCAGTCTTGCCACATGGGGCCGCGACGACGCCCCGTGAGGCTCCGGCCCAAGCGTCGCATCCTTCGCCCGTCTCGAACAGGATGCGTCATGCCCGGCTTTACCTCCATATCCCCTACCCAACTTTCCCGTCTGATCGGAACGCCCGACTGTCCGGCGCTGATCGACATTCGGACCGACTCCGATTTCGCCGCCGATCCAAGCCTGATCCCCGGTGCATTCCGCCATCCCCACGACCGGATCGAGGCGCTTGCGCCCGGCTTTGCCGACTGCCGCGCTGTCGTGATCTGCCAGAAGGGCGGGAAACTGTCCGAAGGCGCCGCCGCAATTCTGCGCTGTCACGGCGTTCAGGCAGAGACGCTGGAGACCGGCGCGCTTGGCTGGGCGGCAGAGGGCCTGCCGATGATCCCGGCCGCCACGCTGCCAGCGTCCCGTCTCTGGGTGACCCGGCATCGGCCCAAGATCGACCGTATCGCCTGCCCCTGGCTGATCCGGCGCTTCATCGACCCGCAGGCCCGGTTCCTCTTCGTCGCGCCCACCGAAGTCCCTGCCGTCGCAGAGACATTCGACGCGACGCCGTTCGATATTGATGGCGTGACCTTTTCCCATCGTGGCGAGAGGTGTACCTTCGACGCGCTTCTGGACGATTTCGCGCTTCATACCGAGGCGCTTGACCGGCTCGCGCTGGTCGTTCGCGGTGCCGACACCGACCGCCATGACTTCGCGCCGCAGGCTGCGGGGCTTCTTGCGATCTCCGTCGGCCTCTCGCGGCAATACCGCGACGACCTTGCCCAGCTTGAGGCCGGCATGGCGATCTATGACGCGCTCTACCGCTGGGCCCGCGACGGGTTCGATGAGGGCCATGACTGGCCCGCCGATCGCCGGGCATGAGCATGGACCCCGCGCTGCCGCGCACCTTCGGGCGGATCGGTCTTCTGTCGTTCGGCGGGCCGGCCGGACAGATCGCGCTGATGCACCGCGTGCTCGTTGATGAAAAGCGCTGGCTGGGCGAGGCGGAATTCCTGCGGGCGCTCAGTCTGTGCATGCTGTTGCCCGGTCCCGAGGCGATGCAGCTTGCCACCTATGCCGGCTGGAAGCGCGCCGGGGTTCGCGGCGGCCTCGTCGCTGGCGGGCTGTTCGTCCTGCCGGGCGCAGTCCTGATCCTCGTGCTGGCCACGCTCTATCAGCACTGGGGGCAGCTCCCGGCGATGGCGGGAATCCTTCTCGGCCTCAAGGCTGCGGTCGTGGCGATCCTCGTTCAGGCCGTGCTGAACCTCTCGCGGCGCGCGCTGCCCGGCCGGAACGAGCGTCTGATCGCCGCCGCGGCCTTCGTAGCGATCTTTGCCTTCGCGGTGCCTTTCCCGCTGATCGTGCTTGCCGCGGCGGTGGCGGGATCGCGCCTGTGCCGGAGCGATCCTGTGCCGCCGGTCCCGCTGCCTCAGGGCGCCTTCCGGCGCCTGACATCGACCTTCGCCATCGGCCTGACGCTCTGGTTCGCGCCCCTCGCGGCGCTCTGGATCGGCGGACAGGGCTTCCTTCTCGACATCGGTCTCTATTTCTCCCGCCTCGCGGTCGTAACCTTTGGCGGTGCCTATGCGGTCCTTGGCGACATGACCCAGACCATGGTCACGGCGCGCGGCTGGGTCACCGCCCCGGCCATGATGGACGCGCTCGGTCTGGCCGAGACCACGCCGGGGCCGTTGATCCTCGTCACCGAATTCGCGGCCTATCTCGCCGGGGCGGCGCAGGGCGGCACCGCTCTGGCGATTGTCTCGGCGCTCATCTGCCTCTGGGTCAGCTTCGTTCCCTGTTTCCTCTGGATCTTCGCCTTCGGACCGTTTGTGGAGGCCCTCACCTCGCGCCCGCAACTGAACGCCGCCCTGTCGGGCATCAAGGCCGCGGTCGTCGGCGTGATCGCAAATCTCGGTCTCTGGTTCGCGCTGCATTTCTTCTTCATCGGCCTCGGCACCGTGTCGCTCGGCCCGGTTCGCCTGCTCTGGCCCGACCTGGCGACCCTCGACCTTCGCGCGGTTCTTGCCGCCGTCGTTGCCGCAGCGCTGCTTTTCGCTCTACGCTGGTCGGTCTTTGCTGTCGTCATCGCCAGCGCCGCCGCCGGCTGGGTGATCGGCGCGGTCGGGCTGTCCTGACGGGGCGTCAGTCTGCGGTCACACCCCCCTTTCCTTCCGGACCAAATTGCCTATGCTTTGTCCCAGTTGCAGTCTGAAAGCCGGCCCATGACAAAGACGATCGACTACGGCACCCTGATGCACAAGGCCATGCGCGGCTTGATCACGGAAGTCCTGCGCGGGGTTGAGCGGGACGGGTTGCCGGGCGAACATCACTTCTTCATCACCTTCGACACCCGTCACCCAGACGCCGAACTGGCCGATTGGCTGCGTGAGCGCTACCCCGAGGAAATGACCGTCGTCATGCAACACTGGTTCGACAACCTGAAGGTCGATGACGAGGGCTTTGCCGTGACGCTCAACTTCGGCGATCAGCCCGAGCCGCTCTACATTCCCTTCGGCGCGGTCTGCACCTTTGTCGATCCCTCCGTTGAATTTGGCCTGCGCTTCGAATCGCAGGACGACCACGACGAGACAGACGAGGACGACGAGGCGGAGTTCGCCGAGGACGCGCCGCCGGAACGGACTGACGCCGAGGTGGTCAGCCTCGACAAGTGGCGCAAATAATCTGTTGCATTCGCATCGTATCAACGATGCGCGTGCGTTTTGGGCACAGCCCAGCGGGACATTCGGAATGACCAAGGATCTGGCGCTTTTCGTCGGGCAGCTATTGCGAAACCCCCGCGAAGTCTCGGCCGTCGTGCCCTCGTCGCGCATCCTGGCGCAAGCGATGGTGCGCGACCTCGGCCCGGCCAGTGGCCGCGTGGTGGAGTTTGGCCCCGGCACCGGAAAGATCACTGCGGCGATCCTGTCGCGTGGCGTGCGGCCGGAAAACCTCACGCTTTACGAGATGAACCCGGCGTTCTGCGCCAGCCTCGCCCGGCGCTTTCCCGGCGTGCAGATCGTCAACGCCCCGGCGCAGGCGTCTGCTGACGGCCCCGGGGATGTCGGCGCCGTCGTCAGCGGCCTGCCCCTTCTCTCCATGCCCAAGACCGTCCAGCACGCCATCCTGAGCGCCGCATTCGCGGTCCTGAGGCCGGGCGCGCCCTACATCCAGTTCACTTACGGCGCCGCTCCGCCCCTGCACAATTCGGTGCGCGCGGCGCTGAATCTTGCGGTCGTGGCGGGGCCCCGCGTCTGGTACAACCTGCCCCCGGCCCGCGTCTATGTCTATCGCCGCGCGGGCCACCCCGTTTGCGCAACCATGGCGTGATCCGGCATTTCGCGTTTGAGGCGCGCCGCGGAATCGCATAGTCACATGCCGAAACCCGCAACGACAGGCCAGCCATGACAAAGACCCGTACCGAGACCGACAGCTTTGGTCCGCTTGAGGTTCCCGCCGCCAAATACTGGGGCGCCCAGACCCAGCGTTCGGTCATCAACTTTCCCATCGGCTGGGAAAAGCAGCCGGTGCCGATCATCCGCGCGCTGGGGGTCATCAAGAAAGCCTGCGCGCTGGTCAACATCGACCAGGGCGACATCGACCCGAAGCTCGGCGCGGTGATCGCGGCGGCGGCGACCGAGGTTATCGACGGGAAGTTTGACGACAACTTCCCGCTCGTCGTCTGGCAGACCGGATCGGGCACCCAGTCGAACATGAACGCGAACGAGGTCATCTCCAACCGCGCCATCGAGATGCTCGGCGGGGTGATGGGCACGAAGAAACCGGTCCATCCGAACGATCACGTCAACATGGGCCAGTCCTCGAACGACACGTTCCCGACGGCGATGCATGTCGCCATCGCGATGCACACGCGCGACGTCCTGCTGCCGGGCCTGGCAAAGCTCCACGAGGCGCTCGCCGCGAAATCGGAAGAATTCAAGGACATCATCAAGATCGGCCGGACTCACACGCAGGACGCGACGCCGCTGACGCTCGGCCAGGAATTTTCGGGCTATGCCAAGCAGGTCGAAAAAGGCATCGCGCGGGTCAAGGCCTGCCTGCCGGACATCTACGAACTCGCGCAGGGCGGCACCGCCGTCGGCACCGGGCTCAACACCAAGGTCGGCTGGGATACGCGGGTCGCGGCTAAGATCGCCGAGATTACCGGCCTCCCCTTCGTCACCGCGCCCAACAAGTTCGAGGCGCTCGCCGCCCATGATGCGATGGTGATGTTCTCGGGCGCGCTGAAGACCGTTGCCGCCAGCCTATTCAAGATCGCCAACGACCTGCGCCTTCTCGGCTCCGGCCCGCGTTCGGGTCTGGGCGAGTTGATCCTGCCGGAGAACGAGCCCGGCAGCTCGATCATGCCGGGCAAGGTCAACCCGACGCAGGCCGAGGCGCTGACCATGGTCTGCGCCCATGTCATGGGCAATGACGCCGCCGTGGGCTTTGCGGGGTCGCAGGGCCATTTCGAGTTGAACGTCTACAACCCGATGATGAGCTACAATGTCCTGCAATCCATCCAGCTTCTGGGTGATGCGGCGTCGAGCTTCACCGACAACATGGTGGTGGGCACGAAAGCCAACACCGCGCGGATCGAAAAGCTGATGACGGAAAGCCTGATGCTGGTGACGGCACTTGCGCCCACCATCGGCTACGACAACGCCACCAAGGTCGCCAAGACCGCGCACAAGAACGGCACCACCCTGCGCGAGGAGGCGATCGCACTTGGCTTCGTCGATGCGGCGACCTTCGACCGCATCGTGCGACCCGAGGACATGATCGGCCCCAAGGGCTGAGGGAGCGGCGCCGATGCCCAACATCATCAACCTCAGACAGGCCCGAAAGGACCGGCTGCGCAAGTCGAAGCGCGCGGCGGCCGATGAGAATGCCGCGCGGTTCGGGCGCACGCGGGCGCTCAAGCTTCTGGAGACGGCGCGCAAGGCCCAGGCCGAAACCCATCTCGACCGTCATCTGCGCGACCGCGAAGGCGAGGCTGAGTGACGCGGCCCGTCAAACGCTCGCTCACCCTGCATGGGCACCGAACCAGCGTGACGCTCGAAGACGCCTTCTGGCGTGCGTTCCGGGCCATTGCCGCAGCGCAGGAGCGCCCGATCAATGCGCTCGCCGCCGAGATCGACGCCGCGCGCGCGCCAGAGACCGGCCTTGCAACCGCGATCCGGCTTTTCGTGCTGTCAGAGTTGCAGGAGCGTCTGTCGGCAGCCGAACGGCGCTGAGCGCAGTGTCAGTGTCAGTGTTCCCTCTCGGGGTAGAGGGCCTGACGCAGCTTTTCGGCCAGCGACTTTTCGCGCGATTCCGCATCGGTCAGGACGCAGCGTTTCGCAGACCTCTGACTCAGTTCACCATGAAACAGGGACTGAATCTCTTCGCGCGACAGCGACGGGGGTTCCGCCACAGCTTCCGCACGGTAGTGAATACCAAGCGATCGCCAGGTCGGGACCGCAATGCGCAGAAAACTCGGCGCCGAAAACATCGGCACACCGTAGCCGGACTGGGAAACATCCAGATCTTTCATCGTACAGGAACCCCCCAAAGGAACCCTACCCCGGTCGAGTGGCAGTCCGACCCTTTTCACAGCGGCCATGTAAGCGGAAAATGGCCCAAACTCGCTACGGGAAAAACGAATCGCTTTTCCCATCCTCCGAGCATGACGCAGAAAATGGCGCGCAATCAATTCCCGGTTGCAAGATTTCCTTAATTCGGCCCCATTTGACGCCGTTCCGCAACGTCACGCTGCACAGCCCTCAGGCGAATCCCGTCCCGCGATCGCACCGTCAACTGCGCAACAGGCTGAGGATCCGGCCCTTCCGGCGCGAGAATGACCAGATCGCGCAAGAGGACGGCGAGGAAGAGCGGCCCCTCGATCATGGCGAATCCAGCCCCCGGACAGACCCTCGGCCCGGCAGAGAACGGTATGTAGGCGGCCCGCGCCGACTGTCGGCCAGCCTCGGTCCGCCAGCGGCCGGGGTCGAACCGGTCGGGGTTGTCCCAGAGCCTTTCGTGCCGATGCAGATGCCAGGGTGACAGCACGATCTGCGCACCAGGGGCGACGGCACGGCCCCGCAGCGTCTCGGGGCAGGTCGTCTCGCGCACCATCATCGGCACCGGCGGATAGAGCCGCAGCGTCTCGCGGAACACGTCCCGCGTGAAGCCGAGCGCGGCCATCCCCGCGATTCCGGCGGCCGGCACGAATGCCGCCGCCTCGGTCGCGACACGGGCTTGCGCCGCCGGATCCCGCGCGAGCAGATAGAGCGCCCAACCGAGGGCGGCGGCCGAGGTCTCATGCCCGGCAAGAAAGAAGATCGCAACCTGATCGACCATCTCCTCGGCCGTAAAGCAGCGCCCGGTGTCCGGATCCGGCGTGGTCATGATCTTGGTGGCGAGGTCGTCGGGCGCCCTGCCCGCCTCGATCGCTCCCATCCTCTCTGCCGTCAGCCGGGCGATGAGCGTGCGGATCCGGCGCGCCGCCCGCTGCGCCCGACGCGGGATCAGGCGTGGCATCC
>JBGSNN010000352.1:0-2171 GCA_041739655.1 Albidovulum sp. | reverse complement strand
GGGCGGGACGTACCAGAGTCCTTTGGATCCGACCAGCACGCCTCCATCGCCGTCTCGGGGATATCTCAAGACGGCAGCCAGCAATTGGGTGTCTGATCCCACGGTTTGATGGTGCGATCCTTTCTCAGGAATGGAAGGAAGGATTATGGGACAAATTCGTCACGGGAGCGCCACGACCACGCACGCTGTCAGAGCAGCAATACAGCGATCGCAAGCTTCGCTCGCGCAGCTGAGCCGGGAAATGGGCATCAACCCCAAGACGGTGGCGAAGTGGCGCAAGCGGGCGACGGTCGAGGATATGAAGACCGGGCCGAGGGAGCCTCGGTCCACTGTGCTGACCGAGGCTGAGGAGGCGATGATCGTCGCGTTCCGACGTCACACGCTGCTGCCACTGGACGACTGTCTCTACGCCCTTCAGCCCTCGATCCCGCACCTGACCAGGTCAGCGCTGCATCGGTGCCTGCAGCGTCACGGCATCTCCCGTCTGCCGGACATCGAAGGCGACAAGCCGAAGCGGCAGAAGTTCAAGCGCTACCCCATCGGCTTCTTCCACCTTGATATTGCTGAGGTCCAGACAGCCGAGGGCAAGCTTTACCTGTTCGTCGGCATCGACCGCACAAGCAAGTTCGCTGTGACCCAGCTTGTCGAGAAGGCAGACAGGAAAACAGCTTGGGAGTTCTTGCAGCACATGCTCGAGGCCGTGCCGTATCAGGTCCACACCATTCTCACAGATAACGGTATTCAGTTCGCTGAGCAGCCCAGAAACCGGAACACCATCTATTCCAGGCCCATGCGCTTCGACATGATCTGCGAGGCCAACGGGATCGAACACCGCCTGACGAAGCCCAACCACCCCTGGACCAACGGTCAAGTGGAGCGAATGAACCGCACCATCAAAGACGCAACCGTCAAGCGCTTCCATTACGACGACCACAATCAGCTCCGCACCCATCTCGCCGACTTCATGGCCGCCTACAACTTTGCGCGCAGGCTGAAGACCCTCGGCGGCCTCACGCCCTACGAATACATCTGCATGATCTGGACATCAGAGCCGGATCGATTCATCCTCGACCCGATCCACCAGATGCCGGGACTGAACACCTAGCGCGAGCGCGCCTACTTCCTTGGAACCGTCGCTGTCTCGGCGCGCCAGCGCGCTAGGTCGGAGGGCTGGCCGGACCAAAGCACCCATTCTCCGCCGCATCAGCGGCCCTGTCTGAAAAGACTCTCGGGTGGATACAAGGGTGGATCGAACCAAGAAAGTTCGAGATAACGCCTTCAAAACTATAGTAAAAATTATTTAAGGTGGTGCCCAGAGCCGGAATCGAACCAGCGACACGCGGATTTTCAATCCGCTGCTCTACCAACTGAGCTATCTGGGCACCGGTGGCGCTTGCGCCCGGCGGAGCGTGTTTAGGCGAGGCGGGCAGGGCTGTCCAGAGGGATTCGGCGCAAATCGCCACCCTCGGCGCCATTAATGCGGGCGGCGGCGTGCCTCTTCGGCGTCGCCGTCGTCGGGGGTATCCGCGTCTTCGGACGGGATCGCATAGGCCCCGGTCAGCCAGCGGCCGAGGTCCACGTCCGCACAGCGCCGCGAACAGAAAGGGCGATATTTCGGATCAGTGACCCTGTGGCAGATCGGGCAAACCATCGCTCTATCCCCGCAACAGCGCGACCAGTGGCAGGCGGTCGCGCTTGCGCTGGAGTTCGAAATTGCCGAGCGGCGTCCAGCCGGCAAGGCTCGTCTCATTCGCCTCGCCGCGGAAGGCAGCGCGGAGTTGCTGTTCCAGCGTCGCGCGGTCACGTTTCGGCATCGGCGCAAAATCCACGGTGATCTGGCCGCCAAGCCCACGCAGGCGCAACTGACGCGGCAGATCGCGGGCGGCGGCGATATTGGCCTTCAGGCTGGCTGCGGGCGAGGCGTCGGGGCCGGTGTTCACATCCACCGCGACCAGCGCGCGCGTCGGCTCGATCATCATGTGGCCGCCACCGGAAAGATCGACGCGGGGGGTCAGCAGGGTCTCGACCATTTCAACGACACCCAAATCGGCAAACGAGCCGGGCTTGTCCGCCACCTCATCGGGGGTCGGGTCAGACCAGTCGCGCCACGCCGTTTCCTGCGCCGTCGCCCCGTCAACCAGCAGTTCCGGCGCGCCGTCCGTGTCAGCCAG
>JBGSNN010000331.1:0-13379 GCA_041739655.1 Albidovulum sp. | reverse complement strand
GCCATCTGCGTCTCGACCCCGCCGCCAAGGCGGTTGAACGCCCGGATCAGCGGGCCGTTCGCGCGTTGTGCACGCCGGGCAAGGGCGGCGATTTCCACAAGTGCGGCATCGGGCAGGTCGTCGCCCGCGCCCGCCTTGCGGTCCCTGATCATATTCTCGTCGTCCATGGCGGCAAGATATGGTGCCGCGGGGCGGGCTGCAATCTCCCGCGCTCAGGATCGGGGCAAGTCTTTCTCGACAGGGCCGGTGACGCCGTCCCAGGCGCCCGGCCTGAGCGACAGCGCGAGGACGCGGTCGGGGTTGGTCGGCGGTGGCATCACGACGCCCTCGATCTTCTTGAAGCCAAAGCGCTTGTAATAGGGCGCGTCACCGACCAGCAGCACCCTCTCCCAGCCCAGACGCGCGGCCTCGGCCAGGCTTTCCAGGATGAGAAGATGGCCGAGACCTTCGCCCTGCCGTGTCGGATGCACCGCGACCGGGCCAAGCAGCAGGACACGCTTGCCGCCGACCCGCACCGGCCAGTACCGGATCACGGCGGCGAGTGTCCCGTCATCATCCCTGAGTGTCAGGCAGAGTTCGGCGACCTTCGCGACATCGTCGCGCAACCGGTAAGAGGACAGCGCGGTCCGCCCCGGCGCGAAGCAGAGGTCGTAGAGCGCCTCGACTTCCCACCAGTCGGCTTCGGTCTCCTCCTCAAGCCTGTACAAACGCGCGCTCCCCCGAATCCGCTGGAATTCGCCCGTAACATGCGGGCAGGATCGGTTCAAACCGAATGAGGCGCGCGATGTTCTACCGACCCGAGGATGGCCATGGGTTACCCCACAATCCGCTGACCGCGATCGTGACCCCGCGCCCCATCGCCTGGGTTTCGACGCGCGGCGCGCGCGGCGACAACCTCGCGCCCTATTCCTTCTTCAACGCCGTCGCCTATACCCCGCCGCAGGTCATGTTCGCCTCGACCGGACGCAAGGACAGCCTGCGCAACATCGAGGAAACGGGCGTCTTTGCGGTCAACATCGTGGAATATGCGATGCGCGTGGCGATGAACCTGACCTCGGGCAGCTATCCGGCCGGGACCGACGAATTCGCGCTGGCGGGGGTGCCGAAGGCGGGCTGCGAAAGCATCGACTGCCCGCGCGTGGCGGGGGCTCCGGCCACGCTCGAATGTCGGATGACCGAAATCCTGACGCTCAAGGGCGAGGGCAATTTCCTGATCCTCGGCGAGGTGGTCGGCGTGCATCTGCGCGATGACTGCGTCGTTGCGGGGCGCTTTGACGTGACCGCCTTCGCGCCGATCGCACGGTCGGGCTACCGCGACTATGCCGTGGTCCGAGAGGTCTTCGCGATGACCCGGCCAGATGAGCGGTAAGCGTTTGATCCGGATGTTGATTTCCTGGAGCGGGTAGCGGGAATCGAACCCGCACCTGGAGCTTGGAAGGCTCTCATGATACCATTTCACCATACCCGCCCGGGGTGGCGCTCTAGGTAAGCCAGCCGACGGTCAAGGTCAAGGCGGTGAGCCAGAGCGGTCTGGCCACCCCGCAGGGGCTGCCGCTGAACTCCTGCCCCATGTCAGGCCCGCGCGACAACACAGCGCCCGCGTCCGGTGCGCTTTGCCTCATAGAGTGCCGCATCCGCGGCGGCCAGCAGCCGATCCGCCCGGGGTGCTGCGTAGTGCTGCGACAACACCGCCCCGACGCTGGCCGAGAGCCGGGCCACGTCCCCCGAGGCGGGTTTGAAACGCTCGATCCCGGCAATCAGCCGCGCCGCGAGCCGCCCGGCGGCGATTTCGTCGCACCGCCCCTGCACCAGCACGACGAATTCATCCCCGCCGACCCGCGCGCCGATGTCCTGTCCGCGCAATTCTGCGCGCAGCACGGCGGCCACATGGATCAGCGCCTCATCGCCGGCCGCGTGGCCAAGGCTGTCGTTGATGTCCTTGAAATGATCGAGGTCGAGGTGCAGCAGGGCAAAGGCCGCGCCGCGCTCTGCCGCCGACAGTGTCCGCGCGAAGGCCGTCTCGAACCCGCGCCGGTTGGCGAGACCTGTCAACGCATCGGTCATCGCCGCAGCCTCGGCCTGCTCATGCGCCGTGCGCAGGCGGGCGTTCAACGCAGCGAGTTCGCCCATCACCGCGCCCTTGACCTCGGTCAGGTAGAGCAGTTCCACCGTCAGATCGGTCGGCGCGAAATCGGCGTGACTCAACTGATGGTCGCGCACCGCCTCGGCCACGGCGAGACCGAAGGAGAGGTTGATGAAGGTCCCCTGCCCGTCGCCCGCGCGCACCGCAATCCCGCGCAGCGTATGGGGGGCGCCGTGGCGCACCGCGAGCAGGATGCGATGCCCGGCCAGCCGCGCCAGGTCGGTGGCGGCGGTGACCTCAAGCGGTTTGCGCAGATCGAACACGTCGAAGAAGGGCAGGCCTTCCATCGGCTCCGGCCAGAGCTTTGCCAGCGTCGGGCCGGTGGCGCGGATCAGGCCGGCGCGGTCGATCCAGAGATGCATCGGCATCAATTGCGCCAGATCGGTCAGGCCGAGCCGGACCGGATCGAAGGGCGCGCCACCGTCCATCACACGCCATCCTGAAGGGTAAGTTGAAACGCACGCCCTGCAGCATAGCTTGCCTCGATGAGGTTTATCTGCACCGAGGCCGTGCCCCCCGCATCTGTCGCCGCAATGACCGCCAGTGCGCCGAAATCGTCGGCCATGGCATGCAGGACGCCGCCCATCACATGAACGAACCCCGTCGGTCCACCGCAGATCTCAAGCCGGAACTGACCGGGCGCGGAATGACGCAGCACCATATCCGCGATAAGGAGATCGGGCACGGCAAGCCGGACGCGGCCCGGAAGTTCTTCGAGAGAATAGAGAAAATCGACGAAATCGGCGCCGCCGAAGCGCAGGAGGCGGCGCAGCCCCTCACGCCCTGCAAGGTAGATGCCGAAATCCTCCAGCAACGCATCGCGCGGCTTGGCAAGTCGCGTCGAGGCCGCAAGGACCATCGCCTCGGTCAGCCGGTCGTCGTAGGTCTGAAGCGCCTCGAAGCCCTGCGCCGGCAGGTCCGCCGCGGCGACGAGCACCTCCCACAACGCGAGGCCGTAGGTGTCGCGCAAGTAGTGCTGGATCGATCGGTTGATAAGCCCATGCACGGCGCCAGCCCTCATTCTTTGCGGCAACGCTACCGGGCGAGGCGTTAAGAAAGCACAAAGCGCTCAGAAATCGGTGGGCGCGCCCCCTTCCGCCTTGCGGCGCGCGACGAAGGCCTGCAACTCCTCGCGGATCGCGTCCTCCATCGGCGGCGCCTCAAAATCGGCAAGGATCGCCTTGGCAATGCGGTGGGCGCGCTCCGACGTCCAGACCGCCCCATCGATCTTCCACGCCTCGAAGTTCCGCCAGTCCGAGGCGATCGGCGCGTAGAAGGCCGTGGAATAGCGGTCCTGCGTGTGCTGGCAGCCGAAGTAATGGCCGGCGGGGCCGACCTCGCGGATCGCATCAAGGGCGATATCTTCGGGTGTCGTCGCCCAGACCTGCGGCTCCATGTAGCGTTGCAGAATCTGCACCACCTCGCAGTCCATGACGAATTTCTCGGGGCTGGCGATCAACCCGCCTTCAAGCCACCCGGCCGCGTGATAGACCATGTTGGTGCCCGACTGCATCGCCGCCCAGAGCGAATTGCAGGTTTCCCACATCGCCTGCCCGTCCGGCACGTTGGCCGCGCAGACACCGGACGACCGCAGCGGCAGACCGTAGAATCGCGCAAGTTGCCCTGTCATCTGCGTCGCGCGCATGTATTCCGGGGTGCCGAAGGCCGGCGCGCCCGATTTCATGTCGACGTTCGAGGTGAAGGTCCCGATCATTGAGGGCGACCCAGGCGCCACATACTGTTGCAACGCGATCGCGGACAGCGCCTCGGCGATCGAGAGGGCGACTGCCCCTGACATCGTCACTGGCGCCATTGCGCCGGCCAGAGTGAACGGCGTGACCACCACGGCCTGCCCCGCCCGCGCCATCCGCAGGGTGCCGTCGATCATCGGAAAATCGTGCTTCAGCGGCGAAACGGAGTTGATATTGGTGAACATCCGGGGTTTGGCACGGAACGCCTCGTGGCTGAGGCCACCGGCGATCCGCACCATCTCCATCGCATCCTCCACACGCTCCTTACCCAGCGAATAGGCGTGGACGACCTTGTCGGTGAGCGTGAGCATTTCATAGAGGCAGTCGAGGTGACGGACCGAGGGATGCACATCGACGGGTTCGACCGGATAGCCGCCGGCGAAATGGATGCAGTTGAAATACTGGGTGAGCTTGATGAGATCACGGAAGCCCTCCATGAAGCCCGACACCTTGCCACGCTCAAGATCCCAGTAGTTGGGCGGAGATGAGACATTGCCAAAGAGAATGTGCTTTCCGCCCATCGGCAGGGCGCGGTCGGGATTGCGCGGGGTGATGGTGAATTCGGACGGCGCGCGCCGCACCATCTCCATCACGAAATCCTCATCCATGCGAACGTTTTCGCCGTCCACGATGCAGCCGGCCTTGGTAAAGAGGGCGATGGCCTCGGGGTTCAGAAAGCGGATGCCGATCTCTGACAGGATGCGCATCGCGCCCTTGTGGATCGCCGCGATGCCGTCCTGATCCAAGGGCTCGATCGGGCGGTCGGGGTTGACCGGAATGCGCCAGGACATCTGGTCGATGGCCCGCACTCCCGCGCGCTCCGCATGTCCCGCGCGTCCGCCTGCGCGCCTGCGTTTCTGCACATCCGACATTCTGACCTCCGGGTTCTTGCAAGCAGCATTGAAGGTCCGCAGAACCTGTGCGCAATGCAATACGACACCAGAGCGTCGTTTTTGGCTTCAGGCCGGGAGGATGCCGGCCGCAGCACGATCCAGCCAATCCGGCAAATGGCCGATATCAGGCAGAACCGCATCGGCGAGGGGCAGCAGGTCCTCGCGCTCTGCGATGCCGGTCAGGACGCCGACCACCGACATGCCCGCGGCGCGCCCGGAAATCAGGTCATGGCGGCTGTCGCCCACCATGACAACGCGCGCCGGGTCAAGTCTCTCCTCGGTGCAGAAGGCAAGAAGCGGCCCCGGGTCGGGCTTGGCACCATGGCCGCTGTCGAACCCGGCGATGAAATCGAAATAGTCCGCGATCCGGGCCTGCTCCAGATGCAGCCGCGCCGGCGCCTCGGCGTCATTGGTCACCAGACCGATGCGCAGCCCGCGATCGCGGAACCGGCGGAAGAGCGGCGCGAGCACGACGGCCGGCACCGGGTCTGCCTCGGCGGCGAGCGTGTTCATCCGCGCGACCAGCGCCGAAAGGTCGCGCTGCCCCGGCAAATGGGGCAGAAGATCGCGGGCGATCTCGGCCGTGGTGTGGGCGATGACCGAGCTGTCCGGCGCGAAGTCGCCCGTCGTCAGATCGAAGCCGATCACCGCACCAAGGCGGCCGAGCAGCGCTTGATCACCCGCCGCCAATTCCTCAAGCAGGCGCTGCGACCAGGCGCCCCAGGTGGCGCGGAAGTCGAAGAGCGTGCCATCCTTGTCGAAGAGAATCCCGTCGAACGCGCCCATGGTTCTTGCCCCCGCCGCTTCGTCGCCACACTGGCCGAGCGTCCTTGCGAAGGCAATACGCCGTCAGGTCCAGTTGTAGTCCGCGCCGCCCGGCAACGCCGCGCGCACCGACATGAGCGTCGCGTAGGGCAGCCCAACCGCATCGCAGAAGCCCATGACACGCCGATCATCTCCAAGCACGAAGTCGATCACGGCGAGGAGGGTATCGGGGTCGACCGCGCGGCCCCGCAGGTCATCGGGCGCGAGCCCGCTTGACGACACGAAAGCGCCCCGGTGATCGTCCGCCTGCAGCAGCCAAGCCAAGGCCTGCAACGCCACCGTCTCGGCATGGTCGCGCCCGAACGACGTGTTCATGAAGGTTTCAGCCCTTCCGAAAGCATTTCTTAACCATTGCAAACAAAAGATGAGCGGACAGTGCGACGAAGTAAAGCGGATGGAGGGCAGCGTGGGCGGGAAAATCCTGATTGCCGACGATGTTGCGACCAATCGGATCGTGCTCAAGGTCAAGCTGGCCGCCGCGTTCTATGAGACCTTTCAAGCCTCTAGCGGCGCCGAAACGCTTGAGCAGGCGCGCGCGAACCATCCCGATCTGATTCTGCTGGATGTCGAACTTCCCGATCTGGACGGAATCGAGGTTTGCCAGCGGCTGAAGGCGGATCCACAGACGCGCGATATTCCGGTCGTCATGGTCACCGCCTTCCGCGACATGGCGCGCAAGATCGAGGCGCTTGAGGCCGGTGCCGATGAGGTATTCTGGAAGCCGCTCGATGAGGTCGTGCTGCTGGCACGTCTTCGCAGTCTCCTGCGCGCGCGCGAGACGGCGCGGGAGCTTGGCTTGCGTCAGGGCACTTACCGCGAACTTGGCTTTGCCGAGCCGGTGGCGGCCTTCACGCCGCAGGCGCTGGTGGGACTCGTCTCCCAGGAACCGGCGACGCGGGACCGCTGGAGCCGGGAGTTGCAGCCCCACCTGGGCGCACGGCTGGTCGCCCTTGACCCCGATCAGGCGATGACGATCGCAGAGCAGCACCTTGCCCCCGATGTCTTCGTGCTTGGCGTCGATCCGGCGCAGTTGGGCGGGGGCCTGCGCCTGATGTCGGAGCTCAGATCGCGTCAGGTCACGCGCAACGCGGCGATCTGCGTCGTCCTGCCGGCAGGGGCCCGCGACACGGCTGCGATGGCACTCGACCTCGGCGCGAGCGACCTGATCGAGGTCGATGCCGACCCGGCAGAGATGGCATTGCGCATCCGCATGCAGATCAGTCGCAAGCGGCAGGCGGACTGCTTGCGCGAAAGCCTTCAAGACCGGCTCAGGCTGGCCATGACGGATCCGCTGACCGGGCTCCACAATCGGCGGTATGCGATGGCCCATCTCGCCCGCATCGCCGAACAGGCTGCCGGGACAGGGCGCAGCTTCGCGGTGATGGTTCTCGACCTTGATCGGTTCAAGTCGGTCAATGACACCTATGGCCATGCCGCCGGCGACAGCGTGCTGGTCGAGGTCGCCACACGGCTGTCGGCGCATCTGCGTCCGGTTGATCTTCTGGCCCGGATCGGCGGCGAGGAGTTTCTCGTCGCCCTGCCTGACGCTACGCTCTCCGACGCCCGTCTCGCGGCCGAGCGTCTGCGCCGCGCGGTGGCAGAGTCGCCGGTGTCCCTGGCGCACGGACGCGGCGCGATTTCGGTGACATCCTCGATTGGGCTCGCGCTCGGCAATACCGCCGCTTCAGCCGGAATGACGGTCGCCGATCTCATCAACAGCGCCGACATCGCTCTGCTCGGTGCCAAGCTCGACGGACGCAATCAGGTCATGGTCGGCCGGACCGCTGCATGAACCGCAGGGGCGCGATTGGCAGGGTGGCGCCCTGCGCCCCGAGGCTCAGCGTTTTTTCACGAACTCGGTCAGAATGACGATCCTCTGGCCTTCGACACGGCCCTCGATATGGGCGGGATTGTCGGCGACAAGGGTGATACCACGCACAGCAGTGCCGCGCTTTGCGGTAAAGCCCGCGCCCTTGACCGGCAGATCCTTGACAAGCGTCACGGTGTCGCCCTGCGCAAGGATGGTGCCGTTGCTGTCACGATGGACGATGGTGGTCGCGATATTTTCGGCCCAGGCGCGGATATCCTCGGCGAGATAGAGCTGATCGGCAAGGTCTCGCGCCCAGGGTTCCGCCGCGAGCCGGGCGAGCATCCGCGCGGCAATGACCTGAATGGCCGGGTCTTCGGACCACATCGCGTTGGCCAGACCGCGCCACCTGTCAGGGTCGGGCGTCCCCGCTATCTGCTCAGCGCAGGTCGCGCAGATGAGGGCAGAGGCGCCGTCCGGTCCCCCGGGGACAGGATGGGCGACAAGCGGGGCATCGGCCGCGCAGAGAGGGCAAGTGGACATGGAAGCGCAACTTTCGCTGGACGTTCGGGAGCGGGTCGAAACCGTCATAGCGCGTGGCGGCGGGAAGGCAAGGGGTGGGATGGCCACGCCTATATCTGGCGTGTTTTTGCCCTGCCGCCGCAAGATTTCGTTGATATTTGACCGCGCCCGCGCTACAAGCTGCCCTACAGGTGCTACAGACGCGGTAGTGCATCTCTGATGCCGACGGGGCCCCCTGCGTGCAGGCGGGTCCCGTTGCGTATGGATAATCAGAAAAGGCGCCAGGTGCTCAGACGCGGTCTTCGCACATGCCTTGCGGCACTCCCTGACGCCTTCCTGATGCGGTCTGCCCGTTGCCGGGTTTGCCCACCAGTTTGCAGCGATTCATGGAACCGCCACAGCCACTTAGGTCCGAAAACCCATCGCGGCCCGCTCCGGCCCTTGCGACACCAGCAACCCCTCTGCGTCCGAAGACACTTCGTGATCCACCGGCGCTCCGTTCACCTTTACGTTCCGACCCGGACCGAAGTCCGACCTTCCCGACCAAGTCACCCGGAGGCCTTTGCGCCCCGCCCGGTGTCTTGCGATCCGTTGCGGTAAAGGAACGGTCGCAAGACCGTGCGAGTCGCGCAAGAAAATAGCACCGCAGCATGAAAATATCCGGGGATAAGTCTCTGATTTTCCTTGTGGATATTTTGTGGACAACGCGATTAACACCGCTCTGACAGGGGCTTGCGGGCGGAAGCCGGACGCGCGCGATACCGACGTTCCAGGGTGTTTTTCTGCGCTTGCGAAGGGCATCCGGACTGTCTCAGGGGCGTCACCGCGCGCTGCGTTCGGCCGCGTCGGGACCATGTCGGGCATCCGTAGTGCATCCGTAGTGCATCCGTAGCTACAGCGCTGCCGACGGAAAAGGCGGGGCCTGACCCCGCCTTTGGTCTTTCGCGCAGGGGGCGATCAGCTTGGCGCGCTGTATTTCGCGGCAATCGCGCCCGCCGCCTGCTGCGCCTTCAGGAACTCGGCCGAGGTGAAGCACTGCACGGTCTTGAGGTTCGCGACCGCGCCCGAGGCGCCGGTGGCGATCAGCGCGGCGAGCATGCCCACCATGTTGTCGGTGGTCACGCGGATGATGAAGTCGTTGTCGCCGGTGGTCAGGAAGAAGCTTTCCATCTTGCCCCCGGCCGAGGCGATGAGCGCGGCCGTCGCCTTCTCACGGTCGCTCGGATGCGCGATCATGCCCTTCATGGCGGCAGCGGTATAGCTGCCGGTGACGATGTATTGAGCCATTGTTGGTCCCTCCCGGGCGGGCAGCCTCTCAGCCAGCCCGCGGAGTGCGGGCCGGTCCGGAACACCCACCCGAGGGGGAGTGTAGCATGGAATCGGGGGGGCCGGGAGATCGGCTGTCGACACCTCATGCAGCCCGATCAGCCCGATTGATTTTCCGCCCCGACGGGCGGAAAGTACGGGGATCAGGCGGCAATGGGGGAGGTCCGTGATGCCGATGCTGCTGCAAGGCTCCTGCCGCTGCGGCGCGGTGCGCTTCAGCGTCGAAAGCCAGACGCCGGTGCCCTACATGCACTGCTATTGCTCGATCTGCCGCAAGACCGGCGGCGGCGGCGGCTATGCCATCAACCTCGGCGGCATCGCCGAGACGATGAAGGTCGAGGGGCGCGAGGCGCTCGCTACCTACCGCGCCGAAATCAGCCGCGACGGGGCCACCGAGACCTCGACGGCCGAGCGGAACTTCTGCAGCCGCTGCGGCACGGCACTCTGGGTCTTCGATCCGCGCTGGCCGGACCACATCCACCCCTTCGCCAGCGCCGTCGACACCCCCCTGCCGCCCGCGCCCTCGCGGGTACACATCATGCTCGACGACAAGCCCGGCTGGGTGCCCCTGCCCGAGGGGCCGGGCGAGGAGCATTTCCGCCAGTATCCGGACCTGTCGCTGGAGGACTGGCACAAGAAGCACGGGGTCTGGGTGGAGTAGGCGGGGGTTGGCGGGGTGTCGAGGACCGGCAGGCAAAGGTCCAGTGGACCTTTGCCCGGTCCGATTGGCCGGAGCCGCAAGGCGGAGGCCAAGGGGGGGTGCCGATATCGCCGCCCGTTCGTAAATCGGGGCGCGGCTGCCTGGGCGGGCGCGGAACGCGCCTGCCGGGGGGTGATGAGGGATCAACAAGCGTCCAGTGGACGTTTGTCCCGAAGAACGCCCGCCCCGTGGGCGGGCCGGGTGGCAGGCGCGGCCCGATTTGTCGCGGGACAAATCGGGCGGGAGAAACAGCAACCTAACGCTCCAGCTTGCACTTGGCACACCGAGCTTTTCCCAGCATCTCGCCCCGCAATTAACGCCGCCCAGATGATACCAGTAGCCAGAAAGAAATTTCTGCGTTAAGACTTGACACGGAAGCCGGTATGCGAGATATGTCAAGAAATGGAGGAGCGACCCATGCTTACCGACTATTCCGTCACCGCGCTTTTGGAATTCCTAGACTATCTGGATAACAAAGGCTTGGCGAACAAGAACACTATTTCCGCTCGAAAGGCTTCAGCAAACAAGATGCTGTCAATACTCGACGATTCGGAGAAAGCCGACCTACGAAATGTCAGAATCGACGAGCTAGCCAAGCGCTTCGGAAATCTTCAAGGCACACACTATAAGCCAGAAAGCCTTCAGGTATACAAGTCGCGCACAAATGCGGCGATTTCTGACTTTATGCGATACAAGGATAACCCCAGCACCTTCCGTATGGACGCTGGAAATGGGAAAGCGCCTCAGCCAAAGTCTGGGACTGATCGCACAAGCGCCGCTTTGAACCGGCCAGCCACAAAGTCAGAAGCCCCGGCGCAGTCCCCAGCGCTTTCGCGCCCGACTTCATTTGACGTTCCAGTGCCACTTCGCCCGGGCTCGATCGTGCAAATAAACGGGATTCCTGTGGATCTTACAGCTGAAGAGGCCAAAAAAATTGCCAATGTTGTGATGGCATTCGCTGCCGCCAGCACCAATGAAGCCTCCCTTCCATAAGGAGGCTTGCTTGGGGGACCCCCCCCCTCAGAGCGGTCCTGCTAGGGATAGGATTCCAACCCTACTCCCTAGCAGGCCACGCCTTTCAGGTATGTGATATATATGGAAAAGTCAATTAGATGGCGGACATGAAACGCCAGCCCGCGCAGGCTTGCGCGGGCGTTCGGCGCTGAAAACGCTCCACTGGAGCGTTTTCTCCCCGGACCAAGGTCCGGGGCCGCGCCTGCCAGCCCGATCCTTGCGGATCGGGCGTTCGGGCCTGACGACCTTCCACTGGAAGGTCGTCCGGGCGGCCCTCACCCATCCATCTTCAACGCCGAGATAAACGCCGACTGCGGGATCTCCACCTTCCCGAACTGGCGCATCTTCTTCTTCCCGGCCTTCTGCTTGTCGAGAAGCTTGCGCTTGCGCGTCGCGTCGCCGCCGTAGCACTTCGCGGTCACGTCCTTGCGCATCGCGCTGAGCGTCTCGCGCGCGATCACGCGGGCGCCGATTGCCGCCTGGATCGGGATCTTGAACATGTGCCGCGGGATCAGTTCCTTCAGCTTTTCCACCATCGCCCGGCCGCGCGCCTCGGCGCGGTCGCGGTGGACCATGATCGACAAGGCGTCCACCGGTTCGTCGTTGACGAGGATCGACATCTTCACCAGATAGTCCTCGCGGTATTCCGAGATCTGGTAGTCGAAGCTCGCATAGCCCTTGGTGACGCTCTTGAGCCGGTCGTAGAAGTCAAAGACGACCTCGGCCAGTGGCAGGTCATAGACCACCATGGCGCGGCTGCCGGCATAGGTCAGGTCCAACTGGATGCCGCGGCGGTCCTGGCAGAGTTTCAGCACGTCGCCGAGGTATTCGTCCGGCACCATGATGGTGGCCTTGATCCGCGGCTCCTCGATATGATCGACGAGGGTGAGATCGGGCATGTCGGCGGGGTTGTGCAGGTCGCGCACCTCGCCGTCGCGCATGAAGAGCTTGAAGACCACCGAAGGCGCGGTGGTGATGAGGTCGAGGTCATATTCGCGTTCGAGCCGGTCGCGGATGACCTCGAGGTGCAAGAGCCCGAGAAAGCCGCAGCGGAAGCCGAAGCCGAGCGCGGCCGAGGTCTCCATCTCGGACGAAAAGGAGGCGTCGTTGAGGGCGAGCTTTTCGATCGCGTCGCGCAAGGACTCGAAGTCGTTGGCATCGACCGGGAAGAGACCGCAGAAGACGACGGGCTGCGCCGGCTTGAAGCCGGGCAGTGCGGTGGCGCAGGGCTTTTTCTCATGCGTGACGGTGTCGCCGACGCGGGTGTCGCGGACCTGCTTGATCGAGGCGGTGAAGATGCCGATCTCACCCGGGCCGAGCGCGTCGATATCGACCATCTGCGGTTTCAGGACAGAGAGCTTGTCAACGCCGTAGGCCGCCCCGGTCTGCATCATCTTGATGCGGTCGCCCTTGCGGATGATGCCGTCCATGACGCGGATCATGACGACGACGCCAAGATAGGCGTCGTACCACGAATCGACGAGCATCGCCTTCAAGGGCGCGTCGCGGTCGCCCTTGGGCGCAGGCAGGCGGTGGACGATGGCCTCAAGCACCTCGGGGATGCCGAGGCCGGTTTTCGCGCTGATCGGGATCGCGCCCGAGGCGTCGATGCCGATCACGTCCTCGATCTGCGCCTTGACCTGCTCTGGCTCGGCGGCGGGCAGATCGATCTTGTTGAGGACTGGCACGATCTCGTGGTCGGCGTCGATCGCCTGATAGACATTGGCGAGGGTCTGCGCCTCGACCCCTTGCGTCGCATCGACGACAAGAAGCGAGCCTTCGACGGCGCGCATGGAGCGGCTGACCTCATAGCCGAAGTCGACATGGCCCGGCGTGTCGATCAGGTTGAGGATATAGGTCTTGCCGTCCTTCGCGGGGTATTCGATGCGGACGGTCTGCGCCTTGATGGTGATGCCGCGCTCGCGCTCGATGTCCATGCTGTCGAGCATCTGCGCCTTCATGTCGCGCGCGGCGACGGTGCCGGTCAGCTGGATCAGCCGGTCGGCAAGGGTGGATTTGCCGTGGTCGATATGAGCCACGATGGAGAAGTTACGGATTTGCGAAAGCTCGGTCATGATGGCGCGGATATGCGCGGGATTGCCGGGCCGGTCAATGGGGCAAAGGGGGGGCAACCGGCGTGATGCGCTGGCCCGCCGACACCATATCCGGCAGGACCGCCGTCGCACCTCGCGTCGGCCCACGTCGACGGCGGTAGCTCTGCGCGGCCGAGATTTCGTGCTAGCCTGATCCGGGGGGCTTGGGGAGGGAGACTGCCATGCGCGAGATCGCCTATGCTGTCCGCGTCACCGGCCGGGTGCAGGGCGTGGCCTATCGCGCCTGGTGCCGGGGCGCGGCGACGGCGCTTGGCCTGAGGGGCTGGGTCCGGAACCGCGGCGAC
>JBGSNN010000293.1:0-2098 GCA_041739655.1 Albidovulum sp. | reverse complement strand
CCGCCGCCTCGGGGGCTTCGGCGCGCGCCGGGGCCGACATGCTGACCATGTCGCGGGCAGCGGCGCGGCTGAAGCCGGATCTGTTCTTCTTCCCGGCCAGCTATTCGTTCTACCCGATCCTGTCGCGCGCCCCGAAACTGGTCTGCATCCACGATACGATCCCTGAACGGTTCCCCGACCTCATCTTCCCGACGCAACGCAACTTCCGGCTCTGGCGCATCAAGACCTGGCTCGCCCGGCTCCAGGCGCGCCGGGTGCTGACGGTGTCCGAAGCCTCGGCGGCCGATATTTCCGAGTTGCTCGGAATCCGGCGCGACCGCATCGACGTGACGACCGAAGGCGCGGAAGCGATCTTTCGCCCGATCACCGACGCCGCCACCCTGCAGGCCGCCCGCGCGCGTCACGGCATCGCCGCGGGCGACCGGGTGCTGACCTATATCGGCGGCTTCAACCGGCACAAGAACGTGGCCTCGCTCATTGCCGCGATGCCCGCGATCCTCGACGCGGTGCCAGACGCCCGGCTTGTCATCATCGGCCGCACCACCGGCGCGCGATTCTGGGACAATATCGAGGAGTTGCAGGACAGCGCCCGTCAGGATGCCCGCAGTTCGGGCCGGATCGGCTTCGCGGGCGAACTCGACGACGCCGAAATGGCCACGCTTCTCACCCTGTCGGATGCGCTCGTCATGCCCTCGCTCTGGGAAGGCTTCGGCCTGCCCGCGCTTGAGGCGATGTCCTGCGGCACACCAGTCCTCGCCGCGGACCGCGGCAGCCTGCCCGAGGTGGTCGGCGACGGCGGCCTCTACTTCGACCCCTTGGACCGCACGGCGCTGGCGGCGCAGGCGATCCGGCTCTTCACTGAACCCGGCCTCAGCACAGCGCTCCGGCAAAAGGCGCTGGTGCGCGCGCAGACATTCGGCTGGGACCGTGCCGCCGACCTTACCGAAGCGTCGTTCCGACGCACGCTCGGCGCGCGACACCCCGCCCCTTCTTCTGTTTGAAAATACCTCGGGGGTCCGGGGGTGGAACCCCCGGCCTTGCCCGATGTCACACCCGGCCGAATTCATCCTCGATGCGGATGATGTCGTCCTCCTCGAGATAGGTGCCGGTCTGCACCTCGATGATCTCGACCGGAATGCGGCCTGGATTGGCCAGACGGTGGACCGAGCCGATCGGCATGTAGACGCTTTCGTTCTCATGCAGGATCGAGACGGTGCCGTTCACCGTGACCTCGGCCGTGCCGCGCACCACGACCCAGTGCTCGGCGCGGTGGTGGTGCTTTTGCAGGCTGAGCTTGGCCCCCGGCTTCACCACGATGCGCTTCACCCGGTGACGCTCGCCAAGGTCCATGGTCTGATACCAGCCCCAGGGCCGATGGTTGCGGATATGCTCGACCGCCTCGGGCCGTCCCGCCGCCTTCAGCGCGCCGACCAGCCCCTTGACCTCCTGCGCCCTGGCGCGCGGGACGACCATGATTGCGTCGGGGGTCTCGATGATCGCCAGGCCCTCGACACCGACGGCGCAGACCAGACGGCCTTCGGAGTGGATCAGGTTGTCCTTCGCCTCATGCGCGAAACCGTCGCCGCGGATTGCATTGCCCGCCGCGTCCTTGTCGGATTCTGCCCAGACCGCGTCCCAGTCGCCGACGTCGGACCAGCGGAACGCGCCCGGCGCGACCCGCGCTTCTGTCGTCTTTTCCATGAAGCCGTGGTCGAACGAGATCGCGCGGACCTCGGCAAAGCTGCCACCTGGCACATACATGCCAAGGTCCTTCGCCATGTCGGCCACCGCCTGGCGCACCAGGGCGACGGCCTCCGGCTCGACCGCAGCCAGCGCCTCGATCAGCCAGCCGGCGCGGAACGCGAACATGCCGGCATTCCAGAGGCAACCCTCCGCGATCAACGCAGCGGCCCGCGCCGCATCGGGCTTCTCGACGAAGCGCAGGACCTCGGCTGTGCCGTCCGCCGCACCGGCCCCCGGCTTGATATAGCCATAGGCCGTCGAAGGCCCGGTCGGCGCGACGCCGATCACCGCGATGCCCGATTTGCGCACCGATCCCGCGGCGGTGCGGATCGCGTCCTGCAGCGCCCCGGCATCG
>JBGSNN010000236.1:0-13682 GCA_041739655.1 Albidovulum sp. | reverse complement strand
CCGGAAGAAGAACGTTGTCGTCGTGATGATGACCCAGTTCCCAAGCCAGATCCGCGGTTCAAAAGCACGTTCGATCCTGGAGGCGCTGCCGAACCAGCTTCTCTTCCCGAACGGCGAAGCGGCATCGAGCGACTATGACAGCTTCCGCCTGACCGATGGTGAGTTGGACTTCGTCCTGAACCCGATCCCGGGTCAGCGTCTGGTGCTGTCCCGCTCCCCGCGCGGCTCGACCGTCCTCAATGTCGATCTGAAGGCACTCGGGCCTTTGCTGACGGCGCTTGGTGGCGGTCAGGCCGGTCTCAATGCCTTCGGTTCCGACTACGCCGCGCGGCCCAAATTCTGGAAGGATTGATTAATCAATGAAATCAATATATTACATAACTTTGCTTATCGGAATCGGATGTTCCCTCGCAGGCTGCGCGGAAGTGCCGATCGCAAAGACCAATTGCTGGGCGACCGCTGGCTCCACTGTGACGACTTCCACCATGGGTGCAAGCCCGGATGCGGGCCTTGTCTCGCGCGCCGCAAACTCGCCTGTCGATGTCATTCCCTGCCGCTAAATCCTCTCCGTCTGTCAGGGCGCTTGCCCTGATGGCCGCGGCGCTGCCACTGGCCGCGTTCGCGCAAGGCGTGCCGATTGTCGACGGCAAGTCGATCATCCAGCACAGCCTCGAGATCGCGCAGATGAGCTATCTGACCGGCGCGCGGGAACTTGAGGCCGACAAGAAGAGGCGGATTGCCGAGTTGCATCAGGAACAGCTCGAGGCGCTCGATGCCACGCTGGCGATGATGACCGGCAACACGCCATGGATCGGCGATCTGGAAGTGATCCCCGGTGCCGAGGCGGAAGTCCTCTATGACGTCGAGGATGACAGTCCCTACGCGGCGCGGCTTTTCGGCGATGGCAAGACCGGCATCGAGGAGATGATCGTCGCCACCGCCAGGAAATACGCGGGCCACCCCGGTCTCGCGCGGGCCGGTCTCAACCCGGTCGAATTCCGCATCTGGTTCCAGAGCCTTGTGAAGCAGGAATCCGGGTTTTCCATCGGGGCACGGTCGCCTGTCGGCGCTTTCGGACTGACGCAGGTGATGCCGGATACGGCAAAGGACCTCGGCATCTATCCGGCCTATTACGACGACCCGATGCTGCAGCTTGATGGTGGTGCTCGGTATTTCCTGACCCAGCTCAACAAATTCGGTTCAGTGCCACTGGCCTTGGCCGCGTACAATGCCGGACCCGGCAACGTCTCGAAGTACGGCGGCATCCCGCCCTTCGAGGAGACGAGAGCCTACGTCGTCCGCATCACCGGGTTTTTCAACACCTATGCGGCGAAGATCAGCGGCATCGATCAGGTGGGCACCTTCGATCCGCGCGACATGGCGATCGCCACGGCCTCCAATGTCTCGGACGCCGGGCTGCACTATGGCATGGAAGCAAGTCTCGAGATCGAGGCTTCGCTGAAACGGCTCCGCGCCATCATCGAAAAGATCCCGACCACCAAGTCAGCCAAGGAAGCGCTGGATCTCAACACCTATGCGCGCGCCGAGGCGGTGCGGATCGCGCTGATGGTCGACCGGGTCAAGGCCGCAAGGGTCAAGGTCGACCAAGCCCGCTACGCGCTCTGGATCGAGGCTTACGCCCGCGACGCAACATTCATCAAGGTAAAGGCTGGTTCCGAATGATCCCCAAGCGCATCCGGGGCATCGGCCCCTTTCTCCTCACTGCAGCGCTGGCGCTGCCGCTCACAGCGGCGGCTCAGGGCGTGCCGACGATCGACCTCACGAGCATCGCCAAGATCGGCGAGGTGCTGACCGAGGCCAAGCTTCAGGTGCGCGAGATGATCGCGTCAAACCTGAAGCTTGACGAGCAGATCCTGAAGCAGATCGAACAGATCGCCGCCCTGAAGGCGCAGCTCGACGCGCTCAGGAACGGGCTGACCCTGGAAGCGCTCGGCATTCCGGATCCCGACACGTTCTTTGACGACATCCTGCCAGATGTCGCCGATCTGACGGGCGGGCTCATCGCCGCGAAGGATGGGAACTACTCCCTGATGACCACCTCGGGCAAGGTCGGCGACAAGCCGGCCGGGCAATATGTCTCCGACTTCTTCGCCTCGGTCGGCCTCGACACCGCGACGGTCGACACGCTTTCGAAAAGCGAGGATCCCGGTGCGGCCCGGATCGGCACGCAAGCCAACACGGCAGCCTTCCTGTCGGCAGCAGCTGAGACCTCCTCCGTCAAGGCGTCCGAAAGCCTCGAACGGGTGCACGATCTAGTCCAGGAGATCCCGGACACCGAAGGGCTGAAGGAAGCCATCGACCTCAACACAAGGGTCACGGCCGAGCTATCCATCGCCATGGCCAATATCTGGAACATGGAATCCGCCCAGCTCATGGGCATGGGCGAAGCGGGCGTCATGGATGCCGCGACGGCCGCTGAGGAAGAGAAGTTCATCAAGGTGATCGGGAAGGAATGATAATGGGCAAGGTGCTACGGAAGCCATTCGGTGCGGCACTGATCCTGGCGACCCTGTTGGCGGGGATGGCCTCGGCCGAGACCCCTGCCCCAGCCGACCTGGCTGAGGAAGAGGCCTTCCTCGACGTCCTGCCGAAGATCGATGTCCCGGACGATGTCCAGCCGATCCCGGGCGCAGTGAATGAAGAGTTCCGGAACTGTGAGGCTCAGTGGCCCGCTGGATATGAGCTGGCTCGCTCCGGACCTGAAGCCAGAGCCCTGCGGGACATCTACGGGCTCGTCCGCACCAGAAACGTGATCCTATCGAAGGATTGTAGCTGCAACGGGAAGGTCGCGAACTGGGAAGACGTGGACCGTGTCGCAAAAGCGTTGCGCAAGCAGAATGGCGTCGAACGCTTGGGCTGGCAGCACACAAAGGAGGTCGCCGCAGAGGCTGACCGCTTGACGGCCATCGCCGAGACCATGTGTGGCGGATCCTTCTGATGGACAGCGTCTCGACCATTCTGACGACTTTGGATGCAGCGATCACGGCCGCGGGCCAACGGTTTTTCGAAGCAACCGCCAGTGCCGTCGGCCCGATCTACTCAAGCCTTCTCGCGCTCCTCCTCGTCATGGTCGGGATAAATGCCGCCCTCAACGTCTACCGCATCGCCATGCGAGATGCGGTGCAACTCGCCTTTCGGATCGTGATGGTGCTGATGTTCGGTCTCACCTGGTCGAACTTCAGCCAGATCTATCAGGCTGTCAGCAACGGGCTGAGCGATCTTGCCCTCGAGTATTTCCGCCTCGGTGGCAGCGGTGTCGCCACTTCGGCAACCGCGGCCATGGATGACATGGCCAACATGATGGCGGGCAACGTCGATAGCGTCTCCTCCGCCATGTCCTCGATCATGCGTGGCTTCGTCGCCGCGATCCTCTATGTCGTCCTCGGAATCCTGATGGCGGTCTATGTCTTCATCGTCGGCTTCGCCAAACTGATGATCGCCTTCCTCCTGGGCGTGGCCCCGCTCGCCATCGGCGCCACGATCTTCGAGAAGACCAAGGGCATCTTCGAGGCCTGGCTTTCAGCCATGATCGGTTACCTGATGTACCCGGTTGCCTCTGCGGGGATCATCGTCGCCGTCGTGACAGTGGCACATGACGTCTTCCGCGAGACCAAGGACGTCACCGATCTCGGCTCGATCCTCGGCTTCTTCGTCATCGTCTTCGTTGGCATCTTCGCCCTGATGGCCATCCCAAACGCCGTGACGCATATCACCGGCCAGATCAGCCTCGCCAGCATAGCGCCCCAGGCCCTCAGGGTAGCGGGCAAGCCTTTGGAAAAGGCCACCGACTATTCCGCCCGGCGCATGAACGAGTTCCGCTCAGGCTTCATGACCGGCAAGACCGAACATCACCACTTGCGCGATCAGGCGCGGTCAGATGCCGAGCGTGGCCATGCTGCAAGGGCGCGCTTGGGCCAGTTCATCCGCGACAGCTAACGAAGCTACCGCCAGCCGCGCCAACCCCCATTTCCCGGAGCAAGACCATGACAGGTTCACCCCCTGAATTGAGAAGTTTTATCGAGGCCGAGATGTTCTTCGGCGTGAAGAAGCGCGAGCGCATCGCCTATGCGGTGGCGGGCGGCGGTCTCGCCATCGGCCTTATGGGAATGATCGCCGTCGTCACCCTCCTGCCCCTGAAAGAGGCCGAAGCCTTCCTCGCCATCGTCGACAAGGACACCGGTGTCGCCGAACGCGTGGTGGCGGTCGAGAAGGCCGGAATGGAACAGGCCGAGGCCATCCGGCAAAGCCTCCTCTTCGCCTATGTCACTGACCGCGAAACCTATGACCAGCACGACAACGAGGAACGGATCCTCCGCGCCTATACCTGGTCCGAGGCCAATGCGAAGTCGTCCCTCGTGGCGCTCTGGACCGAGGGCCACCCGAACTACCCGCCGAAGCTTTACGGGATCAGTTCCAAGGTCCGGGTCGACATCCTCTCGATCACGCCAGTGACCGAAACCACCGCACAGGTCCGCTTCACCAAGACCTGGGTCTCGGATGGCGAGGGTATCCCCGACCGGGAAGGCAAGTTCACCGCGACCGTCACCTACCGCTTCGAGCCGACCAAGCAGACCGCGCTCGATCTCGTCTGGCAGAACCCGACCGGCTTCCTCGTGACCGACTACCGCCTCACATCCGAGGCCCTGACCCCTTCGGAAGGTTGACATGACCCCAGGCTTCACATTCCTCGCGGCGGGTCTTGTGGCCAGCCTCGCTGCCCTGCCCGCCCTTGCCGAGACCGCCCCGAAATCCGGCAGTCATGACGCCCGAGTGACCTATGCCACCTATCAGGAGGGACAGGTCTATCGGATCACCACGCGGCTCAGGACCGTGACCCTCGTCGAACTGGGCGACGGCGAGAAGATCCAGTCCATCGCCATCGGCGATCTCGAAAGCTTCAAGATCGACAAGCTTGAACGATCAAACCTCTTCATCATCAAACCGGTGGTGGCCGGTGCCACGACCAACCTGACGGTCGAAACCCAGAAGAACATCTACTTCCTGCAAGTGACGGAAAGCGCCAAGGGCAATCCGAATTATTCGGTGAAGTTCACCGTGCCGGGCAGCTCACGCAGCGCCTCGCCCGGAACGGAGATCCCGGCGGCCCTGCCAATGACCTACAAGGTCATGAAAAAAGGCAAGAAGCTGCCGGACTTCGCGCCGGCGTCGATTTCTGACGACGGGCGGAAGACCACCTTTGTCATCCCGCCCGGCGCGCCGATGCCGACGATCTTCCGGGCTGATGCCAAGGGGCAGGAGTATTCGGTCAACTCCGCCGTGCGCGGCACCACGATCACCGTCAGTTCCCGCTCTGAACGCTGGGTCCTGCGTTACGGCGATGAGTATGTCTGCGTGACCGCGGAAGCGGGGATCGGCCAATGAGCGAGGACGATCAGGACGGCAAACTCGCCGCGCGCATGGCCCGCATGAAACCCTCCGAGGCGCCAAAGCGCCGCCGCGGCGTGAACCCCTATGCCCTCTCGGCCGTGACCGCCGTGGCTGGCGTCGGCGTCGGGGCATGGCTCGTCCTCGCCGCCCCGGAGGCCCCTGCTCCGGCGCCAGCCCTGGAAACCGCCTCGGTCAGTGATTTCCAGGGCGATGGTGGCGCCGACGGGTTCTCGATCACGAAGGAAAAGCCGCAAATCGTGCCTGCCGCCCCAGACACTTCCGAGGCCGAACGGCTGCAGGCCGAGATCGAAGCCCTGAATGCCCAGATCGCCGATCTGAAGGCCAATCCGGTGACCATCACTGACGAGGCCGCATTGGCAGACCTGAAGGCTCAGGTCGCGGCCCTTGATGCCGATGCCAAGGCCCGCGCGGCGGCGCTCTCCGATCTTGAGCGCGAGAACATTCGGCTACAGACCGAACTGGAGACCAAAGCGCTGATCGACGGCGATTCCGAGGCTGAGGCCGCCCGCGCTCGCGAAGAAGAACTGGCCCGGCGCAGGCAAGAGGCCGAGATGCTGAAGGATGCCCAGATCCATTCCGACATGGTCGCAATGCGCTCTTCCATGGATATGGGCGAGGAGACGGGTGGCGCAGCCCCGGCCGGTCCCGGAGGTGGAGGAGCCACTGCCACGGGCGATGAGGCCTTCCGGCGCGCTGGGGCGAAGTCGGTCGAGGTCCGCCAGGCGGAGGTGATCGCCAACCCAGCCTATACCGTGATGCAGGGCACCCTGATTGAGGCCTCGCTGGAAACCGCCGTCAGCACTGATATTTCCGGCAATGTCGCTGCCATCGTCAGTCACGATGTCTGGTCCTTCGACATGTCCCGCCTCCTCATCCCGCGTGGCTCCCGCCTCTTTGGCCGCTACGATTCCGACGTAGATGCCGGTCAGCGCCGGGTGCTGATCGCCTGGGACCGGATCGTGACCACGGATGGCCAGTCCGTGGAACTCGCAGCCTTCGGCACCGACCGGATCGGGCGCTCAGGTCTGCCCGGCAAGGTGCGCAACCACTTCCTGCAGCGCTTCGGCACCGCCGCCCTGATCTCGGTGATCGGGGCTGTCCCCGCGATCGCCGCGGCCCGATACGAGGGCAACGAGGTGGCATCCGACACCGCCGAGAACGTCGGCAATGATCTCGGCGAGGCGGTGAATGATGTCATGGCCGACTACCTGCGCATCCCGCCGACGATCAGCGTCAATCAGGGGGCTGTCGTCATGGTCCGGGTCGACGCCGACATCGAGTTCTACTGATGAGCTACCTCGACACCTATCTCGGGCAACTCGACGCGGCACTCGCTGACCAAGCCGTCATGGAACTTGCGATCAATGCTGATGGCACGATCTGGGTGGAACGGTCGGGGCAGATCCACATGGGACCGAGCGGGCTTGCGCCCCTGCCCGCACGGGCGGTGCGCGACCTCGCAGCCCAGATCGCCAATTCGACCTCGAACACCTTTACGGAGGCCGCGCCTCTCGTCTCGGCCGCGGTGCGTTACCGCGACCTGATGCTGCGCTGTCAGGTGGTCGGGACACCTGCTGTCTCCGGCGGCACGGTGATTGGCATTCGGGTGTTTCGATCTCGGCAGGGGGATCAGAGGCGCGCACCCCGGTCGTTCAGCTTCTTGCGAGGGCAGGAGAAGTCCCTGGAAGAGGAGCGGCGGGCCATGGTCGCCGAAATCCGCGCCGGGTCCGAGGGGGCGGATGTCGATGCCTTCCTCGGGCGTCTCGTCACGGAACGGCTGAACGTCATCGTCTCCGGTGGCACCTCGACCGGCAAAACCGAGCTTGGCCGCAAGCTTTTGGAAATGGTCGCTTCCGACGAGCGCATTGTCACCATCGAGGATTCCCTCGAACTCCTGCCCGGTCAGCCCAATACCGTGAGCCTGATCGCGCAGCGCGACGAGGCCTCGCCCCGCTCTGCCGACAAGCTTCTGCAGGCGACCCTGCGGCTTCGGCCCGACCGGATCATCCTCGGTGAATTGCGCGGATCAGAAGCGGCGACTTTTCTCGATGCGATCAACACCGGCCATTCCGGCTCCTTCACCACGCTCCACGCCCATTCGGCGCGGAAGGCGATGGACCGGTTGGCGCTTCTCGTCATGGCGCAGGGCACAAAGCTCAGCTTCGCCGAGGTCATCCGTTACCTCGAGACCTCGATCGACGTGATCCTGCAGATGGGCCGCCAAGGCGACCGCCGCGGGATCATGGAGATGTATTTCCCCGGGCTCGAGGACTGACAGACTGCAGTCTCCGCCCCTCCCTTTCCACTTTTGATCGGCCCGCTGGCTGAAAGGTTGCATCCATGGATCAGGACATTGACGGCCAGCAGATGAACGGGCCGACACAGCGCGCCGCAGCCCTTGAGCCCGAGACGGGTGCGGCCGGCGGGGCGGCGGAGCGGAAGAAGGAATACTTCTCGGTCCGTTTGACCTTCTCAGGAGCGTCGCAAGAGTTCGAAGATCCGCGTCTTGCCGGCGACGCCTTCTTCCGGGCCGATCCGGCCGAGCGGCCTTCGGTGACACATGTGGACGGCAACACCGCCAGGACCATGGCCCGCACGGAACTCCACGGGACACACGAAGGGGGAGAGACGCGGTATTTCAAATCGCTGCCGGACTCGCATGCCCCGGATGCGGACTTCCGGGCCGGGTTCCTGGCGGCAATGGAAGCGTCAATCTCCGAGCCGCTTGAGAGGGTCCAAGTCGGTCGGACCGGCGAGACTGTCGTCGATCGGCTGGATGCCGGGCTGAAAGACGACCTCGAGGTCTTCGCACGCCGCGAACCCGAGAAGGCGGCAAGCCTTTGGTCAGATCGAACGGAGGAACCTGCACCAGGTCCGATCTTGCAGGCGGCGGTAAGAGCCCGGGAAGGGATGGTGGAAGCTGAAGCGCAGATCGATCAGGCCGATGCGCCGGGAAAGCCGCAAGTGATCGCCACCGGGGACTGGGTGATCACGGACAGGGATGTCGACCTGCGTCCTGTCGCGGTGGAAACCGACCGAGGCCTGCACGCGGGCATTGAGGCTAAGCTGCCGGAAGGGGAAACGGAGATCAGTTTCTCGGACCGGGCCTTTGCGAACAGCCGGGACGCGCTGCGGCACGCCTGGGATTTCTACGAAGGCGGCGAAGGGGGGCTGGAGATTGCTGTGAGCCGGGTGGCCGCGATGTATCGTGATCTCAGTGAAGACACAGACCGCACGCCCTCGGGCCTCGTGCTCGAGCATCGGGAACAGCCGGAGTTCCCCCGACCTGAAGCCGCGATCTATGCGGGCGAAGAGGCTCAATTGGTCCTGACCCTCGGCCGCGACACTGAAGCGAGCCGCGATCTTGCGGAACGCCTGGTTGCCGATCCCGCGTTTCGGCAAGTGGTGGTCGAGCATGTGCCCAATGCCGAGGCCACGCTTGGCACCGGCCGGTTTGTCGATGGCGAAGGATCCGCAGGCTTTCTGCCCGATGAGCTTCTGGCCGTCACCTCCTATGGCCGCGATGGCAGCGCCGCGGTTCTGGCCAGGTTCCCCGATGAGGGGCCGCTGAGTGAAGCCTTAGCCAGGCATCTGGCTGAGAGCCCTGTCCTTACGGCTTACGCGGAGGAAGAGCGGCTGCGCAGTGAACTCACGGCCGATCCAGCGCGGGCAATCTCCGCTTGGGTGGCGCAGTCGAGCGCCCAGATCGACCGACAGCCGTCGGACCGACAGGAAGAGCTCCGCGCAGAAATGCAGGGCATCGCCAAGGAAGCTGCGGCAGCCTTTGGGCTCGATCGGGAGCAGGCGGAAATAGCAGCCCCGTCCCGTTCGACCCTCTATAGCACCACGATCAGCACGAACACGTTGACGATTGCCGGGGCTGAGAAAGACTTCGACGAGAGCAGTGCAAACATGCTGAGCGCTACTTTGAGCTTGACCGCAAATCTCGCAGGAATCGACGCCAAGAAGCTCCAGTCTCGCTTGGAAAACGGGGCCGCCAACGCCCGAGAAGAAGAAACTTGGGTGAAATCCGATCTCAGCGACGTCGCCAAGCGTCATGGCTATGACCTCGACAACCCGCAAGGTCGGAGCGCGGCTGCGGAACGCCTGGATCGCTTCTATGAACGAGCCGCTGAGATAATCCAATCCGCCCGAGGCATCGATCTGTCACGCGTCCCGGACCCGATGGTTGAGGCCTTGGACAGAATGGCAAAGCTCCATGCCCAGCAAGGCTCCGTCGTCTTCCGCAATGAGACCCAAGCACGGGATTTCGCGGAGGAGATGAAGGAGCGCTATGGCGCCTCCGTGCTGAAAGACATGGCCGCCGGGCGCACCGATGCCCTCGCAAAGGATGTTCCAGACCCAAGCGCACGTCAGGCGATGGCTGCAGCTCTCGTGTCGGCGGCCAAGGAACACCCCTCTCTCGGCCTCAGCGCCCATGAGGTCGACGCCGCAGAACGCCGCATGGCAGCCGATGTCGCTCCTGAACCGCCAGAACATGCGCGCGCCCATGTCCATGACCGGACGCATGGTAAGGACAGGGAGTTCTGATCATGCCCCGTATCGCGCTCCTGCTCCCGCTCGGCCTGACGGCCGGTCTCTTGGTCGGCCTTATTGCCGGCGGCCTCGTTCTGAACCTGATCCTCGGCCGCGATCCGAACGCGACCGGCATATTCGTCCTGATCGAGGAATTCCCTGGCTTCGCGCGGCTGACTTCCGTGCCTTGGGTTCTGCCCTGGCAGATCGTCGGTGCCTCGACCGTCGTCTTCACGATTGCCGCAGTTGCCCTGACCTTCCGCCAGCAGCTCACAGGCTATGGCCAGGCCAAGTTCCAGGCCCGCCCCGAGATGAAAGCGAATGGCCTGCTGCAGCCCTTGGGCGCCGGCATGATCTTCGGCAAGCTCGGGGCACCTTCAAAGCGCGCGCCCTACGTCAGCGCCACCTTCCAGAAATTTCCGCATTGTCTCGTCGTCGCACCCACGCGCGCCGGCAAGGGCGTGGGCTACGTGATCCCGAACACCCTCCTCTTCAACGGCAGCATCGTCGTCCTCGACGTGAAGGGTGAGATTTTTGAGGCCACCTCCCGACACCGGCAGGCCGAAGGCGATGCCGTCTATCGCTTCTCACCCTTCGATTTCGAACATCCGACCCATCGTTACAACCCGCTCGAGCGCGTCGCCCGCATTGAAAATCCCGAACGGCGCTACACCGAACTGGCAAAGATCTCTGACTATTTCCTGACGGTTTCGGACAAAGGGACGGCAGGCGACTTCCTGACCGAGGGGCGCGAGCTGTTCGTTGCCGCAGGGCTTCTTGCCATTGAGCGCGGCAAGCCGACCATTGGCGAAATCAGCCGCATCCTCTTTGGCCGGGGCGCAACCCAGGAGGTCTACGGCGAGCATGCCGAGGAGGTGAAACACCCCAACGCCGCCCAGACCTTCCGAAAGTTTGCGGGCTATTCCGACCGGACGCTCTCCTCGCATGCCTCAGTCCTTGGTGGCGCGGGCATGACGCTTTGGAACAACCCGGCCGTAGACCGGGCAACTTCGGGCAACGACTTCTCCTTCACGGATCTCCGCAAACGCCCGATGTCGATCTATGTCGTCGTCAACGCAGATGACATACGAACTCTGTCGCCGCTCGTTCGTCTGTTCTTCGGCGAGCTCATCGCCACGATGCGTTCCACCCTCCCCGACCCGAAATCCGAACCCTGGCCGGTCATGGTCATGCTCGACGAGTTCGATCAGCTCGGACCGATGTCCATTGTCGAGCAGGCCCTGAAACAGCTCGCCGGTCACGGCGCCCGGGTCTCGATCATCACCCAGTCAATCCCCGGCCTCGACAACATCTATGGCGAAAACGTCCGCATGTCCCTCGAGTCCGCAGCCGGCATGAAGCTTTACCTCGCGGCCAACGATAAGAAGACGGCAGGGGAGATATCGGACGCCTTGGGCAAGACCACCAAGCTTTCGGTGTCGGATAGTGTTTCGCGGGATCGGGATTTCATGCAGCGGCGGTCAGTCAGCCGGCGGATGGAGGAACGGCCGCTCCTGACCCCCGACGAGGTGCGGCGGTTGAACCCGGATCAGGCCATCCTCATCCCGGAGCGTCAGAACCCGCTTCTTGTTCATCGGATCGTGTATTTCCAGGATCCGACGTTCAGCGCGATTTTCGAAGCACAGTCAGGACCCCTGCCATATCCGTCGAAGGAGGGAGCAAGCCTTCAGGCGCTGGCGGCGCGGGTGGAGGAGTTGGAACGCCAAGCCGTGCACAAGGTGGTGGTGGACTTCGTCAGGCCAGAGAAGGCGAAGCTTGGTGATGCCGAGGGGGTCAACACTGAGCCGAAGCTGGCGGCGGAAATCGTGACAACAGAGAGCGCGGGATTGGAGCAGCAAGCTCAGGACACGGGTGTCGAAACAGCAGGGGAAGCGAACGGCGCCACCTCACCCACGGAGACCAGGCACGAACCAGACCTGGACGCGTTAAAGCCCCGACAGATCGTTGCGGTCGCTCGGATGAACAAATTCACTCAGAAGGTGCAGGAACTCGAGGCATAGACGCCTGGTCGGCCTTACGCTGACATTCGACCAAGTCCAAGCCAGGGTCTGCTTCGTGCCCTCTAGGCGATTGTCCGACGAGGAACTGGCCGCGCGCAGAACCTGCCCTCCGTTAGATCTACAGCGTGGATGGGCTGGTGGCCCGTACCCCAATTGCGGTTACTGCGTCGAGTAGAACCTTAATCGCGCCGATTGCGGGCCCTTCGACGAGCATGCCGCACTCTAGGTTGGTCGACTTGGAGCGCCGCAACAGGTTGGCCGAACCCACATAAGCGGCAACGCCGTCGGCGAGGATGATCTTGGCGTGGAAAGTCTCGTTGGCGAGATCGGCGCCGCCATAGTCGATGATGCGCGTCGCGCTGGATTCCACCCGCTTCCCCTCCCCCCCGCACGCTATAAGCTGCGACCTATCCCTAAGTATCACAGCTACTCCCCATCCTTTGGACAGGATCTGGCGCTTTTTAAGCTACTCTCTGCTCCTGCTGATCGGGTTGCATGATCTCTGCTCTCTGCCAATAGACCACGGCTGGGGGTTTTCCGCCAAGGGCAGAATGGGGTCGCTTGCGGTTGTAGAATGTCATCCAGCTTCCGATCCCGGCTCTGGCCTCCGATCCGGTCTCCCAGGCGTGCAGGTAGACGCATTCGTATTTCATCGACCGCCACAGCCTTTCGACGAAGATGTTGTCGAGGAAGCGGCCCTTGCCATCCATCGAGATACGCACGCCGCTCCGACGCAGCCGGTCTGTCCAGGCGAAGGACGTGAACTGACTGCCTTGATCGGTGTTCATGATCTCAGGCGTGCCGAAGTTGTGGATGGCTTCGTTCAGCGCATCGACGCAGAACCCGGCTTCCAGTGTGTTTGAGATACGCCACGCCAGAACCTTGCGGGTGTGCCAATCCATGATCGCCACCAGATACAGGAACCCCCGTCGCATGGGCAGATAGGTGATATCGGCGCACCAGACCTGGTTGGGCCGGTCCACGCGCAAGCCGCGCAGCAAGTAGGGGTAAATCTTGTGCCCCTTCGCCGCTTTGCTGGTGTTGGGCTTCTGGTAGATCGGCATGAGGCCCATCAAGCGCATCAGGCGGCGGATGCGCTTCTCGTTCACCAAATGGCCTTCGTTGCGTAGGTGCCAGGTCATCTGGCGCACGCCGTAGAACGGCGTCTCCAGGAACTGCTTGTCGATCAGACGCATCAAATCGAGGCTTAGTTCGGTCTCGCCCTTCGGTTCGTAGTAAAACGACGACCGCGAGATCGACAGCAACGTGCACTGCTTCCCGACAGACAAGCCCGGCAGGTTCGGCTCAATCATCTTGCGCCTCACTTGCCGGTCCAGGGCTTGAGCTTTCTGGCCAAAAAATCGTTGGCGACGGCCAGCTCCCCGATTTTGGCGTGAAGGTCCTTGACCTGTTCTTCGTCCACTTCCGGCGTCTTCCGGCCACCCCGTTCGAACACGCCCGATGCGCCTTCAAGCAAGGCACGTTTCCATTGGTGTATCATCGTTGGGTGAACCCCAAACCGACCGGCCAGCTCGCTGACCGTCTCCTCGCCCCTCAGCGCTGCCAATGCCACCTTGGCCTTGAACTCCGGGTGATGTTGCTTCCGTTTCGACATTTCTGATCTCCTTCGTGTTGAAGATCAGCAGACAGCAAATCGCAGCTTACGTCAGTGTCCGAATTTCAGGGGGTAGCTCA
>JBGSNN010000124.1:0-1569 GCA_041739655.1 Albidovulum sp. | reverse complement strand
AGTCGGTGTCGGGGCGCGGCGGTCGGCGGCATGGTCGATGAGGGTGGTGTCGGTCTCGTGCCCGACGGCGGAAATGAGCGGGATGCGGCTTGCCGCGGCGGCGCGCACCACGGCCTCTTCGTTGAAGCCCCAGAGATCCTCGAGCGAGCCGCCCCCACGGGCGACGATAAGAAGGTCGGGGCGCGGGATCGCCCCGCCTTCGGGCAGGGCATTGAAGCCGCGGATCGCGGCGGCGACCTCGGGCGCGCAGCGTTCGCCCTGGACCGCGACAGGCCAGATCAGAACGCGGCGCGGGAAGCGGTCGCGGAGCCGGTGCAGGATGTCGCGGATCACCGCCCCGGAGGGCGAGGTCACGACACCGATGACCTCGGGCAGGTACGGCAGGGCCTGCTTGCGCGCGGTGTCGAAAAGCCCTTCGGCGGCGAGGGCCGCGCGGCGCCGTTCCAGCATCAGCATCAGGGCGCCCTGCCCCGCCGGTGAAATGTCATCGACGATGAGCTGGTATTTCGACTGGCCGGGGAAGGTGGTCAACCGCCCGGTTGCGATGACCTCCATGCCCTCTTCGGGCTTCACGCTCAGCCGCGCCGCCTGGCCCTTCCAGCTTACCGCGGCGATCACTGCGCGGTCGTCCTTGAGGTCGAAATAGATATGGCCAGAGGAGGGGCGAGAGACGCGGCCGATCTCGCCGCGCACGCGGACATGGCCGAATTCACCCTCGATCACGCGTTTGACCGCGCCCGAGATTTCCGAAACGGTGAATTCGGGGGCATTGGCGCCGCTGTCGGGGCCATTTGCTTCGTGGTCTTCGAAGAGGGACATGATCCTGCCTGCTGCGTCGGGCCTTCGGACTGCAAGGTGCCAGTTTCGCCGCGCCGATGCAAACCGCCCCCGCGTGCGGCACGGTCAGAGGAGTGAGGTGCGGGCCGGGTCGCTCAGATGCTCGTGCCCTGAGGCGCGCAGGCGGGCGGCGAGGTCCTCGCGGTTCTCGGCGCGCCGTGCGGCATAGAGCGCCTCATCCGGGCGCAGGAGCGTCACGGCGAGAAAGCGGACCGGGCCGAAGGGCAGATCGATGCGGGCGGCGAGGCGGCGCGCCGGAAGGCCGATGAGCACGCCGGTAAAGCCCGTCTCATCGACCCAGCCCGGCCCCGGCGGCAGGAGCAGCGGCACCGCCATTGCGACAAGGCCGTCGCGCGCGAGCCGGTCGGAGATGCCACCGAAGCCGGCGATGTTCTGGGCGACGATCTCGAGCAGCGCGAAAGCCCAGCTGTCGCGCGCCGCGGCGGCGTCCGGGGCCTCAGTCTCGGGGATTTCGACGAAGACCTCGACGCCGTAGCCGCTTTCCCCGGTGGCCCGAGTCGCGACGAAGGGATCGCTGAGCCCATCGCTGGCAAGCACCAGCGAGGCCGAGCGGCGCACGACATGGTAGCTTTGCCGTCCCGAGGGCCAGGCCGGGATGCCGTGCAGGGCCGGATCGGAGACATAGGCGATCGGCTCGGCTTCGGGCCGTCCGAGACGCTGCCAGTGCCGAAAGCGGAGCGCGCGGCCTTCGGCGATCCGCGGGTCGCCGGG
>JBGSNN010000050.1:0-9314 GCA_041739655.1 Albidovulum sp. | reverse complement strand
ATCGCCAGCGGCGCGCATTGGGTTGCGAGGCGGGCGACCAGATGAGCGATCAGGGGGCGGCCCGCGAGGGGCAGAAACGCCTTGTCCGCGCCGCCCATCCGGCTACCGCGACCGCCCGCGAGGATCACCGCGGGACTGCCTTCACCACGCGCGGGGCGGAAATCGTCATTCATCCTGTCCTCGGTCCAGCGCGGCTTCCGAAGCCTCCGGCGATCCTGTATGGGTCGGGCGCGAGGTTCAAGCGGAAGTGCGGCAATGTTCGGCTATGTGACGACCCGCAGCGCGCGCGGCGAGATCGACCAGCTCCTGGCCGAGGTGGCGGCGCGTCTGCAGGCAGAGGGCTGGCCCCTTGCCGGGGCGGTGCAGCAGAATGGCGGAGAGACCTGCGCCGGCGGCCCCTGCGACATGGACCTCCGGCTTCTCGACGGCGGCGATACGATCCGCATCAGCCAGTCGCTCGGCACCCTGTCCGAGGGCTGCCGCCTCGACCCGGCAGGGCTCGAGGCCGCGGTGGGCCGTGTCGCCGGCTCTCTCCTGCGGTCAGGGACCACGCCGCGTCTGGTCATCGTCAACAAGTTTGGCCGACAGGAGGCCGAGGGTCGCGGCTTTCGCCCGGTCATCGCCGAGGCACTGGGCGCCGGCATTCCGGTCCTGACCGGCGTCGGGCATGACCACGAGGCTGACTTTGCCGCCTTTGCCGGGGGACTGGCCACCGAACTCGACCCGGACATCGACACCATCCTCGGCTGGTGCCGCGCGCCCGGCTGATCCCGCCACCCTGTTCACCGCCGGATGGAACGTGTAAGCACGTCGCCAACCCCGCAAAGCTCAAGCCCCGTGAGACCCATGAGAATTGCCCATCGTGAGATTTCCCCCGCCCATCCGCCGCTGGTGATTGCCGAGATCGGCATCAACCATGGCGGCGACCTTGCGGTCGCGAAGGAGATGGTGCGCCTGGCCGCCGGGGCAGGCTGCGAGATGATCAAACACCAGACCCACATCATCGAAGACGAGATGACGGAGGAGGCGAAGTCGATCTTCCCGCCCAATGCCGATGTCTCGATCTGGAACGTCATGGCATCCTGCGCCCTGTCGCTGGCGGACGAGGCAGAGCTGAAACGCTACACCGAAAGCCTCGGGATGATCTGGATCTCGACGCCGTTTTCCCGCGCCGCCGCCGATTTCCTCGAGGAACTTGACGTGCCGGCCTACAAGATCGGCTCGGGCGAGGCGGACAATCTGCCGCTGATCCGGCACATCGCGCGCAAGGGCAAGCCGGTGATCCTGTCCACCGGAATGCAGACCATCGAGACGATCCGCGCCAGCGTCGCGATCCTCGACGAGGCCGGGGTGGACTACGCCCTGCTGGAATGCACCAACCTCTATCCGAGCCCGCCCGAGATCGTAAGCCTGCGCGGCGTCACCGACCTGCGCGCCGCCTTCCCGAAGGCGGTCGTCGGGTTTTCGGACCATTCGATCGGCCCGGAAATGGCGCTCGCCTCGGTGGCCTTGGGCGCCTGCATCCTTGAACGCCACTACACCGACACCCGCTATCGCAAGGGGCCGGACATCATCAACTCGATGGACCCGGCGGAGTTGCGCTTCCTGATCGACCGCTCGCGCGAAATCTGGATCGCCGCGAACAACCCCAAGAGCCGCAGCGCGCCCGAGGAAGACGTCTACCGCTTCGCCCGAGGATCGGTGGTGGCCGACGCCGACCTGCCGCAAGGCCATGTGATCGCCGAAGCCGACATCTGGGCGCGCCGCCCGGGGTCGGGCGAGATCGCGGCCTATGACTTCGACAAGGTGGTGGGACAGAGGCTCAAGCGGGCCGTCACGCGGAACACGCAGTTGAAATGGTCGGATTTCGACTGAGCGCGGGGGTGGCAAGCCTCGCATGACCCATCGGCGCGACATTGACGGTCTGCGGGCGATTGCGGTGCTCGGGGTCATGCTGGCGCATGCCGGGTTCGGCTTCGTTCCGGCCGGTCACGCCGGCGTCGATGTCTTCTTCGCCATCTCCGGCTACCTGATCGGCGGCATCATCGCGCAGGACTTGAGCCTTGAGCGGTTCAGCTTCCGGGTCTTCTACATGCGCCGGGCCCGCCGCATCCTGCCGGCGCTGCTTGTCATGCTGCTGGCGACGCTGCCGCTGGCATGGTGGCTGATGACCCCGCATCAGCTTCGCTATTTCGGCGGCGGCGCCTTCGCCACCCTGCTGTTTCTGTCGAATGTCTGGTTCTTCAACCGGATCGACTATTTCAACCCGGAAACCGCCAACGATCCGCTGGTGCACACCTGGAGCCTTGGCGTCGAGGAACAGTTCTACATCGCTGTGCCGATGCTCATGGTTGCCGTGTGGCGCTTCGGCCGCCATTCGCTTCTGTCGCTCATTCTGATCCTGGCGGGGCTGAGCGTGGCTCTGGCGCTGATGGCCGTCTCGGATCGGCCGACGGCGGCCTTCTATCTTCCCCAGTTCCGCGCATGGGAGCTGTTTCTGGGTGTTGCCGCCGCCCTGGCACAGCCGCGTATCCGTGCGGCGGTGCCGGCGCGTTTCGGGCGGGGACTGGCGGCCATTGGCTTGCTGGCCATTCTGGGGAGCCTCACGCTCATCCCCTCCGACGCCGCCTGGCCTGGCCCTGCGACGATCGTGCCCGTCACGGGAACCCTTCTGGTGCTGCTGTTCGGGGCGCCTTCGGGACCGGCCTCCAAGCTGCTTGGCTCTGCGCCGCTGGTCGGCATCGGACTGATCAGCTATTCCGCCTACCTCTGGCACCAGCCGGTTCTCGGCTTCCTGCGGATTTCCGGCCACCCGCCGGAAGGGGTCGGGGCGAAGCTTTTCGCCGTCAGCGCCGCGCTTGCGCTGGCCTGGGCAAGCTGGAGGTGGGTCGAGCAGCCGTTCCGCAACCGCCGGGTTCCGGCGGCTCGGGCGCGCTGGCTGGCTGCGGGTGCCTTTGCCGCCATCACCGCGGTGGCAATCGGCGGACATATTACCAAAGGCTATCCGGGCCGCATGTCCGCGGAGGTGCTTGCCATGCTCGAACATGCCCGCTCCTGGCCGCCGACCTACCGCAGTTGCATCGGCGGACGCGACGAGGATGAGTGGCTCGACCCGGCGAAGGCCTGCATCCATGGCGCGGATCTGCCGGCCCGCGTGGCAATCTGGGGCGACAGCCACGCCGCAGTGCTGGCCGGACCGCTGGGCGATGCGCTGCTCTCCGCGGGTCTGTCGGTCCGGGAGCTGACGGTCGGCAGTTGCATCCCCATCGGGCGCCTCAAGAACTCGGCGCTGAAGCGGACCGAATACTGTGCGGACCACAATGCGAAGATGCTGGACTACCTCGTGACCACGCCCGAGATCGAGGTCGTGGTGATGAACGCCTTCTGGAACAGCTACACCGAACGGCGCGACTTCGACACCGGGATCGGCTGGGTCACTACCGATGCGGTGATCGCCCTGCCGCTCGACGAGACGCCGGACATGGACGAAGGTCGGCGGCTTGCCTTCATGGCCGAAACCCTGCGTGCCGAAGTCGCGCGGCTGACCGACGCGGGCAAGGACGTGATCCTTCTCTATCCTCTGCCGCAGGCGGGATTCGACCCGCCCGAAGAACTGGCACGCCGGTTATGGCGTGGCGAGACCTTGCCCAGAACGCTCAGCTATCCCGCAGCCGCCTTCGACGACTACAGCCGTCTCAGCCGCGCGCTGCTCGATCAGGCGGGCGACGGGCCGCGGGTGCACCGGCTCGACCTGTCGGCTGCCTTCTGCACCCGGGGCGCGTTTTGCAACGTGGTCGAAGACGGGACTCCGCTGCTGTTCAACGAAAACCACCTGTCGCTGGCCGGCACCGCCAAGATCGTGCCCGCCATCGCCGAAATGATCCGTGCAACCCTCGCGACGCGTCAGGCCCAAGGCGACTGAGCTTGCAAGAGGGGTGGCTTGCGCCTAGGAGTGGCCGAAATCCACCGCGACCGGCACGAAGCAGGCGAACATGATCCTGTCCACCTCGCACAACTTTCTGTTCGTGCATATCCCGAAGACGGCCGGAACCGCCCTGACCGCGGCGCTGGCGCCTTTCGGGGTGGCGCCCGACCGCACGCTCTGGCGGTCGATCATGCGGCGGATGCCGGTCGTCGAGGGCCCGGAGCAGGCGCATATCCGCAAGCACGATCCCGCGTCCCGCATCATCCGCAAGCTGGGCCTGCCGGTCTATGAGACCTTTCACAGCTTCACGGTAGTCCGCAATCCCTTCGACCATGCCGTGTCGCATTTCGAGTTCATGAAGGAATTCCGCATCCGCAAGGTCGCCGAGCGGATCCGCGCCATGTCGTTCGAGGAATACCTGCACTACCGGATGAAGAAACCGTTCTGGAACAACACTTTCTTTGCACGCCAGCCGAACCAGAGCTGGTTCGTGGTGGATGAGGACGGCAAGCTTCTGGTCAATCGCGTCATGTACTTCGAGACGCTTCAGGCCGATTTCGACCGGTTGGTGGCCGATCTCGGCCTGACGGGGGCGGAGTTGAAGCACATCAACAAGACCCGGTCGAAATCGGACAAGAAGCCCTATCGCGCCTACTACGACGCCACCACCGAAGACATGGTCCGTCACTACTATGCGCCGGACTTCCGGCTCTTCGGCTACGACACGCAGTTGAGCGAACGGATGCCGATCTTGCGAGCCAGCGGTCAGAGGTCGTCGCGGTAGCCGTTCGCCAGCCAGTAGTCGCGCACCCAGCCCACCGGCCCGCGCCCGTAACGCGGAAACTGCGCCCAACGGCGATTGCCCGCGCGGGCCACCTCGATCGGACGCGGGTCACCGTGGAAGGCCACGATCTTCGCGGGCGGCACCGGTCTGCGGGGGGCGAGGAAGCGGTCCACGATCGGCGGCCGACGCAGGTGGCGCTTGAAGCTGATGACCCAGTCGTTTGGCCAGGTTTTCCAACCTTCGATATGTTTCTCGATAAACTGCTGTTCGTTCTCGACGATGGACAGCGCCCCCTGAGGGTCTGCGGTGAAGGCGTCGAGAATGCCACCCAGCGTGCCGATATCGAAGGCGAACACTCCCGAGGCGAGGTGCGGCGCGGGATTGGGGTTGCCAGGTCGCCAGTTCGGGCCGCCAGCGATGGAGATGAAATTGCCTTCCATCTCGAAGAACGGATCGAGCGAATCCACGATGACCGAGTCGAGGTCGATGAAGAGCGCGCGCCCCCGCAGCCCGTAGAGGTCGCGTGAAAAGACGGACAGTTTCGGCCAGGCGCCGTGCGCGAAGTGACGCGGCGTGAAGCCGAGATCGGGAATCGGATAGGCCTCGATCCCGTCATCCAGCCCTTCGGGTTCGGGCGTCAGGCAGACAAAGCGGAACGGGCCGGAAAGGTTCGAACGAACCGCCCTGTGCAGGATATTGACATAGGCGGCCGGGTAGAGCGGCCCCCACTTCATGCAGAGCACGACCTTTTGCCGACTGCCGCCCATGCCCACGCCTCCGTGCTTCGGGTCGGTCCCTCCTACGCGGGGTGCGTAATGCTGTCCAGCGGGCACGGGGCGACCGACGCCGCAGAACCTGCGCGCGCCTCACGGCCGGTAGGGCTTGATCCGCGTCGGCGTTGGGTCGAACACCTCATCCTCGGTTAGCCCGGCGGCGTGGAAGATGTAGTTTGTCACGCCCTCGACTGGGCCCGTGACTTGAGCGAAGCTGGAACCGGCGCCTCGGGCGGCAGGGCGGAAGGCCAAAGGCGTCACAGGCGAAACAAAGAGGCATCTGGGCCATGGCCTCGACAATGCGCTGCGCCGGCTTGTGTGCGAAGACCCCTGACCTGCGCCTCAGGGTCTGGAACCGGGTCGGTCAGAAATGGCGGAAGGGTGGGTGGAACTAATTTCCAACGGGGCCATGCTGCTCAGCAGCATCAGGTAGCTCCGCTCTTCAAGCCGCTTCAGAGGCACCAGCACCTCGGCCTTTGAAGGCCGTCGGCCGCTCAGCAATGCAACAAGCGCTCGTGCGACTTTACGCAAGGGCCTGGGAAGACGACCCAGGCGCCCGGCAGGGGTGGCCTCATAAAAGTAAGTGTACCCCATGGAACGGAGTGTCTCGAGCGAAGGGGCTGTACCGTCATTGATTTCGGCGGGAAGAACTTCAAGCATGATCAGCGGCCGATGGGCCAGAATGGTCTGACGCGCGCCGTCAATGGCTTGTCTTTCATGCCCTTCGACATCGAATTTCATGAACGTAATCGGGCCGGCGCCGGTCACTTCTGTCAGGTCGTCGATACGTTGAAGCTCGAACGTGACCGATTTGCCTCCCGCCTCACCTTTTCGGCCTATACCCGAGGCGGCAAGATTCTGACGATCCTCGGTGACCGACACCTGCCCCGGCGAGTCAGAAGCGCCGAGGTTCAAAGCGGTAATATTGGGCGCAAGTTCGGCGTTGATTTCGAGGATCCGAAAGGTTCGCGGGTGCGGTTCAAATGCTATGACCCTAGAGAAAAACCGGGAGAAGTGTAGACTGTGATTGCCTATATTCGCCCCGACATCCAGACAGATTCCGCCCTGCGGCAGTGACGGAAAGACCTGACGTGCAAGCAAGGCCAATTCATCCCGTTCGTACTGGCCGTCCAGATGAATGAATTGAGTGATCAGGTCGAACGAAAAGCACGCCAATTGGGGATACTCTGCCAGATGTGCGCGACTCATTCGGGAGAGGTAGCGCCGCGTGATGTAGTGTCCAATCGCGCTCATTCCCGACTCTCCTGAAAGTCAACAAGTTTCCAAAGCCCAAGCATCTTGCCGACGCGCTGCCCCCTGACCGCCTCGGCGCCCTCGGCAATCAGACGCACCGGGGCGGGCAGATTGAAGGGGGGCTTCGTCAGGTCGATCGGGCGCCATTCGCCGGTCACGATCTCGGCGTTTTCGGGGGCCTCGGGGAAGGTGGAAGTCAGAAGCCATGTGGCGCCGGAGCGGCGGATATTCCCGAGCGCGCGGGCGACATGGGCGTTCGACAGGTGCACCAGGCAGTCGCGGCAGAACACCAGATCGCTGGCCGGAACCGGGCCCTCGATGAGGTCGATCACCGCGAAGTCAACGCCGGGCCGCGCGTGCCGGGCGCGATTGGCCTCGATCAGTGCGGGAACGATGTCGCCGCCGGTGTAGTCGATGCCCTCGAGGTCCACATGCGCCATCCAGTGAAAATCGCCGCAAGGCACGTCCAGCATCCGCCGCACCTCGAGTTCGCGCAGAAGAGCGGCGAGTTGCGGGCGCAGCGCCGCGGTGGCCTGCAGGCTCGAGCCCTTCCCCGAACGGCTCTCGTCATCACCCCACTTGTTGGAGCGGTAGTAGCGGTCGAAGACCTCGCCGGGGGTTGCTTGGGACAGGCGGTGACGGCGCAGGCGCTGCTTGATGTCCGACAGCCAGCCCATGTCAGGTCTCCTTTTCCACGCCGACGGTTCCGGTGATGGGTGCGAAGGTCGGGTCTCAGCTGTGGCTAGACAATTCGGCGCTTCCTGTCCATATCGGACCAACCCTCTGCGGCAGGAAAGACCGGCCCCGCCATGACCCGATCGCTTCTCTTCGTCACCGGCACGCGCGCCGATTTCGGCAAGCTCGAACCCTTGGCGATTGCCGCGCGGGATGCGGGGTTTGGCGTGGCGTTCTTCGTCACCGGCATGCACATGCTCGACCGCTACGGCCTGACCAAGAACGAGGTGCATCGGCTGGCGGGCGTCCGTGTCCACGAATTTCTCAACCAGCGTCCGGGCGACCCGCAGGACGTGATCCTCGCCAAGACGGTCATCGGGTTTTCCGACTACGTGACCGAACATCGCCCCGATCTTGTCGTCATCCACGGCGACCGGGTCGAGGCGCTGGCGACCGCGCTGGTCGCGGCGACGAACTACATCCGCTCGGCCCATGTCGAGGGCGGTGAAGTCTCGGGCACCATCGATGAGGTGTTCCGGCACTGCAACACCAAGCTTGCCAGCCACCACTTCGTGTCCTCCGAAGCCGCCGCCGAGCGTGTGAAGGCGCTTGGGGAGCCTGCCGGGCGCATCCATGTCATCGGCTCGCCCGAGCTGGATTTCCACGCATCGCCTTCGGGCGTCAGCATCGACGAGGTGCGCGCGCGCTATGAGATTCCGTTCCGGGATTACGGCGTCTGCGTCTTTCACCCGGTCACCTCGGAAGCGGAGTCGATGGGCGATCAGGCGCGGGCGCTGTTCGGCGCCCTGGCGGCGTCCGGACGCAACTTCGTCGTCATTGCGCCGAACAACGATCCGGGATCAGATGCGGTCTTTGCCGCCCTTGACGTCTTGCCCGCCGCGCGCTTCCGGGTTCTGCCGTCGATGCGCTTTTCGCATTTCTCGGAACTGATGAAGAACGCACGGGCGATGGTTGGCAATTCCTCGGCCGGGGTGCGCGAGGCGCCGTTCCTCGGCATCCCCTCGCTCGACATCGGCACGCGCCAGACCAACCGCGCCGCGGCACCGTCGATCACCGCAGCCGATGCGGGGGATGCGGCCACGATCGCAGACTTCCTGAAGCATAGATGGGGCCAGAGTTTCCAGCGCCACGAAGCCTTCGGCGCGGGTCGCGCGGCGGAACGCTTCGTCGCGGTGCTGAACGATCCGGCATTCTGGGACGGCACGCTGCAGAAGAAGTTCCACGACTACGGCCGGGAGGATCAATGACCGCGCCGGTGGGCACGGCGCTGAGGCTCTACGGCTGGGTCGCGCGGGGGCTTGGACTGATCGCGCCGTATCTCCTCAGACGACGGCTCGCGCATGGCAAGGAAGATCCGGCGCGCTGGCGCGAGAAGCTGGCGGAACCCTCCGCCGCGCGCCCCGAAGGGACCCTGATCTGGCTGCATGCCGTTGGCGTCGGCGAGGTCATGGCGCTCAGGGGGTTGATCCTTGAGCTTGCGACGCAGCGCCCGGATCTCAGCTTTCTTGTCACCTCGACGGCACGCAGTTCCGCCGCGGTTGTCGCCGCGAACCTGCCACCGCGCACGGTGCATCAGTTCCTGCCCCTCGATGCACCGCGTCTGGTGCAGCGGTTCCTCGATCATTGGCGACCCGCGCTTTCGGTCTGGTCCGAGCAGGACCTCTGGCCAAACTTCGTCCGCGAGATCCATGCGCGCGACATTCCGCTGGCGCTCGTCAACGCGCGGATGAACGTTGCTGCAGGCCGGTCGCGGGCCCGCGCCGGGCGGCTTTACGCAAACCTCTACGCACGCTTTGCCCTGATCGCGGCCCAGGATGACGGCAGCGCCCGCGCGCTTGAGGCACTTGGCGCGCCGGGGCCGGTCTTGCGCCATGCGTCACTG
>JBGSNN010000032.1:0-11963 GCA_041739655.1 Albidovulum sp. | reverse complement strand
GCGGCGCCACGGGCCGGGTATCCCGCGCCTGGCCACAGTCGGGCCGCGGCGCGTCGCCGCCATCCTTACGCATGGTCAGGCCGATGCGCTTGCGGGCGACATCGACCTCGGTCACGCGGACCTTGACCACATCGCCCGCCTTCACCACCTCATGCGGGTCCTTCACGAAGCGGTCGGCAAGCTGGCTGACATGCACCAGCCCGTCCTGATGCACGCCGATATCGACGAAGGCACCGAAGGCCGCGACATTGGTCACCGTGCCTTCAAGCTGCATTCCGGGCTTCAGGTCGCGGATATCTTCGACCCCGTCGGCAAAGCTCGCCGTTACGAAGTCGGGGCGCGGATCACGGCCGGGCTTTTCCAGTTCGGACAGGATGTCCCGCACCGTCGGCAGGCCAAAGGACGCATCGACGAAATCCTCTGCCCTCAGCCCCTTCAGCGCCGCGCCATTGCCCATCAGCGCCCGGATATCGCGGCCGCAGGCGGCGACGATGCGGCGCGCCACGCCATAGGCCTCGGGGTGAACGGTCGAGGCGTCGAGCGGCTCCTCGCCGTCGCGGATGCGCAGGAAGCCCGCGCATTGCTCGAAGGCCTTCGGTCCAAGCCCCGCGACCTTCATCAGCGTCCGGCGCGAGGGGAAGGCGCCGTGGCTGTCGCGGTGATCGACGATGGCCTGGGCGAGCGACGGCCCAAGCCCGGCGACATGGGCCAGAAGCGGCGCGGAGGCGGTGTTGAGGTCAACCCCGACGGCGTTCACCGCATCCTCCACCACCGCCGCCAGGGCCTGCGTCAGGCGGCGCTGATCGACGTCGTGCTGGTACTGTCCGACGCCGATGGATTGCGGTTCGATCTTCACCAGTTCCGCCAGCGGGTCCTGCAGGCGCCGCGCGATCGAGACCGCGCCACGAAGCGAGACATCGAGCCCCGGAAACTCCCGCGCCGCCAGTTCCGACGCCGAATAGACCGAGGCACCGGCCTCCGAGACGATGACCTTCACCGGCTTGCGCGCCGCGCTCGGCAACCGCGTCAGTGCCTCGGCCACCAGACGCTCGGTCTCGCGGCTCGCGGTGCCGTTGCCGATGGCGATCAACTCGACGCGGTGCCGCGTCGTCAGGTCCAGGAGCGTCGCGATGGCGCCCGTGAGGTCGTTCTTCGGCTGGAACGGGTAAAGCGTCGCAGTCTCCAGCAATTTCCCGGTGGCGTCCACCACCGCGGCCTTCACGCCGGTGCGGATACCGGGATCAAGGCCAAGCGTCGGCCGTGCCCCGGCCGGGGCGGCCAGAAGCAGGTCCTTGAGATTGCGCGCAAAAACCGTGATCGCCTCGTCATGGGCACGTTTGCGCAGGTCCGACAGAAGATCGACATACATCGCAAGGCTGAGTTTCACGCGCCAGGTCCAGGCAGCCGCCTCGCGCAGCCAGCGGTCGCCGGGCGCATCCCCATGGATGCCGATCGCGGCGGCAACCGTCGCCACGGCGCGCGGCGCCCCGGTGTCCGGGTCAGGGGCAATGTCGAGCGTGACGATCTCTTCCTTCGTGGCGCGCAGGAGCGCCAGGGCGCGGTGCGCCGGAATCGTTGCCCAGGCCTCGCGATGGTCGAAATAGTCCGAATACTTGGCGCCCACCTCTTCCTTGCCCGGCGTCACCCGGGCCGAGATCAGCGCCTCGGCCTGCATGAAGTCACGCAGGCGGCCCAAGAGCGCTGCATTCTCGCTCAGTTCTTCCGCCAGGATATCCCGCGCCCCGTCGAGCGCCTCTTTCACCCCTGCAACCGCCTCGGTCAGATAAGCGGCGGCCAAGGTCTCGGGGGCCGCGCTACGGTCTGCGAGAATCGCGCGCAGCAAGGGCTCAAGCCCGTTCTCGCGGGCGATCATCGCGCGGGTGCGGCGCTTCGGCTTGAAGGGCAGGTAGATGTCCTCGAGCGTGGATTTGGTCTCGGCCGCGGCGATGGCACGGGCGAGGTCGTCGGTCAGCTTGCCCTGATCGCGGATCGACTGCAGGATGGTCGTGCGCCGCGCGTCCATCTCGCGCAGATAGCCGAGCCGTTCGGCCAGGGTGCGAAGCTGCGTGTCGTCAAGCCCGCCCGTCGCCTCCTTGCGGTAGCGCGCGATGAAGGGAACCGTCGCGCCGTCGTCCAGAAGCCCGACCGCAGCGGCCACCTGTCGCGCGCTCGCACTGATCTCGCGGGCGATGGTCGCGGCGATGCGCTCGGCGGGTGTGGTCATGGGCGGCCTCCTCTGGGATCGGACCGCCGTGATAGCCCTGCGCTCGGCGCGGGCCAAGGGGGTATTCGACGCGCGCGACGACCCGCACAGGTCCGCGCCATGCTGATTGACGTACCTCAGGCCTTCGCCCTACCTTGGGCGGCAGGAGGAAGCCGATGTCCAAACCCACCGTCCACGACATTGCGAAGGCCGCCGGCGTCAGCCTCGCGACCGTGGACCGGGTGCTCAACGCCCGACCGGGGGTGCGCGACAAGACGGTGGCGCGGGTCCATGATGCGGTCCGCAGTCTGGGCTATGTGCGCGATACCTATGCCGCCAATCTGGCCCGCCAGCGGCAGTATCGCTTCGCCTTCGTGCTGCCCGGGGGCGACAGTCAGTTTGTCGATACGCTGAAGGCCGCGCTGAAAGAGGCGACCGACGCGCATGTGGCCGACCGGGTCTTTGTCCGGATCGTGCCGGTTGATGCGCAGGACCCGCATTCGGTGGTTCGCGCGCTCAATTCGCTCCGCCCGGTCGATATCGACGGCCTCGCGATCATGGCGCCGGAAACGCCGCAGGTCCGCGACGCGGTGGCGCATCTGAAGGCGGCCGGGGTGCCGGTCGTCGCCCTGGTGTCCGATCTTCCGACCTCGGGGCGCGACCATTTTGTTGGCATCAACAGCCTCTCCGCAGGCCGGACGGCGGCCGTCCTGATGGGCCGGTTTGCCCGGTCCGGGCCGGGTAAGGTCTTGATCGTGACCAATTCCATGCTGGCCCGCGACAGTATCGAGCGTCGCCTCGGCTTTGACCGGGTGATGGCGGAAAGCTTTCCTGACCTCGTGATCCTGCCGTCGATCGAATCGCGCGATGATGCCCTTCGGATGGCGACGGTGGTCCGCCGTGCCATGGCCGCGCACCCCGATCTCGTCGGCGTCTATTCGATGGGGCCAGGCAACCGCACGCTGCTGCAGGCGTTGCGCGACAGCGGGCGGCTTTCCGATCTTGTCGTCATCGCGCATGAACTGACGCCGGTCACGCGGCAGGCGCTGATCGCGGATGAACTCAGTGCCGTGATCACCCAGAATGTCGGCCATCTCGTGCGCAGCGCCCTGCGCGTCCTGCGCGCCAAGTGCGACGGGGTCGGCATCTTCGAAGCGCAGGAACGCATCCGGATCGAGATCGTCCTGAAGGAAAACCTGCCCTGACAAGGGGCCGGCCTCAGGACTGATTCGCGCGGCGCGAGCAGCCCGGCGACGCCGGTGGCGCCCGGCTCTGGCCCAGGCAAGGGCGTGCCCGTCTTGGTGTCGCCCTCGGGATAATAGGAAAAATCCATCAATATCAGTAATTTGATCTCAGATTGTCCGCACTCCACCGGCGCCGGCAAGAAATGAGGTACGCACCTCAAAAAATGCTTTACGGCAGGCCTCTCCCTCAACTACCGTTCCTGCATGACCGGACAGGCGGCGTCGACTCGCCGCCGTCCGGTCGCACACAGGGAGGAACAACCAATGAAGACCAAGGGGCTTTTGGTGGCCACCTGCATGGCTGCCATGTCCGGTGTCGCGACCACCGCGGCGCAAGCCGAAGACCTGACACTGTGCTGGGCGTCCTGGGATCCGGCCAATGCGCTGGTCGAACTCAGCAAGGATTTCGAACAGCAGTCCGGCAACAAGATGAGCTTCGAATTCGTGCCCTGGCCCAACTTCGCCGACCGGATGCTGAACGAGCTCAACTCCGGGGGCCAGCTTTGCGACCTGATGATCGGTGACAGTCAGTGGATCGGCGGTGCCGCCGAGAACGGCTGGTATGTCAAGCTCAACGACTTCTTCGACGCCAACGGCATCACGATGGATGATTTCCTGCCGGCGACGGTCGTCGGCTATGCCGAATGGCCGAAGAACACCCCGAACTACTGGGCGCTTCCGGCCTTTGCCGATGTCGTGGGCTGGACCTACCGCAAGGACTGGTTCGCGCGGCCCGAACTGCAGGAGGAGTTCAAGGCGAAATACGGCCGCGACCTCGACGTGCCGAAAGCGCAGGCCGAACTGAAGGAGGTCGCCGAGTTCTTCCAGGGCCGGGTGATCGACGGCACCACCGTCTACGGCGCCTCGATCTATACCGAGCGCGGCTCGGAAGGGATCACCATGGGCGTGACCAATGCGCTCTACAACTACGGTTTTCTCTACGACAATCCGGCCAAGCCCTATGAGATGGAGGGCTTCGTCAACTCCGACGACGCGGTGGCGGGGCTCGAATTCTACAAGTCGCTCTACGATTGCTGCGTGCCGCCGGGGTCCTCGAACGGCTACATGAGCGAGGGCATCGACGCCTTCAAGTCGGGTCAGGTCGCGCTCCAGATGAACTTCGCCTTCACCTGGCCGGGCTTTGAAAGCGATGCCAACGTGGGTGGCGGCAAGACCGGCTATTTCGCCAACCCGCCGGGGCCCAAGGGCCAGTTTGCCCAGCTTGGCGGGCAGGGCATCTCGGTCGTGGCCAGTTCCGGTCAGCAGGCGGCGGCGCTCGACTACATCAAGTGGTTCGCCCAGCCCGAGATTCAGGCGCGCTGGACCGCGATGGGCGGCGCGTCGGCGATGCGCTCGGTGGTCGAGGCGCCCGACTACCCCGGCAAGACGGCGTTCAATCAGGCCTTTCTTGACTCCATGGCGATCGTCAAGGACTTCTGGGCCGAGCCGGCCTATGCCGAACTGATGCTCGCCATGCAGGACCGCGTCCACAAATACGTCGTGGCCGGCGAAGGCACCGCCCGCGAGGCGCTCGACGGTCTGGTGCAGGACTGGACCGAGGTCTTCCAGGACGAAGGCAAGCTCTGACGGCGGCCGGCCGTCACCCGCGCCGGGGCCGCCCCTCGTGGCCCCGGCGCCCCCCCGCCCGAGAGATCACCATGACACACTCCCCGATGACGCGCGTTGCCGCCGCCACGCCACCCGTCCTTGCCCGACGTATCCGCGGGGTTTCGGACCGGACCCTGGCCTGGATCTTCGTGACGCCCACCATTGCCCTTCTTCTGGCGATCAACATCTTTCCGCTGGTCTGGACCATCCGGCTCAGCCTGACCAACTACCGCGCCAACCGGGCGAATGCCGACATCGAGTGGGTCGGACTGAGGAACTACCAACGCATCCTGACCGATCCCGACATCTGGCAGACGATGCAGGCGACGGCGCATTTCCTGATCTGGACCCTCGTCCTGCAGGTGATGATCGGCTTCGCGCTGGCCTGGCTCATCAACCGCAAGTTTCGCGGCAACGATCTCTGGACCACGATCATCGTGCTGCCGATGATGCTGTCGCCAGCCGTGGTCGGCAACTTCTGGACCTTCCTCTATCAGCCGCAGATCGGCCTTTTCAACTATGTGGTCGGCTTTTTCGGCGGCGTCGATCCCTCGTCCTTCTCGATGATCGGCTCGGTCGAGCTTGCGCCCTGGGCCATCGTCATCGTCGATACCTGGATGTGGACGCCGTTCGTCATGCTGATCTGCCTCGCCGGGCTGCGCTCGATCCCCGACTACATCTATGAGGCCGCCGCGATCGACCGCGCCTCGCCATGGCGGCAGTTCTGGACGATCACGGTGCCGATGGTGTTGCCTTTTCTGATGCTCGCGGTGCTCTTTCGCGGCATCGAGAACTTCAAGATGTTCGATCTTGTCGTGCAGCTCACCGGCGGCGGGCCTGGCTCGACGACCGAGCTGACCTCGATCAACCTCAAGCGCGAGGCGTTCGAGAAGTGGCGCACCGGCTATGCCTCGGCCTACGCCATCATCCTCTTCGTCACCGTCTTCGGCCTCGCCTCGATCTATGTGAAAGTCCTGAACAAGGTGAAGGAAAGATGAGCAGCTATTCCATCACCGAACCGTCCCGCCGCCAGAAATGGATCGCAGGCGCGCTGGTCATCCTCTACGCAGTCATCACGCTGCTGCCGCTTCTCTGGATCATCGCGACCGGTTTCAAGACGCCCGCCGACGCCATCGCCTATCCGCCCAAGGTGGTGTTCGAGCCGACGCTCGAAGGCTACGTCAACCTCTTCACCACCCGCACGCGGATGGCACCCGAGGCGCTTGAGGCGCTCGGCCCGCCCGAGACCTGGTACGACCGTATCGTGCGGCAATACGACATGGTCATCTCCGGCCCCTCGCGCTACGGCGAACGGTTCCTCAACTCGGTCATCATCGGCTTCGGCTCGACCTTCCTCAGCATCGTTCTCGGCACGCTCGCAGCTTACGCCTTCTCGCGCTTCAAGGTGCCGCTGAAGGACGATCTTCTCTTCTTCATCCTCTCGACGCGGATGATGCCGCCGATCGCCGTTGCGATCCCGATCTTCCTGATGTTCCGCACGCTCGGCCTCAGCGACACCCATCTCGGGATGATCCTGCTCTATACGGCGGTGAACATCTCGCTCGCGGTCTGGCTCCTCAAGGGCTTCATCGACGAGATCCCGCGCGAATACGAAGAGGCGGCGCTGATCGACGGCTACACGCGGTTCCAGGCGTTCCGCAAGGTGGTGCTGCCGCAGGCCGCGACCGGCATCGCCTCGACCGCGATCTTCTGCCTGATCTTCGCCTGGAACGAATACGCCTTCGCCGTCCTTCTGACCTCGGGCACCGCGCAGACCGCGCCCCCCTTCATCCCGACCATCATCGGGGTGGGCAAAGACTGGCCCGCCGTGGCCGCGGGGGCGACGCTCTTCCTTCTGCCGGTGATGGTTTTCACCATCCTTTTGCGCAAGCACCTGCTGCGCGGCATCACCTTCGGGGCGGTGCGCAAATGACCCCGGCTGTAGCTACGGACAAACGACGCGTCCACGACGCCGAAACGACGAAAGGACGACGGCCATGAACGGCTTTTTCACCGGCCTGATCCACCTTCGCCGCGGCCCGTGGGAGATGGTGGCAAGCATCCTCATCGCCCTCGGGGTGGTCATGCTGATGCAGCCGTTCGCGCTCTGGGCCTACACTTGGTCCTTCCTCGTCACCCTGGCCGGAACCGTCATGTTCATCGTCGTCAGTCATTTCCCGGAGTAAGCATGGCCGAGATCGTCATCAGGAACCTCCGCAAGGAATTTGGCGCCTTCACCGCCGTTCAGTCGTCGTCCTTCAGGATCGAGGATGGCGAGTTCTTCATGCTCCTCGGTCCCTCCGGCTGCGGCAAGACGACGACGCTCAGGATGATCGCCGGGCTTGAGCTTCCGACCAGCGGTGAGATCTGGATCGACGGCGAGGAGGTCGGCCAACGACCCGCATCTGAGCGTGATATTGCTTTTGTTTTCCAGATGTTCGCGCTCTATCCTCATATGAACGTCCGGGCCAATATCTCCTATCCTCTGATCAGTCAGGGGATGCCCAGGGCGCAGGTCCGCGCGCGTGTCGGAGAGGTCGCGAAGATTCTCGGGATCGAGGACATCCTCGACCGTCCGGTGGGTGGGCTCTCGGGTGGCGACCGCCAGCGCGTGGCGCTCGGCCGCGCCATCGTGCGCAACCCCAAGGCCTTCATGATGGACGAACCCCTCGGCGCGCTCGATGCCGAGTTCCGCGAACATATGAGCCAGGAACTGCGCGCGCTGCATGACCGGATGGGCGCGACGACGGTCTATGTTACCCATGACCAGCTTGAAGCGATGCAGATGGGAGATAAGATCGTCGTTATGAATCATGGGGTTATCGAACAGTTTGGCGTTCCGCAGGACATCTATGACAAGCCCGCGACGATGTTCGTCGCCGACTTCATCGGCTCTCCCTCGATGAACTTCCTGCGCTTTCAAGGCGCGGTGCATCCCGGCACCGACAGCGTCACCCTGCACCATCAGGTGCTTCCCGCCCCGGTGGCGAGAGAGGCGTTCGAGGGCGAGATGGTCTATGGCGTGCGCCCCGAACACATCCACCTTTCCGACGCGGCGCCCTATCGCGGCAGGGTCCGTGCGACGGAATACCTGGGGACGACGCAGATCGTCACGATCGAAACGCCGAACGGCCAGGTGAAGGCCCGCATTCCCTCGGACCAGTCGGCGCGCCCCGGCGAAACCGTCGGTCTCGATTTCAACGGCGCGACGGTGACGCTGTTCGATCAGCAGACCGGTCGGGCGTTGCGGTCGGACCTGAACCAGGGGGTGCTTTCCCATGTCTGAGGTTTCGCTCCACAACATTACGAAATCATTCGGAAAAACCGTGGCGGTCGCGGATGTGTCGATGACCGTTCCGAACGGCGCTTTCGTGGTGTTGCTTGGCCCGACCGGTGCCGGCAAGACCACGGTGCTGCGGCTCATCTCGGGGCTTGAGGTGCCGGATCAGGGCGAAATTCTTATCGACGGGCGTTCTGTCGCGCGCGAGACACCGGCGCAGCGGAACGTCACTATGGTGTTTCAGCAATACTCGCTTTACCCGCACCTGACAGTCCGCGACAACCTCGCCTTTCCGCTGCGCTCGCCGATCCTGAACACGCCCGAGGCCGAGATCGCCCGCAAGATCGGTGCGGTGGCCGAGATCCTGCATATCTCCCACAAACTCGACAACAAGGCGACGCAGCTTTCGGGCGGCGAGATGCAGCGTGTCTCGATCGGCCGCGCTCTGGTGCGCGAGCCGTCGCTCCACCTGATGGACGAACCGCTGTCCTCGCTCGATGCAAAGCTGCGCGCTGAGTTGAGAATCGAGTTGAAGAGAATCCAGCAAGAGTTTGGCGCAACGCTTCTTTATGTCACTCACGATCAGATCGAGGCGATGACGATGGCGACCCATGTCGGCGTGCTCGACCAAGGCCGGCTGGTCCAGTTCGGACCGCCGCGCGAGATCTATGAGAACCCGGTCAGCCTCTATGTCGCGACCCGTCTTGGCCTGCCGCGCATCAATGCCCTTCCGGCCGGCCTCTTTCCCGGTGCCCCCGTCGGCGCCAGCACCATCGGATTGCGGCCCGAGCATATCGCGCAGGGCGGCGGCAAGCCGTGCGAGGTGTTGCGCGTGGAGCATCTCGGCGACCAGACCCGGCTCCACCTGCGGCTCGACGGACATGACATCGTCACGCTGACCGACGCCCACACGCGCACCGAACCCGGCGACACCATCGCCATCGCGCCAAGCAACCCGCTCTATTTCGACGCCGCCGGTCGGCGCGTCGCCTGAGGAGGACACCCATGAAGCAGTTCATCAACACCAGGGAAAGCCTTGTCACCGAGGCGATCGACGGCATGCTACGGACCGCAGGCGGGCGCCTTGCCCGGCTCGACGGCTACCCTCACATCAGGGTTGTCATGCGGACCGACTGGGACAAGTCCAGGGTCGCGCTGGTCTCGGGCGGCGGCTCGGGGCACGAACCCTCGCACGCGGGCTATGTCGGTCAGGGGATGTTGACGGCGGCGGTCTGCGGCGACGTTTTCGCCTCGCCATCGGTGGACGCGGTGTTGGCCGGCATCCTTGCGGTCACCGGCAAGGCCGGGTGCCTGCTGATCGTCAAGAACTACACCGGCGACAGGCTGAACTTCGGGCTGGCGGCGGAACGCGCGCGCGCCTTCGGGCTCCGTGTCAACATGGTCGTCGTTGATGATGATATCGCGCTGCCGGATCTGCCGCAGGCGCGGGGCGTGGCCGGAACGCTTTTCGTGCACAAGATCGCGGGCGCTCTGGCCGATCAGGGCGCCGGGCTTGAGGCTGTCACGGAGGCGGCGCGGCGCGTCATCGCGAGTGCGGTCTCGATCGGCATGTCGCTCGATACCTGCACGGTCCCCGGATCGCCCAAGGAGGATCGGATCGCACCGGGCAAGGCGGAGCTCGGCCTTGGCATTCACGGCGAGGCCGGTGTCGAACAGGTCGATTTCCGGTCGGCGCGCGAAGCGATGGCCATGGTCGTGGACCGGCTCGCGCCCAACATCGGTCCGGGACCTCATGTCGCGTTGCTGAACAACCTCGGCGGCGCAATGCCGCTGGAGATGGCGGTCCTGGCCGAGGAACTCGTGCAGTCGCGCATCGGCGCGCAGATCCGTTGGCTGGTCGGGCCCGCGCCGATGATGACCTCGCTCGACATGCAGGGGTTTTCGGTGTCGCTGCTGCCGGTGACCCAATCTGATGAGGCCGCCCTGTCCGCCGCCGTCGCGCCCTGGGCCTGGCCCGGATGCCTCGCCGTCGGCCCGGTTGCGGTGCAGCCGCTTCCCGACGGGCTGACTCCGATTCAGCCGATGCCGTCGAAACACGATGCGACACGGGCTTTTATCGAGCGCTGTTGTCGCATTCTCATCGCTGCCGAGGCCGATCTCAACGCGCTCGACGCCAAATCGGGTGACGGGGACACCGGAAGCACCCTCGCCACCGCATCACGGGCGCTGATCGAGGCGCTCGACCGGCTCCCCCTGGCGGATCTCACCCAACTCTACCGCGCGATCGGACAGGAACTGAGCCAGACCATGGGCGGCTCGTCGGGGGTTCTCCTTGCGATCTTCTTCGCCGCCGCTGGCGACGCATCGGCAAGCGGCGAGGATGCGCTTGGCGCCCTGAAATCCGGTCTTGATCGGATTCAGCAGGTCGGTGGTGCGCGCCCCGGCGACAGGACCATGATCGATGCGCTTCTGCCAGCCTTCGACGCCGTGCCCGCCGGGCTTGCCGCCGCGGCCAAGGCTGCTCGGGCGGGTGCGAACTTCACCGCGAGCATCACCAAGGCAAAAGCCGGCCGGGCGAGCTATATCTCTGCGGCAAAGCTTCAAGGCCACAACGATCCCGGCGCGGAGGCGGTCGCACGCCTATTTGAGCACTTGGCCGCCGGCGCGGCCTGAGCGTCCGCCGGGCAGGATCAATCTCAGTCAGGGGATGTTTGGTGGAGCCAAGCGGGATCGAACCGCTGACCTCTTGAATGCCATTCAAGCGCTCTCCCAACTGAGCTATGGCCCCACCGGAGGTCTCGGGCCTCAGGCCCGCGTGGGGCGATATAGGCATGGCTGCGGGGGCGCGCAAGTGAAAAGTATGCGCGCGCGTGGCTTTCGCCAGCGCGCCCTGCAAAGCAAAAGGGCGCGGAAAATTCCCGCGCCCTTCGGTCTCGGTCTGGCCTGATTTTACTCGTCGTCCGTGCCCGCCACATCAGCGATTTCGTCGAGCGAAACGTCGTCGTCGCTGTCGTCCTCGAGAAGATCATCGTCGAGATCGGCATCGCTGCTGTCATCGGCGATTTCTTCGTCATCGGTCAGGTCGTCAACCTCGAGATCGACCTCCTTGACCGGGGCCTTTTCAGCGATCAGGGTCCGGCCGCGACCGGCGATCAGGCTGTCGGCGGTAAAGGTGTGGCCGCATTCCGGGCAGGTCATCGGGTCATGCCGCAAGTCATAGAAGCGGCTGTTGCAATGCGGGCAGAGGCGCTTGACGCCCCATTCATCCTTGGGCATGGAATACTCCTTCCGTGCGCGTCTATCTCAGAGTCGAAGCCAACTGCCACAAGTGGGTGGGGCTGTCAAAGCCTTTCGCGACCGATCCGCGACTGCAGTGGATTTGGCCATTCCGCAGCCCCCGACGCTTTGCTAGACTGCGGCAAAGGCAGGCAGGATATGGTCGAGCGCACCCTTCCCGGTAATCCCCCGGTTTCCATGACATTGCGCCGTTCGGCGCGGGCGCGGCGGTTCTCGCTGCGCGTGTCGCGGCTGGACGGGAGGGTAACGCTGTCGATGCCGACCCGTGCCTCCGAGGCCGAGGCGCTGGCCTTCGCCGGCGACAAGGTGGAGTGGGTGCGCAATGTGCTCGCTGCCACCGCGCCCCGGCGCGGCGTCGGGTTCGGCGCAA
>JBGSNN010000031.1:0-4291 GCA_041739655.1 Albidovulum sp. | reverse complement strand
GCGCTGCTGCTCGGCGGCGGCGTCGCCGGTCTGGGCGCGCTGCGCCGCCGCGCGAAACGGACTGCGGCCTGAGGGCACGAATCGCCCTTCACACGAAAATTTCGGTTGAATCCGGCGCGCACGCGCGACATGACCGCCTCTGAACCTTGCAGGAGACGGCCATGTCGCGGAGAATCGCCATCCTTGGAGCCTCGGGCTACACGGGTGCCGAACTCGTCCGCCTGATCGCGACGCACCCCGAGATGGAGATTGCGGCGCTGTCCGCCGACCGCAAGGCCGGGATGACGATGGCCGAGGTCTTTCCGCACCTGCGCCACCTGACGCTGCCGAAACTCGCCCAGATCGAGGACATCGACCTCGGCGCGGTCGATCTCGTCTTTGCCGCGCTTCCGCATGGCGTGACCCATGGTCTGGCGCGGTCGCTGCCCAAAGGCGTGAAGATGGTGGACCTGTCCGCCGATTTCCGGCTGCGCGACGCGGCGGCCTATGCCAGGTGGTACGGCATCGAGCATACCGCGATGGACATTCAGCCCGAGGTCGCCTTCGGCCTGCCCGAGGTTTACCGCGACAGCATCCGTGCGGCGCGGATCACCGCCAATACAGGCTGCTATGTCGCGACCGCGCTTTTGCCGCTGATCCCGCTCCTGAAGGCGGCGGCGGTGGCGCCCGAGGGCATCGTCATCGACGCGAAATCCGGTGTCTCGGGTGCCGGTCGGGCGCTGCGCGAAGGCAACCTCTTCTGCGAGGTGAATGACGGCTTTTCCGCCTACGGCGTCGCCCACCACCGCCACATGGGCGAGATCGATCAGGAACTGAGTCTTGCGGCCGGACGGCCGGTCGTGCCGACCTTCACGCCGCATCTCGTCCCGATGAGCCGCGGCATGATGGCGACGATCTATGCTGCGGGCGATGCGGTCAGGGTCCATGCGACGCTCTGCGACAGCTATGCCGATGCGCCCTTTGTCCAGATCCTGCCCTTCGGCACATATCCCGCGACCCAGCATGTGCGCGGCTCGAACCTGTGCCACATCGGGGTGGTGCCCGATCGGGTGCCGGGCCGGGTCATCGTGATCTCGGTGCTTGACAACCTCGTCAAGGGCGCGTCCGGCCAGGCCATCCAGAACGCCAATCTCATGCTTGGCCTTGATGAAACAGCGGGGCTGACACTGGCCCCGCTCTTCCCGTGAGGATGCTATGAAAGGCTTGAAGAAACAACGCCGTATCCAGATCATCATTCTCGCCGTTGTGGCCATGGCGGCAAGCTTTGCCGCCTTCTACCTCGCCGCACCGGACGCGCTGCAATACTTTCGCTCGCCGACAGAGGTCGCAGACAATGCGCCGGGCCCGAATGAGACCTTCCGCATCGGCGGTCTGGTGCAGGAGGGCAGCGTCAAGCGCGGGCAGGGGGCGGAGGTCAGCTTTGACGTTACCGACACCAATGCCACGATCCCGGTGAAGTTCACCGGCGTCCTGCCCGATCTCTTCGGCGAGAAACAGGGGGTCGTGGCGACCGGGAGATATGTCGACGGCACATTCATGGCGACGGAGATTCTCGCCAAGCATGATGAGACCTACATGCCGAAAGAGGTCGTCGATGCCTTGAAGGAACAGGGCGTCTACGTCGATCCGAACGCCGCTCCAGCAACGAATTAACCATTCCGTCACAGGCTTCGTCCGGTTCGAGGGACCGAAGCCATGCACAGTGTTGCCGACATCGCCAAGGAAATCGTCGCCCGTGAGGGCGGCTATGTGAACGACCCCGACGATCCCGGCGGGGCGACCAAATATGGCGTCACCCTGAAGACGCTGCGGGCGCTTGGGCTCGACCTCAGCGGCGACGGCCGGATCGAGGCGGACGACCTGAAGGCGCTGACGCCCGAAAAGGCCGCCGAGATCTATGTCGAACACTACTTTCATCGCCCCGGCATCGCGCAACTGCCAGAGGTGCTGCAGCCCTCGGTCTTCGACATGTATGTCAACGCCGGAGCCCATGCCGTGCGCATCCTCCAGCGCCTTCTGATCGAGATGGGCCACGGCCTCTCCGTCGATGGAACAATCGGCCCGAGAACCATCGCCGCGGCGGCGGCGGCGGCGCGGGTGGACGCGGGCCTTCTCGCCGATGCCTACGGCATCGCGCGGCGGAACTATTACTACGCCTTGGCCGATGCCCGCCCGGCAAGCCGCAAATACGTCCGCCGCCGCGATGGCGGCAAGGGCGGCTGGATCACCCGCGCCGAAGACTTCATGTCGCCCCGCTTTCATCTGAGCGCGGCCGCACATCGCGAAAGGACCGCCAGATGGGGCTGATCTCCCGGATCTTCGCCGCGCCCGCCGTGACCAATGCGCTCGGCCAGGCCGCCACGACCGTTGCCGAGGTCTTCGTGCCGAATGCCACCCGGAAGATGGCGGCAGCGCATGAGGCCTATATTGCCGCCCTCGGCGAATACGGGGCGGAATTCCAGTCGGTGCAAGACGGCCTGTTCGACCGGTTCGTCAACGGCCTGAACCGCCTGCCGCGGCCGATGCTGGCGCTGGGCACACTCGGCCTCTTCAGCTTTGCGATGGTCGATCCGGAGAGCTTCGCCAAACGCATGGTCGGACTGAACCAGGTTCCTGACCCGCTCTGGTGGCTGCTCGCCGCCATCGTCGGCTTCTATTTCGGCGCGCGCGAGGCGCATTACTTCCGCCGGGGCGGCACGCCACCCCGCCGTCCTGCCGCGGCCGCCATCAGCCCCGCCGCGGCCGGCGACAACCCCGCGCTGGACGAATGGCGGCGCCAGAACCAAGACTGACTACAGCTTCTTCTGTTGCCAAATACCTTCGGGGGGTGCGGGGGGCAGACGGCCCCCCGCTTTCCGGGCCGCAACCGAGGGCCTGATCCGCGACATCGGCGCGCAGCCCATTGGCGCGCGCCGCCAAAGCCTCTATGCTGACCCCATGATCGCAGAACTTGGCCACTTCACCCTTATCCTCGCCCTCGCCCTTGCCCTCGTGCAGGGGACCGTGCCGCTGATCGGCGCGCAGAAGGGCTGGTCGTCCTGGATGGCGGTCGCGCCGGTCGCGGCGACGCTGCAATTTCTCTGCATCGCGATTTCCTTCGCGGCGCTGACTCATGCCTTCGTCACCTCGGACTTCTCGCTGAAGCTCGTCGTGGAGAACTCGCACACGCTGAAACCGATGCTCTACAAGGTCTCGGGTGTCTGGGGGAATCACGAGGGGTCGATGCTGCTCTGGGTGCTGATTCTCGCACTCTTCGGGGCCTCGGCCGCCTGGTTCGGCGGCGCGCTTCCTGACCGCCTGCGCGCCCGCGTGCTGGCGATTCAGGCGCTGATCGGCGTCGCCTTCCTCGCCTTCATCCTCTTCACCTCCAACCCGTTCCTGCGGCTTGCGATGCCGCCCTTCGACGGGCATGACCTCAATCCCCTGCTGCAGGATCCCGGCCTCGCCTTCCATCCGCCCTTCCTCTACCTCGGCTATGTCGGGCTCTCGATGGCGTTCTCCTTCGCCGTCGCGGCGCTGATCGAAGGTCGGGTCGATGCCGCCTGGGCACGCTGGGTGCGGCCCTGGACGCTCGCCGCCTGGATGTTCCTGACCATCGGAATCGCGCTTGGCTCCTGGTGGGCCTATTACGAGCTGGGCTGGGGCGGGTTCTGGTTCTGGGACCCGGTCGAGAATGCCTCGTTCATGCCCTGGCTGGTCGCCACCGCCCTTCTCCATTCCGCCATCGTGGTGGAAAAGCGCGAGGCGCTGAAGGCCTGGACCATCCTTCTCGCCATCCTCGCCTTCGGCTTCTCGCTGATCGGCACCTTCATCGTGCGCTCCGGCGTCATCACCTCGGTCCATGCCTTCGCCAATGATCCCGAGCGCGGGGTCTTCATCCTCGCCATCCTCGCCGTCTTCATCGGCGGCGCGTTGATGCTTTACGCGGCGCGTGCGGGCGCCATGGAGGCGAAGGGCGTCTTCAGCCTTGTCAGCCGCGAATCCGCGCTGGTGCTGAACAACGTGTTCTTGGCGGTCGCGGCCTTCGTGGTCTTTGTCGGGACGATCTGGCCGCTGGTGGCCGAGCTTGCCTTCAGCCGCAAGCTCTCGGTCGGGGCGCCGTTCTTCGAGGCAGCGTTCACGCCCTTCATGGTCCTGCTGGCGGTCCTTCTGCCGATCGGCGCGATGATGTCATGGAAACGCGCGCGGCTCGGGCGGACCTCGCGCCTTCTGATCCCCGCCGCCGTTCTGGCCTTCGCCTTCGCGGCGCTGACCTTCGCCATCGGCACCGGCCGCCCGATTCTGGCGCCGC
>JBGSNN010000489.1:0-18420 GCA_041739655.1 Albidovulum sp. | reverse complement strand
CCGGCCGGCTCGCCCAGACGCTGCGCTACGGCGAGAACCCGCACCAGTCGGCCGCCTTCTACACCGACGGCAGCGGTCGCCCAGGTGTCGCCACGGCGATCCAGCACCAGGGCAAGGAACTGAGCTATAACAACATCAACGACACCGACGCGGCCTTTGAGCTTGTGGCCGAATTCGATCCGGCCGAGGCAGCCGCGTGCGTGATCGTGAAGCATGCCAATCCTTGCGGCGTGGCGCGCGGGGCGACCCTGCTTGAGGCCTACAAGGCCGCCTATGACTGTGACCGCACCTCGGCCTTCGGCGGCATCGTGGCGCTGAACCGGCCGCTCGACGCGGCGACTGCCGCAGAGATCTGCCAGATCTTCACTGAGGTTGTCATCGCCCCCGGGGCCGAAGCGGCGGCCAAGGCGGTTTTCTCGGCCAAGAAGAACCTTCGGCTTCTCACGACCGAGGCGTTGCCGGACCCGACGGCCCCTGGCCTGACCTTCCGACAGGTCGCCGGCGGGTTCCTGGTGCAGGACCGTGACAATGGCGTGATCCTACCCGCCGATCTGAAGGTGGTCACCAGGCGCGCGCCGACGGAGGCCGAGATCGCCGATCTGCTGTTTGCCTGGAAGGTTGCCAAGCATGTCAAGTCGAACGCTATCGTCTATGTGAAGGGCGGCGCGACCGTGGGGGTTGGCGCGGGTCAGATGAGCCGGGTCGACAGCACCCGCATCGCCGCGCAGAAGTCTGCGGACATGGCCGCCGCGCTGGGGCTGGCCGAGCCGACGGTCAAAGGCTCCGTCGTCGCCTCCGATGCCTTCTTCCCGTTTCCCGACGGGCTTCTGACCGCAGCCGAAGCGGGGGCGACGGCGGTGATCCAGCCCGGTGGCTCGATGCGCGACGACGAAGTGATCGCCGCTGCCGACGCGGCCGGTCTTGCCATGGTCTTCACCGGCCAGCGGCATTTCCGCCACTGAGGATGCGGCTCGTCGTCCTGACCGCGTCGGCGATCTTCGCCCTCGACCAGATCACGAAACTCATCGTGGTTCAGGGGCTGGACCTCTATTCCAGACAGGAAATTCTGGTCCTGCCGCCCTGGATCACGTTCCGCATGGCGTGGAACCAGGGTGTCAACTTCGGGCTTCTGGCACATTCGTCGGACCTCGCGCGGTGGCTGCTCATCGCGCTTGCGTTTGCGATTTCCGCCTGGGTCTGGCTCTGGGTCCGGCGCGAACCGCATAGCGCTATCGTCAAGATCGCCGCAGGTTGCCTGATCGGCGGGGCGATGGGCAACGTCCTGGACCGCATCATCTACGGTGCGGTCGCCGATTTTCTGAACATGTCGGTACCGGGGCTGCACAACCCCTATTCCTTCAATGTGGCCGATATCGCGATTTTTGCGGGTGCCATCGGCCTCGTGATCTTCACCGGGCGGGAGAAGACCCCGTGACGCGCGCGTTGAGTTGGGCTAAGACGAAACGAGGCAGGTGAGGGAGAAACAGATGCGGCCGACGCTGACCGTGAGCAGGATTGCGCTTGGAGCGGCACTGTTGTTGTCGCTTTCGGCCTGCGGGGGTGTGTTCGGCAGCAATGACAAGACGCCGCAGCTGATGAATCTCAGGTCGCAGACGCGCAGCCCCGACGAATTTTCGATCCTGCCGACGAAGCCGCTGCAAATGCCGGAAAGCCTTGCGGAACTGCCGGCGCCGACGCCGGGCGGCAGAAATATCACCGATCCGACGCCCGAGGCCGATGCGGTGGCCGCGCTCGGCGGCAATCCCGCCGCGCTGAGCCAGGAAACCATCTCGGCCGCGAACGCGGGGCTGGTGAACTACTCGGGTCGGCTCGGGCGGACGGCGGGCATCCGCCAGACGCTGGCGTCCGAGGATCTGGATTGGCGCCGCCGCCACGATGGGCGCCTGCTTGAGCGGGTCTTTGGCACGAATGTCTACTACAAGGCCTATGCGCCCATGTCCCTCGACCAGTATGCCGAGCTTGAATACTGGCGCGCCCGCGGCGTGCGCAACGTGGGCGCACCGCCGGAAAGCGTCGCGACGCAGAAGAAGAAGTAGTCACCTCTTCGTCACTCCGTCGCCTTCGGCTTGACGCCGCCGGGTCAGCCACTACCTCTGTCCGCACAGAAAGGGAGTGAGCCTTGATGAGATTTCTGCGCCCGTTCGCGCTCGCCGCATGCATCGCAAGTCCCGCCAGCGCGGGGGACGTGACCTCCTTCGCTCTCGACAACGGGCTGGAGGTGGTCGTGATCGAGGATCATCGCGCCCCGGTCGTCGTTCAGATGGTCTGGTATCGGGCCGGTGCAGCCGATGAAAAGCCCGGTGTGTCTGGCGTCGCGCATTTTCTTGAACATCTGATGTTCAAGGGCACAAAGGAGGTCGCCCCTGGGGCGTTCTCGAAGACGGTCGCGGCCAATGGCGGTTCCGACAACGCGTTCACCGCATGGGACTATACCGCCTATTTCCAGCGCATCGCCTCGGACCGGCTTGAGTTGGTGATGAAGATGGAAGCAGACCGGATGCGCAACCTCACCCTGTCGGAAGACGACTGGAAGACCGAGCGCGAGGTCATCATCGAAGAGCGCAACCAGCGTACCGACAGCGATCCGGGCGCGATTTTCGGCGAACAGCGCCGTGCCGCGCAGTATCTGAGCCATCCTTATGGCACGCCGATCATCGGCTGGCGGCATGAAATGGAGACTCTGACCCGTCAGGATGCGCTCGACTGGTATCGGACCTATTACGCGCCGAACGATGCGGTTCTGGTGGTTGCCGGCGACGTCGAGCCGGATTCTGTGAAGCGCCTCGCCGAACAGTACTACGGTCCGCTGGAGCCCAGCCCCGGCATCGGCCCGCGCAACCGTCCGCAGGAACCCGCCCAACTTGCCGAGCGGCGGCTGAGCTACAAGGACCCTCGCGTGGCGCAGCCTTACATCACGCGCAGCTACCTTGCGCCGGAACGCGATCCGGGCGATCAGACGCAGGCGGCCGCACTGACACTTCTTGCCGCGGCACTCGGCGGCAGTTCCCAGACCTCGATCCTGGCCAAGAAGCTGCAATTCGACAGCCAGATCGCGCTTTATGCCTCGGCCGGGTATGATGGCACCTCCTATGATGATACCACCTTCAATCTGGCACTGGTCCCGGCGCCGGGTGTCAGCATGGCCGAGGCCGAAAAGGCGATGGATGCGGTCCTTGCCGATGTCGTGGCGAACGGTGTCGATGCCGCGCAGTTCGAGCGGATCAAGACTCAGATCCGCGCCGACGAGATTTATGCCAAGGACAGCGTCATGGGCCTGGCGCGGCGCTATGGCGCGGCGCTGACAACCGGACTGACGATCCGCGACGTCGAGGACTGGCCTAAGGTGCTCGACGCTGTGACGGTCGAAGACGTGAAGCGCGCCGCCGCCGATGTGCTCGACAGGCGCCGCTCGGTCACCGGCTGGATGATGCCCGGCACCGCGACCGATGACACGACGGAGTTGCTGCAATGATCCGCCTTCTTCTTGCCGGCGCCGTCGCCGTGCTGACTGCCGCGCAGGCATTGGCCGCCGTGGAGATCCAGGAAGTCACCTCGCCCGGCGGCATTCGCGCCTGGCTGGTCGAGGAGCATTCCCTGCCCTTTACCGCGCTCGAGATTCGCTTCGAAGGCGGTACCAGCCTTGATGCGGCAGGAAAGCGCGGTGCGACGATGCTGATGACCTCGACGCTTGAGGAAGGCGCAGGCGATCTAGACTCGCAGGGCTTTGCCGCCGCGCGGGAATCGCTTGCCGCCGAGATCGCCTTCGACGCCGGTGATGACGCGGTGACAGTCTCGGTGCAGATGCTGACCGAAAACCGCGATGAGGTCATGTCGCTTCTGAAATCGGCGCTGACCACACCGCGCTTCGATCAGGACGCGATTGATCGGGTGCGCGCGCAGATCGCCTCGATCATCCGTCAGGATGAAACCGACCCGAGCGCCATTGCGAGCCGCACCCTCGATCAGATTGCCTACGGCGAGCATCCCTACGGATCCTCTCGCTTCGGCACACTCGAGAGCCTTTCCGCCCTGACTCGGGACGATCTTGTGGCCGCGAAGGGTGCCGTTCTGACGCGTGGCCGCATCTCGGTCGCGGCGGTGGGCGACATCACGGCCGAAGATCTTGGCCGACTTCTCGACGAAGTTCTGGGCGCGCTGCCGGAAGCGGGCGCGCCGATGCCGGCACGGGCAACGCTTGGCCTGACCGGCGGCGTTACCGTCGTGAATTTCGACACGCCGCAATCGGTCGTGAACTTCGGCCAAGCGGGGATCAAGCGCGACGATCCCGATTTCTTCGCTGCCTATGTGCTGAACCACATCGTCGGCGGACAGGGATTTTCCGCGCGTCTGATGGATGAGGTGCGGGAAAAGCGTGGGCTGACCTATGGCGTCGGGAGCTATCTTGTTCCGATGAATCTGGCCGAGACGTGGCAAGGCTCCTTCTCTTCGGCCAACGAGAAGGTGGCCGAGGCGATTGCTGTCATTCGGGATGTCTGGGCCGATGCCGCCGCCAATGGCGTGACCGACGACGAACTGGACGCGGCCAAGACCTATCTCACCGGGTCGTTCCCGCTGCGCTTCGATGGCAACGGACAGATCGCCAATATCCTTGTGGGCATGATGTCCGAGGGCCTGCCCGTCTCCTATGTGAACGACCGGAATGGCTATATCGAGGCGGTGACGCTCGCCGACGTGAAGCGGGTTGCGGCGCGCCTGATGCAGCCGGACAACCTGCGCTTTGTCGTCGTCGGTCAGCCGGTCGGGCTGGAGACGACGAACTGATCGCGCGCGCGCCCGAGGGCATAGCCGAATCTGCTAGAACCTGCTAGTTCTGGTAGCATGAATGCCGAGAACCCCAAGATACTGCCCGGGCGGCCCGTAATCCGGCAGTTGGACGAGGCCGCCGTCAACCGCATTGCCGCGGGCGAGGTGGTCGAACGTCCGGCCTCCGCAGTGAAGGAACTGGTTGAGAACGCGCTTGACGCCGGGGCGCGGCGGATCGAGGTCGCCTTTGCCGATGGCGGCAAGACCTTGATCCGTATCGCCGATGACGGCTGCGGCATGACCGCCGAGGATCTGCCGCTGGCGCTCGCGCGCCATGCGACCTCCAAGATCGACGGATCCGACCTTCTGAACATTCGCACCTTCGGTTTCCGCGGCGAGGCACTGCCCTCGCTCGGTGCCGTCGGGCGGTTGCGCATCACCTCGCGCGCCGCAGACAGTGACGCGGCGGAAATCACAACCTCAGGCGGGCGTATCGGGCCGGTGCGGCCGGCCGCGCTGACCCGCGGGACGGTCGTTGAGTTGCGCGATCTCTTCTACGCGACGCCGGCGCGTCTCAAGTTCCTGCGGTCCGACCGCGCGGAAACGCAGGCGATCCGCGATGTTGTTCAGCGATTGGCAATGGCCGAGCCCTTCGTCGGGTTCACGCTTCGCGACGTGTCCGGCGGCGGCGAGGGGCGCATCATCCTGCGCGCGGACCCCGAACAGGGCGATCTCTTCACGGCTTTGTCGGCCCGCCTTGCCACACTGATCGGCAAGGATTTCGCCGAGAATGCCCTGCCCATCGACGCCGAGCGGGACGGCATCCGCCTGACCGGATTCGCCGCCCTGCCGACCTATTCGCGGGGCGCCGCGGTCGAGCAGTTCCTGTTCGTCAACGGCCGCCCGGTGCGCGACAGGCTGCTGATCGGAGCACTCAGGGCCGCCTATATGGATGTGTTGTCGCGCGACCGTCATCCTGCCGCCGTCCTCAACCTCATCTGCGACCCCGAGCGTGTGGATGTGAACGTCCATCCCGCAAAGGCCGAAGTGCGGTTCCGCGAGCCGGGCGTCGCGCGTGGTCTCATCGTCTCGGCGTTGCGCCATGCGCTGGCAGAGGCGGGCCACCGCGCCTCGTCCACTGTCGCCGGGGCGACGCTGGGCGCGATGCGCCCCGAACCGATGGGCGCGCGCGTCTATCAGATGGACCGGCCATCACAGACGGCCCTTCGAATGGCGTATATGGCGCAGGCGCCGCTCGCCTCCGGTTTCGCCGAAGCGAGCGCCCGTTTCGAGCCGGTGCCGGCAGCCGATGATCTGTCGGAGGGGGAGCGGAACCCTCTAGGGGCGGCCCGTGCGCAGGTCCATGAGAACTATATCATTGCCCAGACCGAAACCGGCCTCGTGATCGTCGATCAGCATGCCGCGCACGAGCGGCTGGTCTACGAGCGGCTGAAACGTCAGCGGGACGAAACCGGTATCGCCGCACAGGCGCTTCTGATCCCCGAGATCGTGGACCTGTCGGAAGGTGACGCGGCGCTGCTGCTCGACCATGCCGACACACTTGCCGCCCTTGGCCTCACCCTCGAACCCTTCGGCGGCGGCGCGATCGCCGTGCGCGAAACCCCCGCACTTTTGGGTGAGGTCAGCGCCGCCGCGCTGTTGCACGACATCATCGACGAACTGCGCGACACAGGCACCAGCCAGAAGCTTCAATCGAAGATCGACGCGGTGCTGTCGCGCATGGCCTGCCACGGGTCGGTCCGCTCTGGCCGCCGGATGCGGCCTGAGGAGATGAATGCCCTTCTGCGCGAGATGGAGGCGACGCCGCTGTCCGGCCAGTGCAACCACGGCCGCCCAACGTATGTCGAACTGAAACTGGGCGATATCGAACGGCTTTTCGGGCGCACATGATCACGATCTACGGACAGACCTACAGCTTTTCAGACCCCATCGTTCAGATCGCGCTCGGTGGCGCGGCGCTGGTGCTGCTGCTGTTCGTTCTGGTCTTCCTGACCATGCGCGCCGCGGCCCGCTCGGCCCGGATGGCTGAGCCGATGAGCTATCATCTCAGTCAGCTCGGGATGCGGGTGCAGAGCCTTTCCGACGGACAGCAGCAACTGTCCGGGGGACTTACGCATGTGGCCGAGGCGCAGGCCGCCTCGCAGGCGCGTGTGCTGCACCTAATGGAGCAGCGGCTCAGCGAAGTGTCGCGCGGCATGACCGAAAGCCTTCAGGGGACGGCGACGCGAACGGCGCGGTCACTCGGCGACCTGCAGCAACGGCTTGAGACGATCGACAAGGCGCAGTCGAACATCGAAAAGCTGTCGGGCGATGTGCTCAGCTTGCAGGACATCCTGTCGAACAAGCAGACGCGTGGCGCCTTCGGGGAAATCCAGTTGAACGACATCGTCAGGAAGGCGATGCCACCCGACGCCTTCACCATGCAGGCGACGCTGTCAAACGGCCGCCGGGCCGACTGTCTGATCCACCTGCCGAACCCGCCCGGCCCGATCGTCATCGATTCGAAGTTTCCGCTGGAGGCCTATGAGGCGCTGCGCCGCGCCGAAAGCCCGCTACAGATCGTCGACGCGCAGCGGATGTTGCGGAGCGCGGTGCGGACCCATATCAAGGCGATTGCGGAGCGGTATATCCTCGATGGCGAAACGGCGGATGGGGCCTTGATGTTCCTGCCCTCGGAAGCGGTCTATGCCGAACTGCACGCCAACTTTCCCGAACTTGTCCGTGAAGGGTTCGAGGTCAAGGTCTGGATCGTCTCGCCCACGACCTGCATGGCGACGCTGAACACGATGCGCGCCATTCTGAAGGATGCGCGGATGCGAGAACAGGCCGGTGCCATCCGCACGATGCTGCGCCAGCTTCACCGCGATGTGGAATTGGTGGTGGAGCGGGTCGACAAGCTCTCGACCCATTTCCATCAGGCGCGCGGCGATCTTGAAGGAATCACGACAGCAGCCGAACGCGCAGGCAAGCGGGCGGCCAAGCTCGACAACTTCGATTTTGAGGAGATCGCGCCAGACGAAAGCTCCGCCCGCGTTGTGCCGTTGACAAAGCTCTGACCGAACTGCGCCGCATTGTCGGCGGATTTGTCGGCTAGCCAGCGACAATGATGAACGCAGGGCAGGATATGCATCAGGTTGAGACCAAGTCCGTGACCGGACCGCGATGGCTTGTGCCGGCACTTTTTACGGCGACGATCTTTCTCAGCGCATCGCTTCTCTTTTTCGTGCAGCCGCTCTTTGCCAAGATCGTGCTGCCGCAGATCGGCGGCGCGCCGGCAGTCTGGACGACGGCGATGCTGTTCTTCCAAAGCGTCCTGATTGGCGGCTATCTCTATTCGCACCTTGTCACCCGTTACCTGCCGGTCGCTGCCCAGTTGGCGCTGCATCTCGTCCTCTGGCTGGCTGCCCTTGCCTTCCTGCCGCTCGCCATACCTGCGGGGTGGAGCTACGATCCCGCTGTGCCTGCGGCTTGGCAGACACTCATGCTCTTCGCGCTTGGCGTCGGGCTTCCATTTGGCGTTCTCTCGGCAAACGCGCCGCTGCTTCAGTTCTGGTATGCCAGGAGCGACGGCCCGTCCGCAGACGATCCCTATTTTCTCTATGGGGCGAGCAATCTTGGGTCACTCGTGGCGCTTCTGGCGTTTCCGCTTCTGGCCGAGCCGCTTCTCGGCGCCCGCCGCATCGGCGAGCTTTGGGCACTGGGATTCCTGTGCTTCGGCGGCGTTCTCGTTCTCTGCGGACTGAACGCGCTGCGTGGCGCGCGCGTTCAGGTCGCGCGCCCCGCGTCACCGGATGCGCCGGTAACCATCGGACAGATCGGCCGATGGATGCTTCTGGCGTTTGTTCCATCGTCGATGATGCTGGCCATTACCACCAAGATCAGCACGGATATCGGCGCAGTCCCGCTGGTCTGGGTGCTCCCGCTGTCGCTCTATCTGCTGAGCTTTGTGGTGACCTTCTCTCGTCGGCCGCTTGCCCTCACACCGGTGATGACCATCGCCTATCTGCTGGCGCTCGGCGCGCTCGGGGCAGTCTTTGCGGGTCTGACCGGGGCGGATCTTGATCTGGTCGGCGCTGCGGGCCTGATCGTCACATTCTTCATCGTCGCCCTCTTTGCCCACGCAAAGCTTTACGAGGCGCGACCCGACGGGCGGCATCTGACGCTGTTCTATCTGGTGATGTCGGTGGGCGGTGCGCTGGGCGGTTTGTTCAACTCGATCCTCGCGCCGATTCTCTTCGACAGCCTCGCGGAAGGTGGCGTGACGACGCTTGTGGCGGCAACCCTCGTCCTCAGTCCCGCCATGCGGCCGACGCGCGCCCTGGCCGCAACCGGCCTCGCGGTCGGGCTTCTGGCGTCGCTGCCGCTCTACCTCGCGCAGACTGTCTTCGGGCTGGACGATGCTGCACTGCTCAAGGCGGCGATGTTCGTGCTCGCCGCGGCTGTCGCGGTGGGGCTGCGCAAGAAGCTTCCCGCCGCTGCCATCGCCGCCGGCATGGTTGCCGTGTCGGGCGTCTACCTTATTCCCAATGGCGATCTCTTCCGGGATCGCAGCTTCTTCGGGACCCACAGGATCCTCGATGCCGACGGACTGCGCCAATATGCCAACGGCACCACGATTCACGGGGCAGAGCGTCTTGTCGATTTCGATCGTGCCCGGCCGGAGCCACAGTTCTACTATCATCGCAACGGCCCCATGGCGCAGGTTCTGACCTCGGAAGTCGGGGAACAGGCGCGGAGGATCGGCATTGTCGGTCTCGGTGCCGGGGCTCTCGCCTGCTACCGGCGCGAGGGGCAGGACTGGACCTTTTACGAGATCGACGCTGCGGTTGATAGAATCGCGCGCAACCCGAAGTTCTTCACCTTCCTGTCCGCCTGCGCCCCGGACGCGCCGACGCGACTGGGCGATGCGCGGATGATGCTGGCGCAGGAAGACAAGGCGCCGCGGTACGACATTCTCATCATCGATGCCTATGGATCGGATTCGGTTCCGATGCATCTGACAACGCACGAAGCAATGCAACTCTACATGAGCAGGCTCGCGCCGGACGGTGTGCTTCTCTACCACATCTCCAACCGCTACTACGCGATTGATCGGCCGCTCGCGCGCAGCGCCGCGGAGCTTGGCCTTAGCGCACGGTTCCAAGGATATGGCGGTCACGCCGCGACGGAGCTTGGTGATACTGCGTCACATGTGGTCATGCTGGCGCGCAACGATTCTGCGCTGAAGGCGCTGGCGCATGACCCGCGATGGCAGCCTCTGGCATCGGATGGCGGCCGGATATGGACCGACGATTTTGCCGACCTGCTGTCAATCCTGAAATAACCGCGGAGCGATGCAGGGGAGCAGCGCTGAGGCCGCGTCCTGAACGTCGGCGGGTTGGCTCAGGATGCGCAGCGCTTGGCCGCCTCGTCGAGTGCGGCCGAAACGCCGAGAAGCGAGAACGTGTCCTTGGTCTGGGTGCCGCGCGCCGAACGCGCGGTCAGGACGGCCGAGGCGCCGGACTTCAGCGCCGCGACGATCTTGGCATCGTCCTCTTTCGACCCTGACCAGGCCCATTCGCCATCCGAGAAGAGATCGAACTTCGTACCACCGATATCCAGATCGACAGTGGAGCCGCCCGCGAACGGATAGCCGCCGCTGAACGAAACCTCGCCCTCGGCCACGTTCGGGCGGTATGTGACGAAGAGAAGGATATCGCCGCGGCGCACCGCCACGGCCTTGCCATCGCGGGTGTTGACGGTTTCCTTGGGGGCGGAAACGGCCCAACACTCCTTCGGGCTCTCCTCGACGAAAACGCTCCAGTCGGTTTCGGCTGCCACCCGGTTGGTCGAGACCTGCGCGAGCGTCGCCGTCGCCGTGCTCATCGCCAGAACCGTCGCGCCCAGCGCGCGTAGAATCGTCGATGTCATAGGATCTGCTCCCTTTATTTTTTCGCCTCTCGCGTCCCATCCGCCGCTTTCGCCACGGACTTTTTGGTGGCGGGACGCCGTCGCACACGTTAGGGGTGTCATAACGCGATTTACGCCTGAGGGAAAAGCCCCGGTGGCAGAAAATCGCGCATCAGCGAGGGTGTCGTGACTGCAATTCCGATGATCGAACTCTGGCGCGGCGGGCTTCTGGAAAGCGTGCACGCCGGCCATGCGGTGATCTGTGACGAGAACGGCGACGTGATCGAAGCCTGGGGCGATCCCGAGGCGGTGATCTTTCCGCGCTCGTCCTGCAAGATGATTCAGGCGCTTCCGCTGATCGAGAGCGGCGCGGCCGAGGCCTATGGACTGACCGAGGCGCAGATTGCGCTTGCCTGTGCGAGCCACAATGGCGCGCAGATCCATACCGAGGCCGTGGAACGCTGGCTGGCCGGTCTCGATCTTGGCGAGCGGGACCTGCGCTGCGGGCCGCAGATGCCGGACGACCCAGAGGCGCGCAAGGGGTTGGTCTGCTCGGACACCGCGCCCTGCCAGATTCACAACAACTGCTCGGGCAAACACTCGGGCTTTCTGACGCTGAACAAACATCTGAAAGCGGGCACGGAATATGTCGAGCCGGACCACCCGGTGCAAAAGGCGGTCAAGACAGCCTTTGAGGAGGTAACGGGCGAAGCCTCGCCCGGCTACGGAATCGACGGCTGCTCGGCCCCGAATTTCGCAACCTCGGTCCACGGGCTTGCCCGGGCCATGGCGCGCTTTGCGGCCGCTGATCCCGAGGGTTCCGCACGCGAGCGCGCCAAAGCGCGGCTCTGGCAAGCGATGGTCGCCTATCCGGAACTTGTCGCGGGCGAGGGGCGGGCCTGCACCAATCTCATGCGCGCAATGGGCGGGACGGTGGCCGTGAAGACCGGGGCCGAAGCCGTCTTCGTCGCGATCCTTCCGAAGCTGAAGCTGGGCATCGCGCTCAAGATTCTCGACGGTGGCACGCGTGCCTCCGAGGCCGCGATCACGGCGCTTCTGCTGCGGATGGGTGCGCTGGAGGCGGGGCATCCGGTGGTCGGCCGCTACCTGACCGATCCGATCGTCAGCCGCCGGGGGTTCGTCGCGGGTGACATGCGGCTGGCGTCGGGTTTCGCGGCCTGATCCGGAGTCGCCCCTTCCGGGCGCAAGACATCCTCTCAGGTACGCCGCCTGCGCGGCGGTCATTCGGGCAATGAAGAAGCTGACCGGCTAGGCGAAGTCGTCGACCGCGTAGCCCTGGATGTAGAGCAGCGCCGAGAGGTCGCCGTGGTTGATGCGGATATCGCATTCGGCCGCGACCGCAGGTCTGGCGTGGAGCGCGACGCCTGCGCCCGCGAGCCTGAGCATACCAAGATCGTTCGCGCCGTCACCGACCGCCATGATCGCGGAATGGCTGATGCCGAGCTCGGCCGCGATGTCGGTCAGGGCGGCGGTCTTCGCTTCACGCCCGAGGATCGGGCGCGCGACCTCTCCGGTGAGGTGCCCATTGTCGGCCAGAAGCGTATTGGCGCGATGCTCGTCGAAGCCGAGCTCACGCGCAACGGACATGGTGAACGCGGTGAAGCCGCCCGAAACCAGCGCGGTGTAGCCGCCGTTGGCCTTCATCGTGGCAATCAATGCGCGCCCGCCGGGGGTGAAGGTGATGCGCTCGGCCAGCACTCGCCCGATGACGCTTTCGGGCAGGCCCTTGAGAAGGCCGACGCGCTCGATCAGCGCCCCTTCGAAGTCGATCTCGCCGTTCATCGCGCGTCGCGTGATCTCGGCGACGCGGGGGCCGACACCGGCCATATCGGCAAGCTCATCGATGCATTCCTGCCCGATCATGGTGGAGTCCATATCGGCCAGAAGCATCTTCTTGCGGCGGCCCGCTTCAGGCTGGACCACGAGATCGATGCCTAGGCCCTGCAGCCCTTCCCAGGACGTCCAGCGGTTGGCGGGGATCGCCTCCAGCGGGAACTCCGCTGCGATTCCAGGGTTGAGCCAGCGCACAGCCCCGCCGCCCCAGGCATTGCGAATCGCCTCCACCGTCGCGCGGTCAAGGTCTGCGCGGACGGGATTGGCGAGCAGCGTGGCAATGAACATGCAAAGTTTCCGATAGTGAACGCGACATGTCGCATTTGATGGCTCAAGCGGCGCTTTAGCGAAGTTTTCCCGCTTGTGCCAGAGCGCAGCACCCGCTATCTGCGGCGGCGGGACACCCCTCCCCAACGAGGGGCGTATATCTGGAAGGATACCAGCAATGGTTACGAACACACCGGCTCAGCGCCCGGTCAACCCGCGCTTCTCTTCGGGCCCCTGCGCGAAGATACCCGGCTTCTCCCTCGACATGCTCAGTGATGCTCCGCTTGGCCGGTCACATCGCGCCGCCGTCGGCAAGGCAAAGCTGAAGGAAGCGATCGATCTCACCCGCGACATTCTGGGCGTTCCCGCCGACTATCGCATCGGCATCGTGCCGGCCTCGGATACCGGGGCTGTCGAGATGGCGCTCTGGTCGCTTCTGGGCGCCCGGCCGGTGGAGATGCTGGCCTGGGAATCGTTCGGCGAAGGCTGGGTCACCGATGTGGTGAAACAACTGAAGCTCGATGCGACAGTCAGGAAGGCGCCCTATGGCGAGATCGTGGATTTCACCACGGTCGATTTCGCCAAGGACGTCGTCTTCACCTGGAACGGCACCACCTCGGGTGTGCGCGTCCCGAACGGGGATGCGATCCCGGCGGACCGCGCCGGCCTGACGATCTGCGATGCAACGTCGGCGGCGTTCGCGATGGATCTGCCTTGGGCCAAGCTCGATGTCGTCACCTTCTCCTGGCAGAAGGTGCTGGGCGGCGAGGGTGGCCATGGCGTCCTGATCCTGTCGCCCCGCGCGGTCGCGCGGCTGGAGAGCTACACCCCCGCCTGGCCGATGCCGAAGATCTTCCGGATGACCAAGGGCGGCAAGCTTGTCGAGGGTATCTTCGAGGGCGAGACGATCAACACGCCGTCGATGCTCTGCGTCGAGGATTATCTTGTCGCGCTGAAATGGGCGCGGTCGATCGGCGGGCTGAAGGCCCTGATCGCGCGGGCCGAGGCGAACGCCGGGGCCGTGGCCGATTTCGTCACAGGCAGGGACTGGATCGCCAATCTTGCTGTCGATCCGGCGACGGCCTCGACGACCAGCGTCTGCCTGAGGTTCACCGACGCACGGATCAAGGACGGTGCGGCCTTTGCCAAGGCGGTCGCGAAACGGCTTGAGAAGGAAGGGGTGGCGCTTGACGCGGGCGCCTATCGCGATGCGCCTCCGGGCCTGCGGCTCTGGTGCGGCTCGACCGTTGAAACCTCCGATGTGGTGGCGCTGATGCCGTGGATCGAATGGGCGTTCCTGGCCGAGATCGAAGCGCAGGCGGTTGCGGCCTGAGGCCGATCCATCCTTCCCCAATCACTCTGATATTCAAGGAGCCTATTGAAATGGCACCAAAAGTTCTCGTATCGGACAAACTTTCCGAAACCGCCGTACAGATCTTCCGCGACCGCGGGGTGGAGGTCGATTACCTGCCCGATCTCGGCAAGGACAAGGAGAAACTTCTGGAGGTGATCGGCCAGTATGACGGCCTTGCAATCCGCTCGGCGACCAAGGTCAGCGAGAAGGTGCTGGAGGCTGCGACCAGGCTCAAGGTCATCGGTCGCGCCGGGATCGGGGTCGACAACGTCGACATACCGGCAGCGTCGAAAAAGGGTGTGATCGTGATGAACACGCCCTTCGGCAACTCCGTCACCACCGCCGAACATGCCATCGCTATGATGTTCGCGGTGGCACGGCAACTGCCGGAGGCGTCGGTCTCGACCCACGAGGGCAAGTGGGAAAAGAACCGCTTCATGGGCGTCGAGCTTTTCAACAAGACGCTCGGTGTGATCGGGGCCGGCAATATCGGCGGTATTGTCTGCGACCGGGCGCTGGGGCTTCACATGAAGGTGATTGCCTACGATCCGTTCCTGTCGGAAGAGCGGGCGAAGGCGATAGGTGTGACCAAGGTCGAGCTTGACGAGTTGCTGGCGCGCGCCGATTTCATCACCCTCCATGTCCCGATGACGGAGAAGACGAGGAACCTCCTGTCGAAGGAAAATATCGCCAAGACGAAGAGGGGCGTCCGTATCATCAACTGCGCCCGTGGCGGTCTGGTCGATGAGGCGGCGCTGGCCGAGGCACTGAAATCGGGTCATGTCGCGGGTGCCGCCTTCGACGTGTTCGAGGTGGAACCGGCTACGGCAAGTCCCCTGTTCGGCTTGCCGAACGTCGTTGTCACCCCGCATCTTGGTGCCTCGACGAACGAGGCGCAGGAAAACGTTGCGCTTCAGGTCGCCGAGCAGATGTCGGACTACCTGCTGACGGGTGCCGTCCAGAACGCGCTCAACATGCCGTCGGTCACCGCCGAAGAAGCCGCCGTCATGGGGCCGTGGCTGAAGCTTGCCCAGCATCTTGGCGCCTTCGCGGGTCAGATGACGGATGAACCGATCCGTGCGATCAACATCCTTTACGACGGTACGGTGGCGAAGATGAACCTGCAGGCGCTGAACTGCGGTGCCATTGCCGGCATCATGAAGGCCACCAATCCGGACGTGAACATGGTCTCCGCACCCATCATCGCGAAAGAGCGCGGGATTCAGATTTCGACCACGCAGCAAGACAAGGCCGGTGTCTTCGACGGCTATATGAAGCTGACCGTTGTGACCGAGAAACGCGAGCGCTCCATCGCCGGAACCGTCTTCAGCGACGGCAAGCCGCGCTTCATCCAGATCAAGGGCATCAACATCGATGCCGAGATCGGGGCGCATATGCTCTACACCACCAACGACGATGTTCCCGGCATTATCGGCACGCTTGGCCAGACCATGGGCGAGAACGGCGTCAACATCGCGAACTTCACGCTTGGCCGCTCCGCGCGCGGCAAGGATGCAATCGCGCTCCTCTATCTTGACGAGGCGATCCCGCAACCGGTCATCGACAAGCTGATGAAGACCGGTCTCTTCCAGCAGGTCAAACCGCTGGTCTTCGACGTCGCCTGAGGTGTCGCGGAGCGGTAGAGCCGGGTCGCATCGGCGGCCCGGTGTTCATTTTCCCTTTAGGCAGAGGATCGCGGCCCTGTCCAGTGCAGGGGTGTGGCCGCGCGTCGTCGGAACATGCCGCATTGCGGCACCGCATGGCTTTGGCTAGGGTCGCGGCGGGGCCACGCGCGGGCGGATCATGCGGACTTATGCCATTGGTGACATTCACGGCCAGCTGCAAAAGCTGCGCGCGGCGCATGAGCTGATCGCCGAGGACCGCGCACAGGTCCGCGATCCCGCGGCGCAGGTCGTCCATGTCGGCGACCTTGTCGATCGCGGCCCGGACAGTCGCGGTGTCATCGACTTCCTGATCGAAGGTGGAGCGCGGGGCGAGCCCTGGGTGACGCTCAAAGGCAATCATGATCGCATGTTCCAGGGCTTCCTCGGCGATCCCGATCACTACGATCCCGGCTTGCGCCCGGGGCTGCACTGGATCGAACCGCGGCTCGGCGGGGACGAGACGCTGCGATCCTATGGTGTCGAGGGGGCAGGGGAGCGAATGCTGTTCGATCTGCACGCCGATGCCCTGCGCGCGGTGCCCGCAAGCCACCGCGCCTTCATCGCGAAGCTGCCTCTGATGCATCGGGCGGAGGGTGTCATCTTTGTTCATGCCGGCATCAGGCCGGGCGTGCCGCTCGACGCGCAGACTGAGGATGACCTCCTCTGGATCCGGCACGAGTTTCTGGATGATCCGCGCGATCACGGTGGGTTGATCGTGCATGGTCACACGCCGGTCGATGCGGTGACGCATTATGGCAACCGGCTCAACCTCGACACCGGCGCCGGCTACGGTCGCGCGCTGAGCACCGTTGTCATCGAGGACGGAGCGGTCTGGCAACTGACCGGGAGCGGCCGCCAGCCGATCCTGCCGGTCTGATGGCGCGCACGGCGGGTCTTCGCGGGTTCTATGCGCCGGCGACGATGCTGAGCTTTCCGCGCCTGGTGAAGCATCATGTCAGTCACCCCGCGTGGCACCTGCCCGATCTGACGATCGCGGTCCTGTCCGACCTGCATGTGTGTCGCCCCTGGACGCCGCTCGGCCGTCTTGAGCGGATCGTCGCCGCGGTGAATACGCTGGGCGCCGACCTTATCCTGTTGCCCGGCGATTTCCTGATGGACCGCAATCTGCCCGGGTTGCCGGTTCCGGCCGAGCCCATCATCGACCGGCTGAAGCCGTTGGCGGCGCCCCTCGGTGTCGTGGCCGTGCTCGGCAACCATGACTGGTGGGACTGTCGCCTTTCGCGCCGGACCGACTTCGCCCGCAACTCCGTCGCCGAGGCGATGGAAGGTAGCGCCATCGTGCATCTGGCGAACCGGTCGATGGAACTGCGCCATGGTGGCAGCGCCTTCTGGCTTGTCGGGCTCGACAGTCAGGGCGCGCGCAAACATCTTCACCAGCCCGGTTTCCACGACCCGGGGGCAGCGTTTGCTGGGGTACCAGCGGAAGCGCCGGCGATTCTTCTGGCGCATGAACCCGATTACTTTGCCGAAGGTGATCCGCGCGCGTTTCTTCAGATCAGCGGTCATACCCACGGCGGGCAGGCCAATCTTCTGGGCTGGCGGCCGATGACGCCCTCGGCCTTCGGTTCACGCTATGCCTGGGGGCATATACGGGACGGCGAAAGGCACCTCATCGTTTCGGGCGGTGTCGGCTATTCGGGGGTGCCGCTACGTCTTTTCCAGCCACCGGAGATCGTTCTGGTCAGGGTCTCTGGCACAGACTAGCGTTGTCGCATCTTTGCATTCGGGAGGCTTCAGATGAGCGACGATATCGTAATCTTGTCCGGTGCGCGGACCGCGATCGGCACCTTTGGCGGCAGCCTCGCCGGGATGGGCCCGATCGACACCGCGACCCTGGTGGCGAAGGCGGCGATGGAGCGCGCCGGGATCGATCCCGCGCAGATCGGCCATGTCGTCTTTGGCCATGTTATCAACACCGAGCCGCGCGACATGTATGTCAGCCGCGTTGCTGCGATGCAGGCAGGCATCCCGAACGGAACGCCCGCGATGAACGTGAACCGTCTCTGCGGGTCGGGTGCCCAGGCCATCGTTTCGGCCGCGCAGAACCTGATGCTGGGCGATGCCGATTTCGCGCTCGCCGGTGGTGCGGAGTGCATGAGCCGCGCGCCCTATATCCTGTCGGCCGCGCGGTTCGGTCAGAAGATGGGCGATACCACCGCGATTGACATGATGACTGGTGCCTTGAGCTGCCCGTTCGGGACGGGCCACATGGGCGTGACCGCCGAGAATGTCGCAAAGGAGCACGGGCTTACGCGGGGGGATCAGGACGCGTTCGCGATGGAAAGCCAGGTCCGCGCCGCGAGAGCAATTGCCGAGGGACGGTTCAAGGACCAGATCGTTCCGGTCGAGATCGCGTCGCGCAAGGGCACGGTCATGTTCGACACTGACGAACACCCCAAGGCGACGAGCCCGGAGGCGCTGGCCGGTCTCAGGCCGGTCTTTCAGAGGGACGGCACGGTGACTGCCGGCAATGCCTCCGGCATCAACGACGGCGCGGCGGCTCTGGTGCTGGCGCGGGCCTCGGCGGCCGAGAGGGCCGGGCTGAGGCCGCGCGCGAGGATCGTC
>JBGSNN010000476.1:0-12275 GCA_041739655.1 Albidovulum sp. | reverse complement strand
CCTCAACCTTAAGACATCATCACGAAACTGAGAGCAGATCGTCCGTCTGTCAACTCCCTTCCATGTTGAGAAGAGCGATTCCCGCCCCGGCCGGACCGCCAAAATCAGTGCGTCTCGTCCAGCCATGCCTCGCCAAGTGCGCGCTCAAGATCCTCGCGAGAAATCTCCCCCGCGCCAACCAGACGTCCGCCGCGGGCAGATAATGGAACAAATCCAGCGGCGCACGCCGCCTCGCTCAATGTCTCTGCGCCTTCCCGGGCAACAATCGCTGCTGCGACTCTCGGTGTCGCGGTCAAGAGTTCGTCGACCACTCTCCGGCCGCGATATCCGGAGCCTCCGCATGCCTCGCAACCCGCGCCTGAACAGCTTCGGCATTTGCGGCGCACCAGCCGCTGCGACAAAATTCCGCGGAGTGTCGCACCGAGCAGATAGCGCGGAATGCCGAGGTCGATCAGCCGATCGATCGCCGTGAGGGAATCGTTGGTGTGAATGGTCGAGAGGACAAGGCGGCCCACGAGAGCTGCCCGCACCGCAATCTCTGCGGTCTCCTGATCGCGAATCTCGCCCACCATGATCACGTCCGGATCCTGCCGCAGGATCGCCCGAAGCGCCCTGGCGAAGGTCATCTCGATGCCGGGCTCGACCTGCACCTGATTGACGCCGGCGAGAGTGTACTCGATCGGATCCTCCACCGTCACGATTTTGCGGTCCTCCGAGTTGATCCCGGCAAGCGCGGTGTAGAGCGTGGTCGTCTTGCCACTTCCTGTCGGACCGGCAACGAGGAAGATACCGTTCGGTGCCCCTACTATGCGTTTGATCTCCGCCACGCGCTCCGGCGCGAAGCCGAGCGCGGTCCAGTCGAGGCTCATACGGTTCCGGTCCAGAAGCCGCAGGACGATGCTCTCGCCGTGTTGCGTCGGCAATGTCGACAACCGAATGTCTACCGCGCGACCGCGCACCGAGAGCTGTGACCGGCCATCCTGAGGTCGCCGCTTCTCCGAGATGTTGAGGTTCGCCATGACCTTCAGCCGAGACACCACGGCTGATCGCTCGGCTTCGGCAATCGCACGCTCGGTTCGAAGCACCCCGTCTATCCTGAACCGTACGCGCGCGCCATGCTCCTCGGCCTCTAGATGTATGTCCGATGCCCCGGCCATGACCGCCTTTCCGATCAATTCGTTGACGAGCTGAATCACAGGCCCGTCATTGGCCATCGCACGCAGGCGCTCGACGTCAGTCTCCGACGTCCCTATCTGAATTGCGTCACCGTTGGGGGCGCTTCGTGTGCCAAGCGCCGATTTCACGAGGGAAGGCGCGGTGAACATCGCCTTCACGTCCAGACCAAGATCAAAGCCGATACTGCGCAATGCATCCGCGCCATGCGGATCGGAGGTTGCTATCCAGACCGTGCCTTCGTGCCGCCGCACCGGCACCGCCTCGGCGCGCAGGAGGAAGTCGAGCGGCAACGCCATTTCGGGCAAGAGAGACGGGTCGAGCTCATCACTCTCAACGAAGGGCAGGTCAAGATGTTCGGCAAGTGCCCGAAAGAGTTCGTCCTCGGGGACGAGACCGAGCTCGAGCAGGGACTTTTCCAGACTCGTTCCGGCTCTTTCGGTTGCCTCGAGCGCGCGGCGGGCTGCAGCCTGCGTCAGCAAAACCTTCCCGACGAGGAGCTCGAGGAACTTCGCAGGATGAAAAACTCCGAATTCGAAACCCATGATCCTCGCGTCAGGCGTTGGTAACTATTGCGCTATGCATACCACAGGTTGTGCCATAGTATAGAATAACAGATCTCGAAAACCAGAAATAGGCGGGCAGATAAAGAGTGGTACGGGCGGGATCGCATCTCCGCACATGGTTCTTCGGCGAGCTTTCGTCTTTCGTGCCGTCATGGTTTGGCGCGATGTTCTTGGGAGTACCTGCAGCGAAGCGCCTCACTTTCGCGCCCGGGGCTGATGTTGTCACTGGCGTGACCGGTGGCCTGGTGGCACCCGCCGAGTTGCTTGGACCGTTGCCCCCAGATCTGACCGCCCGCCACCGCGAGACCGTGGATGTCGAACTTCCGGCGGCCTTCTTTCTCACCCGCCGGATAGAGGCTCCCGAAGCCGGCGCCGGCGCGTTCCTCAAGGTCGCCGAACTCGATCTGATCCGCCGAACGCCATTCCAGCTTTCCGGAGTCTACTGGTCTTTGACTCCTCCAACACGTGAAAACGGACGTGTCGCAGCGATGCAATGGATCGCCAAGAGATCCGACATCAATACGCTTCGACAGCGCCTGCAATCGGCCGGCCTGAGCCTCAGGCGGATTTTGGTCGAAGGACATCCCGAAGCAGGAGTGATTGCCGATCTTTCTTCCTCTAGAACCGGCTCTGGCCAACGCCTGCGTCGGTTGAACGGAAGCCTGACGGTCGCGGCACTCGCCCTCGCCGGCGCAGCGTGGCTCGCCCCGGCCTGGACCGCGAAAAGCGAGCTCGAGCGGGTGGCGAACGAACTCACAGCGTTGCGAGCGGAGGCGGTAGGGCTTCGTGCCGAGGTCGACCAACTCCGCGCGCTCGATACGAAGCGCGGCGAATTCCTCGACAGCGTCGTCTTCCACCCTCGCCTCGTGGAGGTGCTCCATGATCTTTCGGCTGCGCTTCCAGACACGACATGGCTCAGCGAGTTGATTTTCCGTCCGGATGGCGTGACCCTGACAGGGGAAACAACGGGAACCGCGACGGCGCTGGTTATCTCGCTTTCGAAGACCAATACCATAATGAACCCGCGGCTCACCGGCGTGGTTTCGCGAACGGCGCAGGGCGCCGAGCATTTCGAGCTCACCTTCGATGTCGGAGCTGCGCCATGATTCGCTTCGGCTCCGCCCTGTCACGCACCCTGGCGCTCGCACTAGCGGTGTCATCGGTGCTCTTCATTCTTGCCTTGGTCGTTGTTCCGCTCTCGAACTGGAAGCGCGACCTCAAGGCTGCGCGAGCCGCCGCAATTGACGAAGCTCAGCGCCTCACGACCACAATTGCCCAATTGCGGAAGGAAGCCGCAGAATTCTCGGGCGGAGGAATTCGGGACATTGTCTGGCCGGCAAGCCAGTTGGGCGAAGTGACGGCGCGCATTCAGGCGCGCATTGGTGAGCTCGCACAAGCCAACGAACTTGCCGTTCGATCCATCACGCCCTCGGGCGAACGCGAACCGGCACTGACCAGAGTAGTCGCATTTCGTCTTGAACTGGAAGCCGAGCTCGACGATCTCGCAGAATTCCTTATCGCGTCGGAATACCACGAGCCGATCCTCGCGGTCGAACGCGCCACCCTGCGGCGTTTGGCGAGACCTGGCCCGCCGACAGAGCAGCCGTTGCTTTTCGTGCAGCTGGACATTCTTGCGCCGGTGCAGATGCCGGACGGTGAGGCCGAATGACGCGGCATTTCCTTCCGTTCACCGGATCGCTCATCCTTGCTGCACTCGTAGTTGCACTCGCGTTTGCGCTCAGTGGGAGGCTGTCGGGCTCCTGGCCATCCCCACGGCCGATTAGCGGGGTGCCAAACTCGACTTCCGCCCGCAGCAGCGCTCTCACATTGCCGACACCAAATTCCTCCGAATACTATGCTGCGATCACCGACCGGCCGTTGTTTTCGCCAACGCGACGCACCGTGAAGCGCGAACCGACCCCGGAGCCACCAATTGCGACAGCCCCCGCTCAGATCGTTCCGCCCTCTCGCGACATTCCACTTCCGGACCTACAACTGTTCGGCACACTCGATACCGGGCGGAATACCTCTGCCTTGATCGCCGAGACCGGCGAGACCCCGGCCTGGGTTGGGATCGGCGTCGCCGTCGGAGGCTGGACGATCGCCGCGATCGGCCCGGACTGGGTCGACCTGGCTCATGAGGACAAGAAATTGCGACTGGAAATGTACCCGAGATGAACCAAATCACATTCCGCGTTGTATTCGCCATGCTCATTGCCGCCGGTCTTCTGCAAGGGTGCGGACGGACCGACGCCGACGGAGCGCGCCGTGCACCCTTGCTTGCAAACAAGGAAAGTGGCGTCTCGGGTGGCGGTAGTGCCTTCTCACGGTTTCGCGATGCTCTGAGTGGCCGATCCGGCGATCGGCGCCGGATCGGGACGGACGAGTTTATGGACGAGCGGAGTATGCAGCAGCGCGAACTCGTCGAGGTGTCCAACGACGGCGCCTTCACGCTCAACCTTGTCAATGTACCGATCACACAGGCTGCAAAGGCCGTCCTCGCAGACGCGCTCGGACGCACCTATACGATCGACCCCAAGGTCACCGGCAGCGTGACCCTGCAAACCACGCGCCCTCTCTCAGAGCGTGAGCTTCTCGACACGTTTCAGACCATTCTCGAATTCAACGACGCTTCGTTGCGGGTTTCCGGCACGGCTATCGAGATCGTACCTCTTGCCGGCGCCACTCGGAGGATCAGCGCCGCGACCGATCCTGTCGCGAATGGCAATCGGATCGTCGCCGTGCCTCTCAAATATATTAGCACCGCCGAAATGGAGCGCCTGCTTCAACCCATTGCCGGCGATACGCTCAGACTGCAATCCATCGCCAACCGCAACATTCTTCTGATCGCGGGGACCCGAGACGAGATCAACGCGGCAATCGATGCCGTCAATCTGTTCGACGTCGACGTCCTCAAGGGAAAATCAGTCGGGCTCTTCAAGCTGCGCACGGCCGAGCCCGAAGCGGTCGTGGAGGAACTCAACAACATCTTCGAAACGAAGGACGGAGGCAGTCTGCAGAATGTCGTTTCATTCGTCCCCTCGACGCGGCTTGGCGCCGTGCTCGTGATCACATCCCGCTCGAGCTATCTGTCGGAGGCCGAGAGGTGGATCCGCGATCTTGACAGCGCCGCAGGTGGGTCCATCCGGCACCCGATAGTCTACAATTTGCAGAACCGGAGCGCTGCCGATCTTGCACCAATCCTGACAGAGATGGTGCAGCAGGTCGCCGCCGAAGAGACCACAACTGTCGAGGGCGCGGCTCGCGTTGTCGCCGATGATGCCCGAAACGCCATCGTCGTCTGGGGCAACGACAGCGAACAGGATGCCTTCGCCCGCCTGATCCATTCGCTCGACACCACACCGGTCCAGGTTCTTCTCGAGGCAACGATCGCCGAGGTCAGTCTGAACGACGAACTCAATTTCGGCCTGCGGTGGTACTTCGAGAACGGTAAACTGAGCGGCACATTCTCGGACGCCGGCTCCGGGGCGGTCGCCCCGAATTTCCCAGGGCTCTCCTTCATGTTCCAGGGCACGTCGGCCACAGTGGCCCTGAATGCGCTGAGTTCGGTCACGAATGTGAATGTCGTATCCTCGCCTAGCCTCCTCGTGCTCGACAATCAGGAGGCGCGCCTCCAGATTGGCGACGAAGTTCCCGTTGCGACCCAGCAGGTCCGGGACACCACGGACCCCTCCGCTCCCGTCGTGAACACTATTTCGTTTCGCGATACCGGCATCATCCTTTCCGTCAAACCGCGCGTCTCCTCGTCCGGGCAGGTCGTGCTCGATATCGAGCAAGAAGTGTCGAGCGTGTCGAACACGACGACCTCTGGGATAGACAGTCCGACGATCTCGCAAAGAAAGATCGAGACTAGCGTGGTCGTCTCCGACGGCCAGACGATCGCGCTCGGCGGCCTGATTGAGGAAAGCCGCAACCGCACCAACGCGAAAGTCCCGGGCGCGGGGGATGTGCCGGTCCTCGGCGCCCTCTTCCGCAACCGCAAGGACAAGATCGGACGGACCGAACTTCTGGTCCTCATCACGCCGCGGGTGATACGCGATGGTAACGAGTCGAAGGCCATCACCAACGAGCTCAGAAACCGCATTCAGGGCGCGAACGGTGTGGTTCAAAGCGGAATCGCGGATCCAGGCACTGGGCACAGGATCGTTGACTAGGATGGGACCGCAAGCGACATCGGCCGAACCCTCCGAAAGCTTCCGGAAACTGGCGCGTTTTTCCTATACCGCGATTTCCGCCAGTGGTGACGCCGTAAGTGGCGAAATCAACGCCGAAAGTGAGGCAATCGCGCTGGATCAGATCGCGCGGAAGGGCCTTACGCCCGTCGATCTGAAATCCCGTGCGAGCGCGGAGACCTGGTGGCGACGCGACATATCGCTGACGGCAAGAAGGGGAAGCCTCACCCCGGCCGAGCTCGAGCGCTTCTTTTTCACCCTTTCCGCGATGCTGCGAGCCGGCTTTCCGTTGCCCCGCGCGATGTCATTCTGCGAAAAGCAAAGCCATGACCGCAGAGCCAAACGGGTGCTCGCGGCCATCAGGGCGGAGATCGAAGGAGGCGCGACGCTCGGTCAAGCGATGCGCGGCGCGGAATCGGCTTTTCCCGAACGGTTCATAAGCCTCGTTTCGACGGGCGAGAACGCGAACAGGCTGGACCTGATCGTCGCGCAAGCCGCCGCACTTCTGGCCTCTGAGGCCCGCATGCGCCGCGAAACGCGCGCCGCGCTGATCTATCCCGCAATCCTGCTCATCATGTCGGCCGCGGTCATGGGCGTCATCGTCTTCTATCTCGCGCCGACACTGCTACCTGTGTTCTCCGCAGCAGATGTAGAACCCCCGTCCTTCCTGAATGCCCTCGCTCGAGTGGGTGACGTGCTTGCCACCTCCTGGCCGACCCTGCTCGCTCTCGCGGCCCTGGTCACGAGCGCCGCCCTCGGCGCCAGGCGCAAGATCGCACCGATCGTCGCCGCACTTCTCTTCCACCTTCCTTTGACCGGGACATATCTCCGCAAGCTCGAGACGCTGCGCCTTTGTCAGAGCCTCCGATTGATGCTCTTGAGCGGCGCGTCGTTGCCGCGCGCGCTCGGCTCTGCACGAGTGGCGGTCTCGACCGTTCCGTTCAGAGCGCTGCTGTCGGAGGCAGCAGACCGGGTCGTGGCAGGTGGTGCACTTGCCGACTCTCTCAAGCCAGGTTCACTCGTCGATGCCACTGCGCTGGCCCTGATCGAGGCCGGCGAGGAGAGCGACCGTCTGTCCGAGGTGCTTGGCACGGTGGTCGAAACCCTGGCCGCCGAAACCTCGGCCCAGCTTTCCCAGGCGATCCGCCTGCTCACGCCGCTCCTGACCCTCGTTATCGGCCTGACCGTCGGGGGACTCATCCTGACGACGATCTCCGCGATCATGGATCTCAATGACATCGCCTTCTGATCGCCGTTGGCATGCCAGGTCCGGCTTGACGCTGCTCGAGACGCTCGTCGTCCTTGCCATTCTCGTGCTTGTCATGGCCGCGGTGACCAAACTGCGCCCTAACGTCTCCGATTCCCTGTCACTTGAACGGACCGCGGCAACTCGGATTGAAGAGACTGCCCGACTTCGCGAAGCGGCCATCCGGTCAGGGGTCGAGACCCGGCTCCGGGTCGACGACGCCTGTGACGAGGGCGGCCCGATCGTTTTTCGGCCCGACGGGATCGCCAGTGGCCCCGATATCTGTCTGGAACTGAACGGACGTGGCCTCAGGCTGGCGCTCGACCCCTTGACCGGGCGCATTATGCCGGAGGCGGGGCCATGAGAGATCGAGCCGGATATTCGCTCCTCGAGGTACTGATCGCGTTTGCGATCATGGCGCTGGTGCTCGCGGTGCTCATCCCCGGGCAAGCCAGCCTGCTTCACCGCACCAGGGATGCCGGCGCCGCACTGCTTGCTGCCGACTATGCTGCATCGCGCATCGATGCCCTTGGCGCCTTGGAGCCAGTGCACATTGGTCGCAAAGAGACGATCTATCGTGACTGGACGGTGTTCGAGGACACCACGCTCGAAAACCTGACGCACGGCGGATCGCCCGTCTACCGCGTCCTCGTCGTGGTTCAGACAGCGTCCGGCGAACCGCTGGCCCGCCTCGAGAGTCTGAGGTTGCTCAGATGAACCGGTTTTCCCGGCAGTCGGGGTTGAGCCTGCTCGAGCTCCTGATTGCGCTTGCCCTTCTCGCGATGATCGCCGCCGGGCTTGCCGCCAGCATGGGCCTCGGAATACGTCTCTACGAGAGGACGACGTCGGATGCGGAACTCACCGATGAAATCGCGCTTCGCGTTCGTCTCCGCGCACTGCTCGCGGCCGCCGAGCCGCCGTCACTGACGCTTCCCTTCGCCACGGGTCTTTCTGGCGGACGAACTGGATTCACCTTTACCACCCTGGCAGCATCCCAGCTCTTCCCGGACTCCGCAGCACTGAGGGTGAGCGTGTCAAACGAAGGCGAAACCCTGCGATTGGAGCTGCAGGCCCTCGACGACAACGGTACAAGCATCCACAGCCTCTCCCGGATCCTCGCGACCGAGGTCGATGGGCCTGTCTTCTCCTATTTCGATGACGCCAAGGACCCTCCCCTCTGGCTCCCGGAATGGACCGAACCCACCCGGTTGCCTACTCTCGTCCGGGTCACGGCGAACCCCGGCAGCATACCGGATTGGCCTGAGTTCACAGTGCGTTTGAGGCTTGGTGGCTAGGGACCCACATCCGCGTCTTCACCGGACCCGCCCTTTGCGCCGTCACGGCCCAGCGAAGAAATACCGGGTGTACCAGTTCCTTCCGTCACCGCATAAAGATAGTCGCGACCCCATGGGTCAATGAGTGCTTCTTCGGATTCGAGATAGGGACCCGCCCAACTTTCCGCCGCCGCCGGCGGCTGCGTCAGGACAGCGAGACCCTCCGCCGCCGCCGGATATCGGCCTACATCTATATAGAAGAGTTGCAGCGCGCTTTTGATCTGACCGATTTGAAGCTCGGCCGTCTGGACCTTTGCCCGGCCGAGATATCCGATCAGCCTCGGCCCAGCGACAGCGGCGACCATCGCGATGATCGCCAGAACGATCAGAACTTCGAGAATTGTCACGCCGCTCCGCGCCGTCCATTCGCGCTCAACCTCAAGCCGACTCATCCCTGCCCTTTCAACCAGATTACCCACGCAGAAAGACAAAGGAACGGGCCGAATGCAACCGCGGACGTTCCAAGGTTTCGAAACGACGTGTGACGCATCGCCCCGATCGAAAGGAGCGTAAGGATTCCTGCGACCGATGCTGAAAGCAGGACCCAGATCATCGCCTGGAACCCGAGCCAGAGGCCCAGTCCCACCGTGAGCTTCACGTCGCCAAACCCGAGCCCCCGCCATCCCCGAACCCGAGCATAGAGTGCGGCCACGGACCAGGTGAGAACGGGCCAGAGCACCGAGCCCATGAGATGATCGGTCAAAGGCAACCCGGGCACGAACAGAGTCCGGAACGCGCCCGTCAGCACCAGTGCACCGGCGGCCAAGTCGGGGATCTCGAACCTTTCGAGGTCAATCGTGCTAACCCAGATCAGGATCGCGGCGAAGCCAAAGGCCCACGCCAATCCATCAGCCTCCGGCCATAGCAGGGCCAGGGCGCCGCCGTAGACGGCAAGGTGCAGCCCAAGGTTCAGCGCACGTGTCAACCCTTCCCAATCTCCCCACCCGCAGTTAAGTTCGAGATATGCGGCGCAAAGAGGATCAGGACAATCGCAAAGGCGGCTTCGCGCTGATCATCGTGCTGTTTTCGCTCGTCACGATCACGGCCCTGTTCGCCACCGCTCAAAAACGGTCGCTCGCCCGACTGCACGACGTTGCTGCGGAAATGACCCTCCTTTCGAAGGGCCAAATCGAGCGGGATCTCCTCGATCTCTCCATCGCAATACTTGCAGATGCCGAAACCAATGCGGGCACCGTCCACACCATTTCGGTCGATGGGCAAGACGTCGAACTGCGCTTTCAGGATGTGAGCGGTCTAATCGATCTCAACACGGGGTCTTCTGACCTTCTCTTGCGTTTGGCCGACCATTTCAATCTTCCCGCCAGTGCGATCCGCCGGTATCGGCAATGGCGCCAGACACCCCACCGACTGCTTCGGGTTGATGACTTCCTTCGGATCACGGACGCGGATCCCGGATTTATTGGTGATCTGCGATCGATCGCAACCGTGCATTCCGGCCGGACTGATATCGTGTCGGGCGTTGTGCCCTCTGTCGTTCGTGTTCTTATGGGAGCCGGCGACGTGGGCGCCCCGACCACGTCCCTTCCAGGCGTGCCCTCTGCGACAAACTATCAGGTCTCGTTCCGTCACCCCGGAACTGGAATCGACACTGTGCTCGGTGTCCTCCATATCGCTCCAGACCCGAAGCAGTCGCGCATACTTCAGATGTTCTGATAGGTAAACCAGAACGAAACGGCCGGCCAGCGCGCCAGCGGACACCAGTGGGGCATTGTCATCCGGCCTGAAACGCATACCACCGGCTCAAGCTGACATCTGCTGGGCCGGGAATCGGAGGTGGCTATGGGCGAACAAGGCTGGTCGGTTACTTCCTCGTGGATCGACGATGGGCTGTCAGCGCTCCTGTCGCCATCCGCGCTCTGGGCGATCGTGCCGACCGTCGTGGTCGTGCTGTTGGCGAGCATCCTCTACAACTCGCGCTAGGTGGTCCCAGTCGAGTGCGGACGACCGCGAGATCGGATGCATTGGCCACCGAAGCGAGTGGTTCGGAACCGGTGCGTTCACGGGCTCGCCCATGGCACGGTATGACGTTCCATGATCGGCAGACATTCGTGAGCTTGGATTTCCGCCTGCCTGCGCGGAATTTTGCGACATGACTCGGGCACCCTCTCATCATCCCGTGGTTCCAACCCTGACCCGCGCCGGTCCGAATCCCGCGCGCCTCAAGGCGCGGCCACTCCGGCGTCAGACAGTTGCTCGGCATCCGACAGGTCGTGCAGGGACTTCAGCCCAAAGGCGACCAGGAAGGTCTCGGTGGTGACAAAGGTGTAAGGAGCACCGCGGCGGGGTTCGCGGGGGCCGGTTCCGATCAGGTCGCGATCAGCCAGGCGTCCGATCAGATCGCGGCTGATTTCCTTGCCGAAGATGTCCTTCAGCCCGTCGCGGGTGACCGGCTGGTGGTAAGCGATGGCGGCCAGGACCGCGACGTCGAATTCGCTCAGATCGAGAAGCTGGTCCCCAACATCCGCCGCCGCCTTGATCGCGGGGGCGTATGCGGCCCGCGTCCGCAACATCCAGCCGCCAGCGACCTGCGCAACTTCAAAAGCCCGCCCTTCCAGATCGGCGGCAAGGTCCTCGACCAGCAGATCGACCGACACCCCCTGCCCCACCACGCGGGCCAGGTCGTCGCGGGCGACCGGCGAGGCGGAGGCAAACAGCACCGCCTCGATCCGGCGCATCCATTCCCGCCAGCGCAATTCTGGCGGCAGGTCGGCTAATTCGCGGTCCAGGTCAGGTTCCGAGCGATCCTTTGCCATCGCTACACCCCGTAGAGTCGGAAGGTGTCGCGCCCGGTCAGCTCGCGCACCGCGCCGAGGTCGACCAGCCGGTCGCAGAGCCGCCGCGCGGCGCGATCCGGCAAAGGCAAGGCCGAAGGCGCCACGGCATCGCGGGTCAGGAACGTCTCGACCGCGTCGCCCGCCCCCTTGGCCCGCAGCTTGGGTGCGACCGCCTTCAGATGCGCCGCCCGACGCGCGAGATCGGTGGAGAGACGCACGGCCTCGACTGCCGATGAGACGAGCGCCCGATGGCACGCGAGCCTCAAGTCGTCCCCACGCTTGTGCAGGTCAGCGCGTTTCAGGCCCGTAGCCAGCAGCGGCACAAGATGCTCCCAACCAAGCGCCTGAGCCAAGGCCGCGTCCGCAAGGATCAACGCAGCCACATCGGCGCGCGGCGCCTCGCGCAATACCGCCTCCAACACCATCGCGGCCCGGGTCACCGGCAACCCTTTCCCCGCATCAAGCCACGCGGCAATCTGGCCCGGCTCGAGGGACGGCAAAGCTCGGCCCAGAGCCTTGATCGACACCGGCCGCTCCACCGCGCGCCGCCAGGCCAGGTAGGTTTCACCGGCAGGTCCGGGCAGATCGCCGGGGCGCAAAAGGTGTACGGCATCGCGCAGCTCCGCCTCCCGCTCCGGCCGCCCAGAGAACGCGACACAAGCAGCAGCCGCGCGCAGCGCGAGCCTGTCCCGCAACAAGGCGTGGGGGAGGTCAACTCGGCTCAACACAAGATGCAGGTGGTTCAGAGCTGCGCCCGACAAAAACGCAACATCTTCAAGCGTTTCCGAACGTGCAGAGGTGAACCATGCGGGCATTCGGGGTAGCGTGTCAGGGTCGCTGATGGAATCCGGTCGGGTAAATGTCATGCCCAGAGCCTACATCAGCGCGGCGCTTTCGTCCACAGAATGATGTACAAACCGCCCCGCATTGCCGATCTCGCTTATGTCCAATAAGTTTGCATTATCGGA
>JBGSNN010000466.1:0-1777 GCA_041739655.1 Albidovulum sp. | reverse complement strand
GCCGGGTGCGGCAACCAGCGCGGCGATGTCCCGCGCCGACTGGGCAAGCACGAAGGGCGCGTTGACGACAAAGAGGCCGCTTCCCGCCATGCCGTGACCGTCGCGCGCCGGGGGAAAGCGCAGTTCATGCCGCAGCGCCTTCGGCAGCGCCGCCGCTTCGAGTGCGGCCAGCATCGGCAGATGCGCGCCCGAGGCGAGAATCGGATACCAAAGCACGATGACACCGACGTTCCACTTGCCGTGAACCTTGCGGATCACGTCAGGCAGGGTGGCATAATCGGCCTTCACCTCATAGCTCGGGTCGATCAGCATGAGCCCGCGGCGCGGATCGGGCGGCGTGGCGGCGAGGGCGAGGTGCATCCCGTCCTCGTGGCGACACTGGGCATCATAGGGCCGCATCGCGGCCTCGAGCGCCGCAAATTCGCGCGGATGAAGCTCCGCAAGGGTGATGCGGTCGCCCGCGCGCAGCAGTTCCGCCGCGATGACCGGCGAGCCGGGATAGGCATCCGCCCCGTAGCGCTGCCGGATCCGCGCCAGAACCCGGCGATAGGGATGATCGGCAGGCAGCCGGTCGGCGAGCCGCAGCACACCGGCCGCCGCCTCGCCGGTCTTGAGCGCCTCGGGCGCGGTCAGGTCGTAAAGCCCGCGTCCGGCATGGGTCTCGATGTAGGACAGCGGCTTTGGCTTGGCGGCCATATAGTCAAGCATCACCGCCAGAAGCGCGTGCTTGTGCAGGTCGGCCAAGTTGCCGGCGTGATAGATGTGCTGGTAGGAGAGCATTCCCGCCCCTTCCGCCGCCGGCCTTTCGCAGAAAGTTCAGGGCCGGCCGGTCACTTCGGGCCGATCATCATCACCATCTGGCGGCCTTCGAGCCGCGGCATGTTCTCGATCTTGCCGATTTCCTCGACGTCGGCGGCGACGCGCTTGAGCAGTTCGAGGCCGAGTTCCTGGTGCGCCATCTCGCGGCCGCGAAAGCGCAGCGTGACCTTGACCTTGTCGCCTTCGTCAAGGAACTTGCGCACCGAGCGCATCTTCACGTCATAGTCGTGGATGTCGGTGCCGGGGCGGAACTTGATTTCCTTGATCTCGATGATCTTCTGCTTCTTGCGCGCCTCGGCCTCGCGCTTCTGGTTCTCGTACTTGAACTTGCCGAAATCCATGATCTTGCAGACCGGAGGCTCCGCGTTGGGCGAAATCTCGACCAGATCGAGCCCGGCTTCTTCGGCCATCTGAAGCGCGCGCGCGGGGGTGACGACGCCCACGTTTTCCCCTTCGGCTCCGATCAGCCGGATTTCGGGTGCGCGGATACGGTCGTTGATACGGGGGCCGGTATCGCGCTGCGGCGGGGCGTTGTGGGGTCTGCGAGCTATGGTGACGTTCCTTCTGTGGTGGATGGCGCAATGCCGTCGGCAAACTAATCGTGGGGGCTGGCTGATTCAAGCCGCTTTCCACAAGTCGCATGATGTATACTTTCCATCGTCACGGGCATCTGTCATCAGAGCGCGTGAGTGAGAGTGCTCGTCAGTCGAGAGGAAGAGACATGAACAGAAACCTGCTGATCGCGCTGATCGTGGTCGTGCTCGCCGGTGGTGGATACTGGTACTACACCAACCAGCAGAGTGTCGCCGAAGATGCCGCCATCGCGCAAAAGGCCGCGGAAGACGCGGCCGCAGCCGCCAAGGCTGCGGAAGAGGAAGCTGCCGCCAAGGCCGCCGCCGAGGCGAAAGCCGCCGAGGAAGCCGCCGCCAAGGCCGCCGAGGAAGCCGCCGCTGCGGCC
>JBGSNN010000465.1:0-3557 GCA_041739655.1 Albidovulum sp. | reverse complement strand
CGCCGCCGATTGCGTCCACAAAAGCTCCTCCCGATAGGCGGGGGTGCCGCCGATCACCGCCGGCACCAGCCAGAGCGCGACGACGGCGAGCGCGATCATGAGCGCCAGCGCCCCGCCGCGCGCGATATGGCGGATCGCAGGCGGGTTTGGCGCCCAGTAGCGCATCGCGAGATAGGGAAGCGCCAGATGGACCAGGATCACCGGACCCTTGGCATAGGTCCCGAGCGCGAGGCACAGCCCGAAGACGACCCAACTGCCGGCCGTCGCCTCGCCAAGACCGATCCGCCAGAGCGACCATATCCCGCCAAGCACGGCGACCGTCAGCATCGCGTCGAACATCGTCGCACTGCCGTAGATCGCAAAGACCGAAAACCCCACCATCGCCAGCGCCGCGCGCCCGGCAATGCCGCGATCCATCGGCCAGAAACTGCGCGCGAGGCCCGCCGTCATCGCGACCGCCGCCAGCGCGAACATGGGCCCGATCAGCCGTGCGGCGACCTCATTGACCCCGGTCACCAGCCAGACAAGGTTGATGAGCCAGAAGAGCAGCGGCGGCTTGTGAGTATAAAGCTCGAAATTCCGCGTCAGATGCGTGATGTCGCCGGTCAGGTGCATCTCCCACGCCACGGCGAGATAGCGGGTCTCGTCGATCGGCAGGAGCGGCCGCGCCAGCACCTGAAGCATCAGGAGAAGCGCGAAGACGGTCAGCGTCAGTGGCAATGCGATACGAATCGGACAACCCTCCTGCGGCCCTGCGGCTGGCGCTTGTGCTATCCGATGCCCCGTGCGCCGTCTACCGGCGGGACGCGGTGGTGGTCGGCTCTGTGGCGGCGCCCGGATGAAAACCCGCCGCATAATCAAACAAAAGCGACACCTTCTGTCGTCTTCCGATGCTCGCCCGTCGCTGGGCTTTGTAAACATCAGGGCGAAAGCCGCCCCTGATGCGCGCCCAAGCAGGAGAACGACATGAAGTCAGATGTGCAGGTTCTGGTCATCGGCGGCGGCGTCGTCGGCTGTTCGGTGCTTTATCACCTGACGAAATACGGCTGGAGCGATGTCATGCTGATCGAGCGGTCGGAACTGACGAGCGGCTCCACCTGGCACGCGGCGGGGGGCTTCCATACGCTGAACGGCGACACCAACATGGCCGCGCTTCAGGGCTACACGATCGGGCTTTACAAGGAGCTTGAGGCGATCACCGGCATGTCCTGCGGCCTGCACCATGTCGGCGGCATCACCCTTGCCGACAACCCGGCGCGGTTCGAGATGCTGAAGGCCGAGCGTGCCAAGCACCGCTACATGGGGCTCCACACCGAGATCCTCGGGCCGGACGAGATCGCGAAATTCACCTATGGCCAGGTCAACCTTCAGGGCATCCTCGGCGCGCTCTACGATCCCCTCGACGGCCACCTCGACCCCTCGGGCACCACCCATGCCTATGCCAAGGCGGCGCGGATGGGCGGCGCCGAGATCGTCCTGCACAACCGGGTGCTGGAGACCAACCCGCGCGCGGATGGTAGCTGGGACGTGGTGACCGAGAAGGGCACCATCCACGCCGACCATGTCGTCAACGCCGGCGGCCTCTGGGCGCGCGAGGTCGGCGCCATGGCGGGCGTCTATCTGCCCTTGCTGCCGATGGCGCACCAGTATCTCGTCACCGACGACATCCCCGAGATCATGGAAGTGCTGAAATCCGGCAAGGAGTTTCCCCATGTCATGGACCCCGGCGGCGAAAGCTATCTCAGGCAGGAAGGGCGCGGCCTCGTCATCGGCTTTTACGAACAGCCCTGCGAGCCGTGGTCGGTCGATGGCACGCCCTGGGGCTTCGGGCACGAGCTTTTGCCCGACAATCTCGACAAGATCGAGGCGTCTGTCGCCTTCGCCTACCGCCGCTTTCCGGTGCTGGAGCGCGCCGGCGTCAAGCGGGTGATCCACGGCCCCTTCACCTTCGCCCCCGATGGCAACCCCTTGATCGGCCCGGTGCCTGGCCTGCGCAACTACTGGTCGGCCTGCGCCGTCATGGCCGGCTTTTCGCAGGGCGGCGGCATGGGCAAGAGCCTTGCCGAATGGATGATCCACGGCGAGACCGAGGTCGATCCGCGCGGCTTCGATGTCGCCCGCTTCGGCAAGTGGACGACGCCCGGCTACACCGTGCCGAAGGTCATCGAGAACTACCGGATGCGCTTCTCGGTCAGCTACCCGAACGAGGAACGCCCCGCCGCCCGCCCGTTCCGCACCACGCCGATGTATGACATCTTCGACGGCATGGGCGCGGTCTGGGGCGCGCAATACGGGCTCGAGGTGGTGAACTACTTCGCCGCCGACGGCGAGCCGCGCTACGAGACGCCGAGTTTCAAGCGCTCGAACGCCTGGGAGGCGACGGCGCGCGAGGTGCGCGCGGTGCGCGAAGGTGTGGGCATCAACGAGGTGCAGAACTTCGGCAAGTTCCGCGTCAGGGGAGCGGGCGCGCGCGCCTGGCTCGACCGGATCATGGCGGGCGCGATCCCGAAGCCGGGGCGCCTGTCGCTGACGCCAATGCTGTCGCCCAAGGGCAAGATCATCGGCGATTTCACCGTGACCTGCCTCGCCGAGGACCACTTCCAGATCACTGGCTCTTACGGCGCGCAGGACCAGCACCTGCGCTGGTTCGAGTCGAACCTTGATGCCGGTGTCGCGGTCGAGAATGTCTCGGACCGGTTGACCGGCTTCCAGATCGCCGGGCCGAAGGCGCGCGATCTCCTGGCACGGGTGACGCGGGCGGATGTCTCGGGCGCGGCGTTCAAGTTCATGGATGCGAAACAGTTGACGGTCGGGATGGTCGATTGTCTCGTCCAGCGCGTCAGCTACACCGGCGATCTCGGCTATGAGATCTACTGCGACGCGATGAAGGAACGCGCGCTCTGGCACACGCTATGGGACGCCGGGCGGGATCTGGGCCTGAAACCCTTCGGGATGCGGGCGATGATGTCCTTGCGCCTCGACAAGCTCTTCGGCTCTTGGGCGCGCGAATTCAGCCCCGATTACTTCCCCGGCGAGACCGGCATCGACCGCTTCATCCGCTGGAACAAGGACGCCGACTGGATCGGCAAGGCGCCGGCGCTGAAGGAGAAGGCCGAAGGGCCAAAGCGCCGGCTCTGCGCCTTCGTGGTGGACGCGGCGGATGCCGATGTCGTCGCCTACGAGCCGATCTGGGTCGGCGAGAAGGTCGTGGGGTTCTGCACCTCGGGCGGCTATTCGCACTGGACCGGCCAGTCGGTCGCGCTGGGCTTCCTGCCGGCCGATCTGGCCGACACGGCGGAGGCGGAGATCGAGATCCTCGGCGAAAGGCGCAAGGCCCGCCGGATCGACGGCCCGCTCTGGGACGCCGACGGGGCGCGGATGCGCGGCTGACGCGCTTTTTCTTGCCGCAAGGTCATGTCGCACCGATAATCAGGGCCGGTGTGAAAGGATTTCGGCATGGAGGAGGTTCTGGTCCTGATCCCGGCGGCGGGCGCGGCGTCGCGGATGCGTGGCGGCGACAAGCTGACCGAGGATGTCGGCGGCGAGACGGCGCTTCA
>JBGSNN010000425.1:0-3034 GCA_041739655.1 Albidovulum sp. | reverse complement strand
AGGCGTTCGTGCTGCGCGCCCGGCGCGAGGTCGGGCGCGACCCGAGCGAGCGTGTCCATGCGTCGGTGCGCCCGCAGGCGCGACTGCACCTGCCGCTGACCTTGCCCCATTTCAGCCGGAGATCGTGACCGCCTTCACACGCGTCCGGAACAAAGAACGGCCCCGGCCTTATGAGGTCCGGGGCCGAGACATGCCGAACGATGCCTCAGGCGACGTTCTGCAGGGAGACTTCCGGAACGATGCCGAGCGCGAAGCAGATATCGCGCGTCAGATGCGGCCGGTTCAGCGTGTAGAAATGCAGATCCTCGACGCCGCCTTGCAGCAGGTCGTCGCAGAGCTCGGTCGCGAGCGCGATGGCCAGCAGATCCTCGCGGCCGTCGCGCACGGCATGGGCAAAGGCTTCATCCAGCCAGGCCGGAACCGCCGTGCCGCAGCGCTCGGCAAAGCGTTTGGCGCCGGACCAGGAGGTGATCGGCAGGATGCCGGGGATGATCGGCGCCGTGATCCCGGCCTTCTCGCAGGTGTCGCGGAAGCGGAAGAAGGTCTCCGCCTCGAAGAAGAACTGGGTGATGGCCGAGGATGCACCGGCGTCGATCTTGCGCTTCAGCCAGTCCACGTTCTGGCCAAAGCTGGCGCTGTCGGGATGCGCCTCGGGGTAGGCGCCGACGCGGATCTTGAACTTGCCGGTGTCGGCCAGCGCCGCGATCAGCTCGACCGAACTCGCGAACCCGTCTTCGCGCGCGATGAAGCGGTCGGCACCCTTCGGCGCGTCGCCGCGCAGGGCGACGATCTCGGTCACGCCGGCGGCGGCGTAGGTCTCGGCGATGGCAAGCGTCTCTTCGCGGCTGGCATCGACGCAGGTCAGGTGCGCCGCGACGTTGAGGCCGAAGTTCTGGCCGATGGCCGACACCGCTTCATGCGTCAGTTTCCGCGTCGTGCCGCCGGCCCCATAGGTGACCGAGACGAAGTTCGGCGCCAGCGGGGCGAGCATCTGCACCGTTTCCCACAGGCGGAAGGACGCATCGAGCGTCTGCGGCGGGAAGAATTCGAATGAAATGCGCGGTGCGGACATGGGAGGATTCCTTGATTTGTTGGTCTCTTGTCTCACGGGCGCGGATGTGAGACAAATTCATAATCTTCAACATCAATATGAAATCCACGCATGCATCTGGAACTCAGGCACCTCAGGACGATCAAGGCGATTCACGACAGCGGCGGCCTTGCCCGTGCCGCCGAGGTGATGAACATGACGCAGTCCGCGCTCAGCCATCAGGTCAAGGGGCTGGAGGATCAGGCCGGGGTTGAGCTGTTCGTGCGCCGCTCCCGGCCGCTCAGGCTGTCGGCGGCGGGGCAACGCCTGCTGCGCGCCGCCGAGCGCATCCTGCCGGAGATCGCGGCGGTGTCCGAGGAGTTCCGCGCGCTCAGGTCGGGCCGGACCGGGCGGCTGCATATCGCCATCGAATGCCATGCCTGCTTCGACTGGCTGTTTCCCGTTCTGGAGCAGTTCCGCCGCGCCTGGCCCGAGGTCGATGTCGATATCCGCCCCGGCCTGTCGTTCGAGGCGATGGCGGCGCTGATGCGCGAGGAGGTCGATCTGGTCATCTCCTCGGACCCGGAGACCCTCGACGGGGTCACCTTCAACCCGCTCTTCGACTATTCGCCGACCTTCGTCGCATCGCGCGCCAACCCTCTGGCGCAGAAGCCCTTCATCGAGGCCGAGGATCTGCGCGACCAGATCATCATCACCTACCCGGTGGATCGCACCCGACTCGATGTCTTTACCGGCCTGCTGACCCCGGCGCGGGTGGAGCCGCAGGCGGTTCGGCAGGTGGAACTGACGGCGGTGATCCTGATGCTGGTGGCGTCGGACCGCGGTGTGTCGGTGCTGCCCGACTGGGTACTGCGCGAGGCGAAATACCAGCCCGACTATGTGACCAAGCGCCTGACCGAAACCGGGCTGACAAAGCGCATGTACGCCGCGACACGCGATGACGAGTCGACCTTGCCCTACATGGCACATTTTCTGAGACTCGCCCGCACCGAGCCGGTTAAACTGCAACGCGCATGACACCGCATCCTTTCCTCGACCAGCCGCGCCCGATCGCTTTCGCGCACCGGGGGGGCTCGCTCGAAGCCGAGGAAAACACCATGGCCGCCTTCGCCCATGCGGCGCGGCTTGGCTACAGCCATATCGAGACCGATGTGCAGGCGACGCGGGACGGCGTCGCGGTGATCTTCCACGACGACACGCTGGAGCGGATGACGGGGGATCGCGACCGCGTCGCGGATCTGACCTGGGAGGAGCTGTCGAAGCGGCGGACCAAGGGCGGCGAGGCGATAAGTCGCTCAATGAAATCAAGGAAGTGCTGTCCAGCATGGGTCTGCGCCTCGGCATGGACATCCCTGGCTGGCCGCCGGAGAACATCGAGGAAATGGCCAAGAAGCTGGAGCAAGAGCTTCTCGGCTAAGCATTTGGTGAGTCCCCGCGCAGGCGGGGACCTGCTGCCGCTGGCGATGAGTTAGCGGCCTGAGGCTCCCGCCTTCGCGGGAGCGCACAACAAGGGCGAAGGTGGCGGCCCGCAATGGCCACCGGGACGGAGCTACCTCACACGGGCTCCTTACGAACAAAGGATGAAACACAATGCGTCATGGTATTTCGGGCCGCAAGCTGGGCCGCAAGACGGGTCATCGCAACGCCCTGTTCCGCAACATGGCTGCGGCGCTGATCAAGCACGAGCAGATCAAGACCACGCTGCCCAAGGCGAAGGAACTGCGCCCCTATCTCGAAAAGCTGATCACGCTGGCCAAGCGCGGCGGGTTGTCGAACCGTCGGTTGGCGATGGCTCGCCTGGGCGATGAAACCCAGCTGAAGAAGCTCTTCGAAGTGCTGGCTGAGCGTTACTCGGATCGCGAAGGCGGCTACACCCGCGTGCTTCGCGCCGGTGTGCGCGCGGGCGATGCGGTGCAGATGGCAATCATCGAGCTGGTCGAGCGCGACGAAAGCGCCCGCGGTCAGGATTCTGGCCCGGTGCTG
>JBGSNN010000402.1:0-7827 GCA_041739655.1 Albidovulum sp. | reverse complement strand
TCAACCCGCGCCTGATCGCAGGCGCCATGGAACAGGCGCGCGGTGCGCTCGGCCTGCCAGCGACCGCGACGCCACATGCGCTGCGCCACAGCTTCGCGACCCATCTTCTGGCAGCCGGCGGCGATCTGCGCGCCATTCAGGACCTTCTCGGCCACGCGTCGCTTTCGACAACCCAGAGCTATACGGCGGTGGATGCAACCCGCCTGATGGAGATATATGAAAGCGCGCACCCCCGGGCCTGACGGGGCCGGCGCCAGTTAGGAACGTATCATGTCGGCTCGTCTCAAGGCGCTTGGCGTCCACCTCTTCACCGCCACCGGCGCCGTCCTGTCGATGCTCGCCATGCTCGCCGCAGCCAAGGAAGAGTGGAGCCTGATGCTGCTCTGGCTTGTCGTTGCGCTGATCGTTGACGGCATCGACGGGCCGCTGGCGCGCCACTACCACGTCAAGACCAACTGGCCGACCTATGACGGGGTCATTCTCGACCTCATCATCGACTACCTCACCTATGTCTTCATACCAGCCTTCGCGCTCTTCCAGTCGGGCCTGCTGCCGGGCTGGACCGGCTGGTGCGCGATCATCGTCATCACCTATGCGAGTGCCCTTTACTTCGTCGATACCCGCATGAAGACAAGGGACAATTCCTTTGCGGGATTTCCCGCATGCTGGAACATGGTGGTGATCGTCCTGTTCGCGATCGAGCCGAATTTCTACCTGATGCTGGCGATCATCGTGGCACTGGCTGCGACCATGTTCACCAATCTCAAGTTCATCCACCCGGTCCGCACCGAACGCTGGCGCTGGATCAGCCTGCCGATGGCGCTGGCCTGGATCGCCTTTGCCGGACGCGCGGCCTGGGTGGACTTTGCCCCCGGCGACATCGCGCACTGGGGCCTCGCCATCACCTCGGTCTATCTGCTTCTGGCCGGGATCGCGCAGGACATCATCCCCGAGCGCGCTAACCGCCGAGCCGGGTAAGCAGCACGCCCGCGACGATGATCGCGGCCGAGAGAACCTTGTTCCAGGTCATCCGCTCGCGGAAGACGACCCAGCCGATCAGCACCGCGAAGAGGATCGAGGTTTCCCGAAGCGCCGCGACCAGCGCGATCGGTGCCTTGGTCATCGCCCAGACAACGACGGCATAGGCCGAGTAGGAGGCGATCGAGCCAAGGCCGCCCAGAAGCCAGACCCGGCGCGCACGCGGAACGCAGGACTGCCCGCGCAAGGTCAGCATCGTCGCCGCGAAGATCAGCGACGCGACGACCATCGCCCAGCCGAGATAGACGACCGGATCACCCGCAATCCGCGCGCCCATGCCGTCGGTCATCGAGTAGCCCGCGGTCGCGCAGGCCGCGCCAAAGGCGTATGGCAGCATCCGCCGCGACTCGCCCGAGGTCCAGACCCCGCTGGCAAGCAGCAGGATGCCCGCGCCAAGCACCACAATCCCCGCCGTCTCGGTCGCGCTGATCGCTTCGGCAAGCCAGATCATGCTCAGCCCGAGCGTCAGCATCGGCGCCGTGCCACGGGCGAGAGGATAGACCCGGCTCAGGTCGCCATGTTCGTAGGCGAAGGCAAGGAAGGTCTGATAGCCGGTGTGGATGAGACCCGAGGCGAGAATCCAGGGCCAGACCTCCGCCCCGGGCCAGGGCCGCGTCATCGCAATGGCAAGGCCGATCACGCCCTGCCCGGCGGACAGAACCATCATTGCCGCGACCCGGCTGGTGCCAACACGCAGGAGCGCGTTCCAGAGCGCATGAAGAAGCGCTGCGCCGAGAACGGCCAAGAAAACCCAGACTGTCATGGTCGCGCCCCGCCGCCCTCATGCGAGCGGTAGCCGCGGGCGACGGCGGGCGCAAGAGAGCTGTTTCACAGAAGAAGCGAGGCTGCTCCTTCGTGCCGCAGAAGCGCCACCTTGGTCTCGACCCCACCCGGCGCGGAAAATCCGCCGAGGCCAGAGGCGCCGAGAACGCGGTGGCAGGGCACGATCACCGCGACCGGGTTCGCGCCACAGGCCTGACCTATGGCCTGCGCGGGCGTGCCCAGGTCTTTCGCCAGATCGCCGTAGGTGCGGGTTTCGCCGAACGGGATGGCGCACATCGCGCGCATCACCTCACCCTGCAAGCCGGGGCGGAACGCGATCGGCAGATCGAAGGCGGTCAGGCGTCCGGCGAAGTAGTCGGCAAGCTGACGCGCCGCCTCGGCCAGAAGCGCCGTGGCGTCATCGGCATCGCCGCCCCAGCGCAGGGACACGATCTCGCCGTCGCTTTCGCGGACGGTCAGGCGACCGATAGGGCTCTGGCAGGTCAGTTCGGGCATGGCGGAATGCTGATCCCTTCCCCGCCGCTTCGCAACCCGAAACCTGCGCGATCAGGTGCCGTTGCCGACGTCTTCGGGACGCACTGCCACCGCCGGACGGAAGGCGTAGCGCAGGGCATCGGCCATGGCGCTGATCGCCGCACCCGATCGGCGCGGGTTGGTCAGCATGACGACTTCGGTCGCGTCGATCTCGGGGAACCCGTCCTGGGGCCCGAGGATCCGGCACCCCGGCGGCACGGTGGAGCGCGCACGCGGGACAACGGCGAGGCCCGAGATCAGCGCCTTCTCCAGCGCCGCGGAATTGTCCGCCTCGAAGGCCAGCCGCCACGGCAGACCGGCGCGGTCGAGCGACCGCGCGGCGTAGTCCCGGCTCCAGTCCGAGTTGATGAAGAGGCCGACCGGGATCGGCCGGATCTCATGGGTCCGATAGGCGAGCGAGGTGACCCAGACCGTCGGATCGTGACAGATGACCTCGCCGGCGCCGGTGCCATCCCAGTCGTGGACCACGGCGATATCGATCCGGTCGGCGGCCAGCGCCTCGATCTGGCGGCTGGAAAAATCGCAATAGACGCTGACCTCCACATCGGCGTGGCAGGCGTTGAACTCGGCCAGAACGGTCGGCACCACGCTTTCCACATATTCGTCAACGATGCCGACGCGGACCGAGCCGGAGATGCGCGCGCTGGTCAGATGCTGCGCCGCCTCCTGCAGAAGCGCCTGAATACGCTCTGCGTAGGGCAAGAGCTCGCGGCCCAAAGGCGTCAGGGCCACGCCGCGTGGCAGACGCTCGAACACCGGCGCGCCAAGCACCTCTTCCAGCCGCCGGATCTGCATGCTGACCGCCGATTGCGTGCGCCCGACGGTATCGGCCGCGCGGGTCACGCTGCCGGTCTTTGCCACCGCAAGGAAGTGGCGCAACAGATCGCTGTCGAGGGGGGCGGGCATGATGAACCATCAGAATTTCACATGGCATCCATGATTTCTATTCGTTTGATTTCTGTCAAGCCAAAGCGCATCTGATGCGGCAGGAGGTGCCGCCATGACCATTCTCGCTGGAACGACCTGGATTGCCCGCATGATCAACCGCTGGCGCGCCCAAGACTCCATGGGCGCACTATTGCGGCGCATGGATGACCACCACCTTGACGATATCGGCGTCACGCGCGGCGACCTGCAGCGGGCGTTCGGCGAGTGGCCACATGATCGAACCTGGATCACCGCTCAGGCGCGCGTGGCGTCCGCGTCGTTTTCGCGCGGTGCCGTCGCGGCGGCGGCGATGCCGACACTTCTGGCTATTGCCGGGCGCAGCCGGAACCGTTCACAAGCACATGGCCACGCGGCTTGTAGCGCGCACTGAGCTCCCCGGTGGCGAGCGCGATGAGGCAGTTCATTTCGTCCACCCGATCGGCATCCGGGGTCAGCATCCGGACCGTGACCGAGAAGGACGGGCTGAGCTTGCCTTCAGGCTCTATGTCCACGTCGGCGGGTGACAGCCCGACCGTGACCGACCGCTCGTAGAGCCAGACCCGGGCATCACCGGTCCCGTGCCAGCTTCCGACATCGGACTCCGTCTGGACGGTCGCCGCGAATTGCGCCTTTGGTCCGCCTTCGTATCGCATCCCGGTCCGGCGGAAGGCCTTGTCGAGCGGCGGCACGAGGTATTCGCCAAGGCCGCTCGCATATTGCGAGCTGGTCAACTGGATGATGTAGCTGCCGCCGCGCGGAAACTCCGGCGAGGTTTCGGCGGCAGCAGTGCCCGCGGCGATGGCCGCCGCAAGAAATACAAAGCTTCGCGCAAGTCGCATCCGCTTCTCCCGTCAGACCTCGGTCAGGATGAGCGGACGCGCGCAGTGGCGCAATGCCTTTTTGCAGCCACGCTCAGCCCAGCGCATCACTGCACCTCTGGCAGGTCGCGGGATGCTTGTGGGTTCCGACATCGGGCAGGATCTTCCAGCAGCGCTGGCACTTGTCGCCCTCGGCCAGTTCAAAGACGACGCCGATGCCCGGCACATCGCCGAGGCGGAACGCCTCTTGCGGGGCGGGATCGTCAGTCACCTGAATGCCGGACGTGATGCAGAGATCGGCGAAATCGACCGATTTCAGCGCTGCCAGCGTCTCGCCATCCTCGACATGGACCACCGGCGCAGCCTCAAGGCTCGCCCCGATGACCTTGGCGGCCCGCTGAACCTCAAGCGCAGCCGTGACGACGCGGCGGACGCGGCGGATGCTGTCCCATTTCCCGGCCAGCGGTTCGTCCAGCCAGTCGGCCGGAGTGGCGGGGATGTCCTCAAGGTGGACCGAGGTCTCCGCTCCGGGGAAGCGTGACAGCCAGACGTCCTCCATCGTGAAGACGAGGATCGGCGCAAGCCAGGTCGTCAGCCGGTGGAAGACGATATCCAGAACCGTCCGCGCGGCGCGGCGGCTGAGACTGCCCGCGGCATCGCAATAGAGCGCGTCCTTGCGGATGTCGAAGTAGAGCGCCGAAAGGTCCACGGTGCAGAAGGTGAAGAGGGTCTGGAACACGCCCTGGAAGTCATAGCTATCGTAGCCCTTGCGCACGACATGATCGAGCTCGGCGAGCCGGTGCAGCACCCAGCGCTCCAGTTCCGGCATGTCGGCGGGGGCGACCCGTTCGGACGGATCGAACCCCGCGAGGTTGCCGAGGATGAAGCGCAGCGTGTTGCGCAGGCGCCGGTAGCTGTCGGCGGTGCCTTTCAGGATCTCGGGGCCGATCCTCTGGTCATTGGTGAAATCGACCTGCGCCACCCAGAGCCGCAGAATGTCCGCGCCGTATTGCTGCACCACCGTTTCGGGAACGATGGTGTTGCCCAGCGACTTTGACATCTTCATGCCCTTCTCGTCGAGCGTGAAGCCGTGGGTCAGAACCCCCCGGTAGGGCGCGCGGCCCTTGGTGCCGCAGGCCTGGAGCATCGAGGAATGGAACCATCCCCGGTGCTGGTCGGTACCTTCGAGATAGAGGTCGGCGATACCGTCCTTCGCCCCATCCGGCCGGTCGCGCAGCACGAAGGCATGGGTCGAGCCACTATCGAACCAGACGTCGAGCACATCACGGACCTGTTCGTAGTCCGCCGGATCGACGATCCCCGCGAGGATCTTTTCCTTGAAGCCTTGCACATACCAGACATCCGCGCCCTCCGCCTCGAAGGCAGCGACGATGCGGGCGTTGACCTCGGGGTTGCGCAGAAGGAAGTCCGCGTCGGTGGGCTTCGCGCCCTTCTTCACGAAGCAGGTGAGCGGCACGCCCCAGGCGCGCTGGCGGCTGAGCACCCAGTCTGGCCGCGCGGCGATCATGCTGTAAAGACGGTTGCGCCCCGTCTGCGGCGTCCACTCAACCAATTCGTTGATCGAGGTGAGCGCGCGGGCGCGGATCGTGTCGCCGTAGTCGCCCATGCCGTCATCGAGCTTGCGGTCGATGGCGACGAACCACTGCGGCGTGTTGCGGTAGATCAGCGGCGCCTTGGAGCGCCAGGAGTGCGGGTAGGAGTGCTTGATCTTGCCCTTGGCGAAGAGGGCGCCAGAGTAGGCAAGCTGCTTGATGACGCTGACGTTGGCTGGGCCCTCCTTGCCGTCGGGCAGGATGATCGCCTGCCCGCCGAACAAGGGCAGGTCGGCGCGGAAGGAGCCGTCCGGCTCGACGTTGTAGGTCATCGGCAGGTTGAACTTCAGGCCAAGCTGGTAGTCGTCATCGCCGTGGGAAGGCGCGGTATGGACAAAGCCCGTGCCCGCGTCGTCGGTGACGTGGTCGCCGGGGTGCACGGGAATCGAGCCGTTCCATTCGTTTGCTGAACCTTCGACGTCGTGAAACGGATGCCTGAGCATCAGACCTTCCAACTGTTCAGCAGGAACAGTCCGCAATCTGGTAAATTCGGCGACGCGCCCGCTCTTGAAGACCTCATCAGCAAGGTTGTCCGCAAGGAGTAGTTTCTCCCCCGCAACCGCGGTTGAGTTTTCGGAAACTGAGTCAATGCGGTAGAGGCCGTATTGGATGGCAGGATTGTAGGCGACTGCCCTGTTTTGCGGGATTGTCCACGGGGTCGTGGTCCAGATCAATACATTTGCACCGAGAACATCGCTAGTCTTTGATATGTCGAGCTTATCGACCTGCGCATATGCCCAGACCCTAAACCGCACCCAGACCGTATGGCTGGTATGGTCGTGATACTCGACCTCGGCCTCGGCCAGGGCAGTCTTTTCGACCGGCGACCACATCACCGGCTTCGAGCCCTGATAGAGCGTGCCGTTCATCAGGAACTTCAGGAATTCCCCGGCGATCACCGCCTCGGCGTGGTAGTCCATCGTGAGGTAGGGGTTGGCCCAGTTGCCGGTGACGCCCAGACGCTTGAACTCCGCGCGCTGGATGTCGATCCAGCCTTCGGCAAACCTGCGGCATTCCTGGCGGAAGGCGACCACGTCCACGTCGTCCTTGTTCAGACCCTTGGCGCGGTACTGCTCCTCGATCTTCCATTCGATCGGCAGGCCGTGGCAGTCCCAGCCGGGGACATAGCGGCTGTCCTTGCCCATCATCTGCTGGGACCGCACCACCATGTCCTTCAGCACCTTGTTCAGCGCGTGACCGATGTGCAGGTGGCCGTTGGCATAGGGCGGACCGTCATGCAGCACGAAGCTTTCCCGCCCGGTCTTTTCCCTGAGCCGGTCATAGATGCCGATCTTTTCCCAACGGGCGAGCCACTCCGGCTCGCGCTGCGGCAGGCCCGCGCGCATCGGAAAATCGGTTTCGGGCAGAAAGACGGTGTCGCGGTAGTCTGGTGTCGTGTCGGTGGTATCGGCGCACATCTCGGGCGGTCCTCGGAAGGTCGAACTGGATCAGGGGGCGGCGCGAAGGATCAGGCGCCTTGAGCCCGGCGTCTGATGGGTCAGGACGCCGGGCAGGTAATTCGAATGATGATCGCGGATATGCGCCTCATGCGCGGGGTTATACGGAGGCGCTTCCCGATGGTAAAGGGGCGCGGCAAGGCGCCCCTTGCATGTCGCCCCACCCGGCGCAAGGATCGCTGCCGGAAAGGACCACGGATGCCCCCCCTACCACCGCGCTTTGCGATAACGCCCGAGGAGATCGACCGCGTCGTGGCCGAATTCTATGCCTGCATCCGGGTCCATCCCGGTCTCGGCCCGGTCTTTGCCGTGCATGTCACCGACTGGGCCATGCATGAGGAGAAGATCGCGCGCTTCTGGCGCAATGCGATCCTGTTCGAGCGCTGCTACGACGGCAACCCGCTTGAGGTTCACAAGCGCGCGGGCAATGTGCGGCCGGGAATGTTCGACGCCTGGCTTGGCCTCTTTGATGCGGTTCTGCGCCGGATGCTGGCGCCGCAAACCGCCGCCGCATGGTCGGCCCTCGCCCACCGCATCGGACGCGGGCTGCGCTACGGTGTCGTCGAGAGCCAGTCGCTGCCCGGCGGCATCCCGAAGCTGAGCTGAGACCGGCCGGCCTTCCGGTGCCGGTCAGCCGGGGCTCCGATCCGCGCCCTG
>JBGSNN010000387.1:0-6500 GCA_041739655.1 Albidovulum sp. | reverse complement strand
GGCGTGGCGACCGCGGCGATGCGGTCGGCGGCGACGCTGCCATCGAGCACCAGCGCCGCCATCGCCGCATTGAACGCCGGATCGCCTGCGAGCCCGGTGTAGGTCTTGGTCGTCTGGGTTTCCCAAAGTCGGCGCTCGGCGGCCTTCACCGCGCGCATGATCGGGGTGTGGCCGGCCGCATCCTTGTAGACGCCGACGCCAAGGTCGATCTTGTCCGCGCGCGGATCGGCCGCGAACTGGCCCATCAGTTGCAGGATCTTGTCCGCGGGTTGCGGCTTCAGCGCGCCGAACATGGCAACTCCTAGCTCTGGGCGACCTTGAGATCGCCATACATGCCCCATTCCGCCCAGGAGCCGTCGTAGAGCGAATGGTCGCGCTTGCCGATGCGTTCCAGCGCAAGGCTGAGGATCGCCGCCGTGACGCCAGAGCCGCAGGTGGTGATCGCGGGTTTGGCGAGGTCCACGCCGGCCGCCTCGAAGACGCTGCGAAGTTCATCGGGGGCCTTCATCGTGCCGTCCGGGTTGAGAAGGGTCGCATAGTGGACATTGTGCGAGCCCGGGATGTGCCCGCTGCGAAGACCGGGGCGCGGCTCGGGTTCTGCGCCGGAAAACCGGCCGGGGCTGCGGGCGTCGATGATCGCGTGATCGCCGAGTTTGGCGGCGGCCGCGACCTGGGTCACGTCACGGACGAGATGGGCCTGACGCGCGACGGTGATGTGGCGGTCGCGCAGGACCGGCGCCATGTCCTCGACCGGGCGGCCTTCGGCCTGCCATTTCGGGAACCCGCCATCGAGCACCACGACATCGGTCTTGCCCATCAGCCGGAAGGTCCACCAGACCCGCGCCGCCGAGAACAGGCCGGCGCCGTCGTAGACGACGACCTGATGGCCGTCGCCGACGCCCATCGCGCGCATCCGGCTGATGAACTTCTCGGCGGGGGGGGCCATGTGCGGCAGGCCAGACCGCTGATCGGAAATCTCGTCGATGTCGAAGAAGCGGGCGCCGGGGATATGCGCCGCCGTGTACTCCGCCTTCGCGTCGCGGCCGCTGTCCGGCATGAACCACGATGCGTCGAGAATCCGAAGATCGGGGTCTTTCAGATGGGTCTCCAGCCAGCCGGTGGAAACGAGCGTTCCGGGATCTTCCGTCATCAACCTGCGTCCCTTTTGCTGCCACCCCTGCCATACAGGCGGCGGGGCCGTCGATGCAAGAAACCTGTGCCGTCTCAGCCCTGTTTCAAGAGCCTTTGCTTCTGCCGGTCCCAGTCGCGCTTGGCCTCTGTCGCGCGCTTGTCGGCGACCTTCTTGCCCTTCGCCACGCCGATCTTCAGCTTGACGATGCCGCGGTGGTTGAAATACATCACCAACGGCACGAGCGTCATCCCCTCGCGTCCTGTCGCCTGCCAGAGCCGCGACAATTCCCGCTTTGAAACCAGAAGCTTGCGCCGCCTGCGTTCGTCATGCCCGAAGACGCCGGCCTGGGTGTAGGGCGCGATGTAGCCGTTGATGAGCCACAGTTCGCCGCCCTCGACCGAGGCGTAGCTGTCGGCAATGTTCGACTGGCCGGTGCGCAGCGATTTCACCTCGGACCCGGTCAGGATGATCCCGACCTCAAGATCGCTTTCGATGAAATAGTCGAATCGCGCCCGGCGGTTTTCGGCGATCACCTTGTAGTTGGGGTTGTCTTTCTCGGCCATGATCCGACCGAGATAGGGGAGGGCGCGGCCCGAGTCCAGAAGGTGAGATGCCGGCGTCGGTTTTCCGTCCCGCATGCGTCGTGTCTGTGTAGGGTATCCGTAGCTACACGGCGCGCCCCGCATCTTCACCGCGTCAAGGAGTGCTGTCATCCTGCGTGGTGCGAAAAACCGGCAGGAAACGGCGGGGCAGCATGTTCACCCGGATCGCGACCGGCAGGGTGCCGATGCTTGTGACGACCCTGGTTCCGAGACTGGCCTTCTTTGTGCTTGAAGTCCTGCGGCGCGATCGCATTCCTGGCTCATGCGCGCGCAGCACAGGCCCAAGCCGGCACTCGTCCTGTCGGTGACGGTGGTCTGGGTCTTGGGGATGGTGACCGTCGGCGTGTGGCTCTGGACCTTCGCGTTCCGGGCGCTCGGCATCTTCCCGACGATGGAGGCACCGGTCCATTTCGCGCTTGTCGTCCATACGACGCTTGGCGTCGGCGACGTTCTCTTGCCGAAGGACTGGCGGCTCCCTGGCGGGATGGCTGCGGCGAACGGGCTCTTGAGCATGGGGCTTCTGACCGCATGACAGAGAAACGAAAAACTGAGCCGCCCTGTTTATCGACATGGACTTTGAGGAAGCCCTGACGCGATTTTCCATAGTGAAGCCGGAAGATGTCAAAGAGAGCGTTCAGCGTTCCAAGGGGAAGACGCCGGGCGGAGGGGCCGCCCGACGCAGGCCCAAGAAAGATGAGCAAGAGGTGTAGTGCTCTTCTGCGAACGCTAGAGCGGCACTAGATGTTGCGCGGCAACCTAGCCGCAGCACCGTGAGTGCGCGCAAACGTGCTCGACCCTACCGAAGCGGATTCGAACATATGCACGGACTCGGTGGCAGATGCGCGATGTCATCAGCCTGTTCTCACGTTACGAGGCTTGAAGAGATGCAAGAAATGGCATAGATTCCCGGAAGATCGGGGGCGCCAGTTCCTGCATCTATGGAGCGACGTTGCCTCAGCTGGTCGCGCTCCGAACCGGAAGGGCCTTGGTTTGGTGGTTGCACACCTCTCCAGGGCCTTTTCACATTTCCGGCCTTCGTGAAGTAGATTACGCAGATTCTCTCGCGGCATTCAAGCCCCCCGTATCAACGCGAATGAAAATCTTGTGGATTCCTGCAGCGCGATACGATATTCTGTAGTTCGCAACATGTTCTCGGGGTGAATGATGACTGATGAAGCGGTTCAGAATGCTCTCGCCATACGCAAGGAATTGGCTGAAAAGATCCACGCCGCAGAGGCGAAAATCAAGGAATGGCGAGCGCGAATGGATCGCGTCGGACAGTTCGTCAAGGACTGGGAGGAATTCTCGGGCCAATCTCTAGGCGCGCACATTAAAGGGACGCTTGACGTGAAACTGCCACCAGTGTCGGTGAGCGCAAGCGGCCATATGACACCGAAAAACCCAAAGAAAGAAGAGGTTGCAGAGGCGGCGCGTGAAATCCTGATGGATCGCGGCAAGCCGATGAGTCGGGATGATCTGTTCACCGCCCTGACAGAACGTGGCATCATCATTCACGGCAAGAACCCGCCGGTTGTCTTGCAGACAATGCTGTGGAGAATGCAGAACGTGATCGTACACCTGAAAGGTTCCGGATACTGGACTGCTGATGAGGCGTATCAAGCGGCAGACTACGTGGACAAATCCGAGCCGGAAGAGACAGAGGAAATCGAAAGCCTCGACGATAAAGCGAAGACGCTTATCTAGCGGGCATGCGGCGTGTTTGATCCGCGCCGCCTCTCAGCCTCGGGTCAGGCAGGTATACTAGGTTGCGTCATTCTTCATCGGCCTTGCGGACATTCGTCTTGCGCGCAGCATTCGTCGCGACGAACGCGCAGCGGATCGTCGGCACCAGAAGTGTCCAGCCTCGCATCCGGGCCCGGACGCAGGTCGGCGGCGGCCCGCTCAAGGCTCGCCGTCACGCTGACAGTCCGGCCTTCAGCACCCGCCGCAGGATCTTGCCCGACGCCGATTTCGGGATCGCGTCCACAAACTGCACGCCGCGAAGCTGCTTGTAATGCGCCAGGCGGTCGGCGAGATGGGCGGCAATCCCGGCCTCGGACAGAGCCGCGCCGGGCGCGCGCACCACGAAGGCGACGGGCACCTCGCCGGCCTCGTCATCGGGCAGGCCGATGACGGCGGCATCGGCGACGCCGGGACAGGCGAGCAGTTCGGCTTCGATCTCGGCCGGGGCGACCTGAAAGCCCTTGACCTTGATCAGCTCCTTCAGGCGGTCATGGATGAAGAGATAGCCGTCGGCGTCATAGGACGCGATGTCGCCGGTCCTGAGCCAGCCGTCCGCGGTCAGGCTGGCCGCCGTGGCGTCGGGGTTGTTGAGATAGCCGGTCATCACCTGCGGCCCGCGCACCCAAAGTTCGCCTTGCGCGTCGGGGCCGAGATCGCGGCCGGTCTGGATATCGACGATGCGGCATTCGGTGCCGGGCGCGGTCTGGCCCGCTGATCCGGGGCGGCCCTTGCCGAGCGATGTGATGTGGCTGACCGGACTCATCTCGGTCATGCCGTAGCCCTGTTCGCTTTCGATGCCGAGGCGGTCGGCGAGTGCGTTCGAGATTTGCGCACCGAGGGGGGCAGCGCCCGACATGGTGTATCTGAGCGCCGAGAGGTCGAACTGATCGACCATGGGGTGCCGGGCCAGCGCGAGGATGACCGGGGGCACGCAGAAGGCCTGTCTGGCGCGGTACTGCGCCGTGAGTTTCAGGAACAGCTCAAGATCGAAGCGCGGCAGGGTGACGACGCCGGCGCCCGCGCCGAGGAAGAGATTGGCAAGCACGGTCATGCCGTAGATGTGGAAGAAGGGCAGAAAGCCAACGGTCCATTCGCCGGGCTCGACGGGGCGCGCGATCTGGATCTGATCGACATTGGCGACAAGGTTGCGGTGGGTCAGAATCACGCCTTTCGGCAGGCCGGTGGTGCCCGAGGAATAGGGCAGGACCAACGCATCGCGGGCGGTATCGACCGGCACCTGTGCGGCCAGCGGTGGCCCCATCAGGTCGGAAAACGGCGTGGTTCCGGGGGCGTCACCGATGGTGACGATCGCGCGCACCGCCGTCCCCTCCGCGCCGGCCCGCGCGGTCTCGGCCAGCGCGGCGGTGGTGATGAGGACCTCGGCCCCGCTATCGCGCAACTGATGGGTCAGCTCATGTGCCGTGTAGGTCGGGTTGACGGTGGTGATGGTTGCACCGGCCCATGCGGTGCCATGAAAGGCGAGGACGAATTCCGGCATGTTGGGCAGCATGATCGCGACGCAGTGGCCCGGCCCGATGCCGCGCTCCGCAAGCCCTCCCGCGACGCGCCTGATGCCGTCGGTCAGCGTGCCTGCGGTCCATTCCCGGCCCGATGGGCCGTCGATCATCGCCACGCGGTCAGGGTCGCGGAGGCCTTCGAACACACGTTCGGTGATGGTGATGTCGCGCAGCCCGATGTCGCCAAAGGGACTTCTGTAGACCGTCATCGTCGCCTCCCCGCGAACGATCCGAGGTTTCGGACCCTTGGCGGCGAGGGTAGCACGGTCGCGGCGGATGAGAAGCAGGTTTGACGGCGGCCAGTCAGGCCCGCCACCGCGGTCCGCCCCCTGGCTCTGGCCCCCGCCGCGTCAGTTCACCAGCCCGGCGTGGCGCATCGCGGCGTCGATCCTGACCTTGGTCGCGGGCAGCAGCGTCGTCAGCGGCGAGCGTACCTCTTGCGAGCAGAGGCCGAGTTGCGAGAGGCCGTATTTCGCCCCGGCAAGACCCGGCTCGATGAAGATCGCCTCGTGCAGCGGCATCAGCCGGTCCTGATAGGCGAGCGCGGTGGCGTAGTCGCCGGCCAACGTCGCCTCCTGGAACTCGGCGCAGAGCTTCGGGGCGACGTTCGCGGTGACGCTGATGCAGCCGACGCCACCCTGGGCGTTGAAGCCGAGCGCGGTCGCATCCTCGCCCGAAAGCTGGATGAAGTCCTTGCCGCAGGTGGCGCGCTGCATGCTCACCCGCTCGATCCTGCCGGTGGCGTCCTTGACGCCGACGATGCGGGGGAGCCTGGCGAGTTCGCCCATGGTCTCGGGCGACATGTCCACCACCGAACGGCCGGGGATGTTGTAGATGATGATCGGCAGCGTGCAGCAGTCATGCAGTGCCGTGTAATGGGCGACAAGGCCGCGCTGGGTGGGCTTGTTGTAATAGGGCGTGACGACAAGCGCCGCATCCGCCCCGGCGCGCTCGGCGTGCTGGATGAGGGCGATGCCTTCGGCGGTGTTGTTCGACCCCGCGCCCGCGATGACCGGCACGCGACCGGCGGCGGCCTTCACCACCTCTTCGACGACCTGCCCGTGTTCGGCGTGGCTGAGCGTCGGGCTTTCGCCAGTGGTGCCGACGGGGACAAGGCCGTGGGTGCCTTCGGCGATGTGCCAGTCCACCAGCTTCTTGAGCGCATCAAGATCCAGCGCGCCGTTCCTGAACGGCGTGACGAGGGCAACGAAGGACCCTTTGAACATGACACGCTCCCCGCGGTTCCGGGCGAGACTCGCCCGATTGAAATCGCGCGGAACCTATAGCGCCGCGCGGCGCTTGCCAAGTTTGTGTGTTGCGCGCACCGACGTGTGCGGTATCCTGAGCGAAAATAACATCGAAGCAGTCGCACATCATGATCCGGACCACCCTGCGCGCCGTCACGCTGGCGCTTGCTTTTGTCGCATTGCCCGAGTCCTCCGCCCGCGCAGAGGATGCCGGCGCGCTTCGCGCCGCGCTGCGGCTTGCCGAGGCCCGCGACTGGTC
>JBGSNN010000376.1:0-16882 GCA_041739655.1 Albidovulum sp. | reverse complement strand
ACCTGGCATCAGCGCCGCATCCGGCCCGATCTCGGCGAACTCGACGCCGTGGCCGCGGCGATCCGCGGTGCCGCGGCGCCGGTGATCGTTGCCGGCGGTGGCGTCCACTATTCCGGCGCGACCGCAGCATTGAGGGCCTTTGCCGAAGCCCATGGGATCCCCGTGGTCGAAAGTCAGGCCGGCAAGTCCGCGCTGCCCTGGGATCATCCGCTGAACCTCGGTCCGGTCGGTGTCACCGGTGCCGAAAGCGCCAACACCGTCGCAGCCGCGGCCGATGTGGTGATCGGCGTCGGCACCCGGTTTCAGGACTTCACGACGGGGTCCTGGGCCTTGTTCCGGCATCCGGGGCGGCAGCTGATCTCGATCAACGTGGCGGCCTATGACGCGGTGAAGCACGGCGCGATGCCGTTGCAGGCGGACGCGCGCACAGCGCTTGAGGAACTGACTGCAAAGATTGGAATCGCAAGGCATAATGCTGATTTCGATGGCCTGAGGAAAAGCTGGTTCGCCAAGGTCGATCCACTGACCGACGCACCGAAGGACGGCAATGCGCTGCCCTCGGACCAGCAGGTGATCGGCGCGGTGCAGCGCGCGTCCGGCCCCGACACGGTCGTGATGTGCGCCGCGGGAACCATGCCGGGCGAGTTGCACAAGCTCTGGAAGGCGACCCGGCCGATGTCCTACCACATGGAATACGGCTATTCCTGCATGGGTTACGAGATTGCGGGCGCGCTTGGCATCAAGATGGCCGAACCCGACCGTGACGTGATCTGCATGATCGGTGACGGCAGTTACATGATGGCCAATTCCGAACTGGCGACCGCCGCGATGATGGCGCAGGCGATCACCGTCGTTCTCACCGACAACCGCGGCTTTGGCTGCATCAACCGGCTGCAGATGGGCACCGGAGGGGCGGAGTTCAACAACCTTCTTGACCATGCCGCCCATGCGGTTCCCGCCCATATCGACTTTGCCGCCCATGCCCGCGCGATGGGGGCAGAGGCGGTCAAGGTCCGCTCCATCGGCGAGCTTGAAGCGGCGCTTGCGGAACGTCACGGCAAGACCGGACCCTATGTCGTGGTGATCGACACCGACCCCTATCCCTCAACCCCGCATGGCGGTCACTGGTGGCAGGTCGCGGTGCCCGAGATATCGCTGAGAGATGAAGTCAGGACCGCAAGGCAAGCCTATGAAAAGGCGATTAAAGAAAGAACATGACATGATCCTTTACGGGACCAATCCCATTGCCTGGGCCAATGATGACGACCGCAGCCTTGGCGCCCATATCCCGACCGAGCAGATCCTGCGCGAGGCCGGTCAGATCGGCTTTGACGGGATCGAGAATGGCCATCGCTGGCCCGAGGATCCGGTCGCGTTGAAAGAGACCCTCGGCGCCCACGGCCTGAGATTCATCTCGGGCTGGTATTCGACCGAACTTCTGACCCGCTCGCTCGACGATGAGATTGCCGCGTTCCAGCCGCATCTGGCGAAACTCAGGCACAACGGTTGCAAGGTCTGCGTGACCTGCGAGACCTCGAATGCGATCCACGGCTCTACGAGGCCGCTGTCCGAACGGCCGACGCTCGGCCCCGCCGGGATGAAGGAGTTCGGCAAACGCATTGAATCCCTTGCAGATTATATGGCAGGCCAGGGGATCGATCTGGTCTATCATCACCACATGGGCACGATCGTCGAAACGCCTGACGACATCGACGCCTTCATGGCCGCGACCGGCCCCGCGACGAAGCTTCTCTTCGATGCCGGCCATTTCTACTTTGGCGCCAATGGCGGTGATCCGGCGCCCGCCTTGCGCAAGCATGTCGGCCGTGTCCGGCATTTCCACGCCAAGAACGTCCGGCCCGCCATCATGCGACAGGTGCGCGAGCAGAATCTGAGCTTTCTTGACGGCGTGCGGCGCGGGGTCTTCACCGTGCCGGGCGACCCCGAAGGCGGCGTGGACTTTCCGCCACTTCTGTCTATTCTGGCTGATGCCGGCTATCAAGGCTGGCTGGTGATTGAGGCAGAGCAGGACCCTGATGTGCGCAATCCTTATGAATATCAATCTCTTGGACTGAAAAGCTTGCGTGCTTACGCGCGCGCTTCCGGCCTCGACAAGGCGGCCTGAGGATGCGGCTGCTTGACCCCGGCCATCCGTTCTTCCGGCCCGTCTGGGTCCGTGTGGCCGTGGTCGGGCTGGCGCTTCTCTGGGGCGTGGTGGAGCTTGTGTTCGGGTCGCCGGGCTGGGCGATGATGTTTGCGGCGGCCGGGCTTTATGCGCTCTGGGAATTCATCCGCCACGGCGGCGGCCCGGCGCCGGAGGACAAGGACTGAGACGATGAGCAAGCTTCTGGTGAAACCCGCCGGAACCACCGGCAAGGTCCACGACATCACCCCCAGACGGGCGGGCTGGTCCTATGTCGGTTTTGGTCTTTACCGGTTGCGGCCGGGCGACAGCGCTGCCGAGGCGACCGGCGACGATGAGGCAATCTTGGTGCTGGTCGAGGGCAAGGCCAGGATCAGCGCCGCCGGCGAGGATTTCGGCGAGATGGGCGACCGGATGGATGTCTTCGAAAAGACCCCACCGCATTGCCTCTATGTGCCGAACGGCAGCGACTGGCGCGCCGAGGCGACGACAGACTGCACCCTTGCCGTCTGCACCGCGCCGGGCAAGGGCAACCACAAGGCGCAGCGCCTTGGCCCCGAGGGGATCGCGCTGACGCCGCGCGGCAAGGGCGCCAACACGCGCTTCATCAACAATATCGCGATGGAGGGCCGCGATGTTGCCGACAGCCTTCTGGTGACCGAGGTCTTCACACCGCAGGGCAACTGGTCGTCCTACCCGCCACACCGGCATGATGAGGACGACTATCCGAACATGACCTATCTGGAAGAGACCTACTACCACCGCCTGAACCCCGCGCGGGGCTACGGGCTGCAGCGCGTCTGGACCGAGGATGGCAGCCTCGACGAGGCGATCGCGGTGTCGAACCATGACGTGGTGCTGGTGCCGAAGGGGCATCATCCCTGCGGCGTGCCCTATGGCTACGAGATGTACTACCTCAACGTCATGGCCGGTCCGATCCGCAAATGGCGCTTCAAGAACCATCCGGACCATGACTGGATCTATCAGCGCGACCTGAACGGCTGACCGGCTGGTCAGGCGTGAAAGCCTGCGTATAGTGGCGCGCGGCCCGGATCGGGCGGGCTGGGGCAGGGTATGACCACCGAACTTGTCATCTTCGACTGCGACGGCGTTCTGATCGACAGCGAGTTCATCAGCGCCCGGATGTTGATAGCAGAACTGGCGCGGCTCGGCGTTCAGATCGACCTCGACTATGTCGGGCGGCATTTTCTCGGTCGCAGCTATCCCGTGGTCATGCAGCAGATCCGGCAGGAATTCGGTCTCGATCTGCCGCCGGAGTTCGAAGAGCAGTACCGCAGCCGCCTGCTCGATGCCTTCGAGCGCGAGCTGACCATCATGCCGGGTGTCCTGACGGTGCTCGACCAGCTTGCCGTGCCCTACTGCATCGCCACCTCGTCGAGCCCACGGCGCGCGCGGCGCTCGCTCGAGGTCGTGGGCCTGCCCCGGCTTGACACGACACCGGTTTTCACCGCCTCGATGGTCGCGCGCGGCAAGCCCGCGCCCGATCTCTTTCTCCACGCAGCGGAAAAGATGTCTGCGTCTCCGGCGCATTGTCTCGTGATCGAGGATAGTCTCAACGGCATCCGGGCGGCCGTGGCGGCGGGGATGCCGGTCTTCAGATTCACCGGCGGGACGCATCTGAAGGGCCGCGACCTCGGCCCCGCGGAAGATGCACGCGCAGCCTTGTCATTTGATTCCTTCGACGCTTTCTTCCAGATTGTCCCGCATCTGCGGAGAACCCGATGAACCTGCACGACCCCGAGACCTCGAAACATGACGACGCCGCCCGCGCCGGCTGGATGTATTACGTCGGCGGCATGACGCAGGATCAGATCGCGACCGCACTCGGCGTGTCGCGGCAGCGGGCGCAGCGTCTGGTCAGCCGCGCCATAGCCGAAGGCCTGATCCATGTCCGGCTGGAACACAAGATCAGCGCCTGCCTCGCGGCCGAGGCGGCGTTGAAGCGGCGGTTCAACCTGTCGGAGGTACGGGTCGCTCCGTCGCTCGGGCCCGGCGTGGACCCGGCGCGGGCGACGGCGGCGGTGGCGGCGGAATTGTTGGAAACCTATCTCGCGCGGGCCGAGCCGCTGGTCATCGCCTTTGGCACCGGGCGGTCGCTGTCGGCGATGGTGGGTGAACTTTCCGCCATCCCGACCGAGCGGCACAAGGTGGTGTCGCTGATCGGGAATATTGCGCCCGATGGGTCGGCTTCGTTCTATGACGTGATTCTCAGAATCGCCGACAAGCTGCACGCCCAGCACTATCCGATGCCGGTGCCGGTCATTTCCGACACGCCGGAGGAACGCGACCTCTTTCACGCGCTCGGCCCGGTCCAGTCGGTCGTTGCACTGGCCCGCAATGCCGACGTGATCTTCGTCGGCGTCGGCCAGATGGGCGCGGATGCGCCGCTCTACAAGGATGGGTTCGTGACGCGCGCCCAACTGACGGACATGCAGTCGCGCGGTGCGGCCGGCGAGCTTGTGGGCGGGGTTTACAATGCGGACGGCGTCTATCTCGACACGCCGCTGACAGCGCGGCTCGGTGGCGTGCGGATCGAGCCCGGGCGCAGCGCCCCGGTCATCGGTGTGGCGGCGGGGGCGAACAAGGTTGCGGCAATCCGCGCCGCGATCAAGGGGCGACTCATCAACGGGCTTGTCACCGATGAGTCGACCGCGGCGGCGCTTCTGGCCGCGTGAGTCCCGCCTCGGCGCGGCAATTCCTTCTTCGGCAAGGCAAACTTCCCGGTTGACAAAACGTCGCATCAGGGTGAGCATGTGCGCACGTTGTGAGCATATGCTCAGTTCCGTGGGAGGAAACCATGACTTTGACGACAAGGGCGCTGCTCGGCGCCGCGGCGGCCTGTGCCTTGGGCGCAGGTGCCTTCGCCGAGACCATTACCGTCGCCACCGTGAACAACGGCGACATGATCCGGATGCAGGGCCTGATGGCTGAGTTCAACGCCAAGTACCCCGACATTCAGGTTGAGTGGGTAACGCTGGAGGAAAACGCGCTGCGCCAGCAGGTGACGACCGACATCGCCACCCAGGGCGGCCAGTATGACGTGCTGACCATCGGCACCTACGAGGTTCCGATCTGGGGCAAGCAGAACTGGCTCGAATCGCTCGATGACCTGCCGGCGGAGTGGGACGCGAACGACATCCTGCCCGCGATCCGCGCCGGCCTGACTGTCGATGGCAAGCTCTACGCCGCGCCGTTCTACGGCGAAAGCTCCATGGTCATGTATCGCAAGGACCTGATGGAGGCCGCCGGTCTGACCATGGCGGATGCGCCGACCTGGGCCGACATCAAGGCAGCGGCGGCGGCGATGACCGACAAGTCGAAGGAACAGTACGGTGTCTGCCTGCGCGGCAAGGCCGGCTGGGGCGAGAACATGGCCTTCCTCACCGCCATGTCCAACTCCTACGGCGCGCGCTGGTTCGACGAGAACTGGAAGCCGCAGTTCGACAGCGAAGCCTGGAAGACCACGCTGACCGACTATCTCGACCTGATGAACAACTACGGTCCTCCGGGGGCGTCCTCGAACGGCTTCAACGAGAACCTGACGCTGTTCCAGCAGGGCAAGTGCGGCATGTGGATCGACGCCACGGTGGCGGCGTCCTTCGTGACCGGCGCGGATTCGACCGTGGCCGACAAGGTGGGCTTTGCGCTGGCGCCGGACAACGGCCTTGGCAAGCGCGGCAACTGGCTCTGGGCCTGGTCGCTCGCGATTCCGGCGACCTCGGATGCCAAGGACGCGGCCAAGACCTTCGTGGCCTGGGCCACGTCGAAGGAATATACCGCCCTTGTCGCCTCGAAAGAGGGTTGGGCCAACGTTCCGCCGGGCACCCGCACCTCGCTCTACGAGAATCCCGAGTACCAGAAGGTGCCGTTCGCCAAGATGACGCTCGACAGCATCAACTCGGCTGACCCGACGCATCCGACGGTCGATCCGGTGCCCTATACCGGTGTCCAGTTCGTCGCGATCCCCGAGTTCCAGGGCCTCGGCACTTCGGTCGGTCAGGAATTTTCGGCGGCGCTTGCCGGCCAGAAAACCGCTGACGAGGCGCTGGCCGCGGCGCAGGCGCTTGTGACCCAGGAAATGACTGCGGCAGGTTACATCAAGTAAGCCGCACCTCCCGGAGGGGGCGGGTCCGCCCGCCCCCTTTGCCCGCAAGGGCTCTCCCTTCCGCAGATCACAGTGCCGATCCCGCTGCGCCTTGTTCGTTCACGAAAGGCCTGATGCGGCGCGGCCCGATGCAGGAGCGACTCCGATGTCCACGAAATCTTCCCGATCCGCGGCGCGGTTCATGCTGTCGCCCTCGGTCATCCTGCTGCTGATCTGGATGATCGTGCCGCTGGCGGTGACGCTCTACTTTTCGTTCCAGCGCTACAATCTGCTCTACCCCGACCGGTCCGGCTTCATCGGCTTCACCAACTATGCCAACTTCGTGGCGACGCCGGCCTTCTGGGGGGCCATTATCAACACCCTGGTTCTCGTCCTCGGGGTTCTCTTCATCACGGTGGTCGGCGGCATCCTGATCGCCACCCTGATCGACCAGCCGATCTGGGGTCAGGGCCTTGTCCGCATCTTCGTGATCTCGCCCTTCTTCATCATGCCGCCGGTCGCGGCGCTGATCTGGAAGAACATGTTCATGAACCCGTCGAACGGGCTTTTTGCCGAGTTGGCGAAGTTCCTCGGCCTCGCGCCCTACGACTTTCTCGGCGCCGCACCCCTGGCCTCGATCGTGCTGATCGTCGCCTGGCAATGGCTGCCCTTCGCGACCCTGATCCTGCTGACTGCGATGCAGTCGCTGTCCTCGGAAGAGCTTGAGGCCGCCGAGATGGACGGCGCCCCGGCGCTGAAGCGGTTCTGGTACATCAAGCTGCCGCATCTGAGCCGCGCCATCACCGTCGTCGTGCTGATCCAGACGATCTTCCTGCTCGGCATCTTCGGCGAGATCCTGGTCACCACCAACGGCGGCCCCGGCACCGCCTCCACCACGCTCACCTACCTTGTCTACAAGGAGGCGCTGCTGGACTTCGACGCGGGCACCGCCGCCGCCGGAGGCGTGGTCGCCGTCATCCTCGCCAATATCGTCGCGATCTTCCTGATGCGCGCGATCGGCAAGAATCTGGACTGAGGGGAACCATCATGGCCCGTGCCGTCACCACCCAAAGAAAGACCATCAACACCCTGGCCGCCTGGGCCGTCGCGTTGCTGCTCTTCTTCCCGATCCTCTGGACCGTCCTGACGAGCTTCAAGCCCGAGGCCGAGGCCGTTGCCTCGCCGCCGGTCTTCCTCGGCTTCGACTGGACCTTGCAGAACTATGTCGATGTGCAGGAACAGCGCGGCTACCTCCGCTTCTTCTGGAACTCGGTCGTGATCTCGGTCGGCTCCACGCTCCTTGGCCTTCTGATCGCCATTCCGGCGGCCTGGTCGATGGCCTTCGTGCCGGGCAAGCGGACCAAGGACCTGCTGATGTGGATGCTCTCGACCAAGATGATGCCCGCGGTGGGTGTCCTGGTGCCGATCTATCTCATCTTCAAGTCGCTCGGGCTTCTCGACAGCCGCATCGGCCTGACCCTCGTGCTGACGCTGATGAACCTGCCGATCATCGTCTGGATGCTTTACACCTACTTCCGCGAAATCCCCGGCGAAATCCTCGAGGCGGCACGGATGGACGGCGCCAGCCTGCGCCACGAGATCCTCTATGTACTGGCGCCGATGGCGGTGCCGGGCATCGCCTCGACCCTGCTTTTGAACATCATCATGGCCTGGAACGAGGCGTTCTGGACGCTGAACCTCACCGTGACCGACGCGGCGCCGCTGACCAAGTTCATCGCCTCGTTCTCAAGCCCGCAGGGGCTTTTCTACGCCAAGCTTTCGGCGGCCTCGACCATGGCGATTGCGCCGATCCTGATCCTCGGCTGGTTCAGCCAGAAGCAACTTGTCCGCGGCCTGACCTTCGGCGCGGTGAAATAAGGGGAAACGACCATGGGCAAGATCAGCCTTCAGAAAGTGACCAAGCGGTTCGGCGATGTCTCGGTCATCCCGCCCCTCGACCTTGAGATCGAGGATGGCGAGTTCGTCGTCTTCGTCGGTCCGTCGGGTTGCGGCAAGTCCACCCTGCTGCGTCTGATTGCGGGGCTGGAGGACACCAGCGAGGGCCGGATCTTCATCGACGGCAAGGACGCGACCGACGCGCCGCCGGCCAAGCGCGGCCTGGCGATGGTGTTCCAGTCCTATGCGCTCTACCCCCATATGACGGTGCGCAAGAACATCGCCTTTCCGCTCAAGATGGCCGGAATGGCCCCGGCCGAGATCGAGAAGAAGGTCGAATATGCCGCCCGCGTCCTGAACCTGAAGGACTACATCGACCGGCGCCCCGGCCAACTTTCGGGCGGCCAGCGCCAGCGCGTCGCGATCGGCCGCGCCATCGTGCGCAACCCGTCGGCCTTTCTCTTTGATGAACCGCTGTCGAACCTCGATGCCGCGCTGCGCGTCAACATGCGGCTCGAGATCACCGAACTGCACCAGACCCTCAAGACCACGATGGTCTATGTGACCCACGATCAGGTCGAAGCGATGACCATGGCCGACAAGATCGTGGTGCTGCAGGCCGGGGTCATCGAACAGGTCGGCAGCCCGCTCGAACTTTACCGTCGCCCGCGCAACCTCTTTGTGGCCGGCTTCATCGGCAGTCCGAAGATGAACTTTGTCGAAGGTGCGGAACCGGCCCGGCACAGTGCGACGACCCTTGGGGTGCGGCCGGAGCACATCACCGTCAGCAAAGAGAGCGGCACCTGGAAGGGCACCGTCGGGGTGAGCGAGCATCTCGGCTCCGACACCTTCCTGCATGTGCATACCGAGCACGGCATCATGACCGTCAGGTTGGGCGGCGACATGGACGTGCATCACGGCGACACCATCTGGCTGACCCCGCAGGACGAGCAGATTCACTACTTCGGCGCCGACGGGTTGCGGATAGGCTGACGCCCACGGGTCGAGGCCGGGCGCGCGAGAATGAGGATGGACTGACATGAAACCGACGAACGCAACCCTCCCGCAGCTTCCCGCAGGCGTCGGCGCGCCGCGCTATGACCGCACCAGGCTGACACCGGGGATCGTCCATATCGGCTGTGGCAACTTTCACCGCGCCCATATGGCGGTCTATCTCGACGATCTCTTCGCGCTCGGCGCGTCGCAGGACTGGGCGATCATCGGGGCCGGGGTGCGTGCGGGCGATGCGAAGATGCGCGCGGCGCTGTCGGAACAGGATTTCCTGTCGAGCGTCATCGAACTGTCGCCCGGCAACCTCTCGGCCCGCGTGGTCGGTGCGATGATCGATTTCGTCCCGGTCGAGGACGGCAACGCGGCACTCATCGCCGCAATGAGCGATCCGAAGATTCGCATCGTCTCGCTCACCGTGACCGAAGGCGGGTATTTCACCGACCCCGACACCGGCACCTTCAGCCCGGACCATGACGATATCCGCCATGACGCGGCGCATCCCGACGCGCCGCGCACCGCCTTTGGCGCGATTGCCAAGGCGCTCTCGCGTCGGCGCAAGGCGGGGATCGCGCCCTTCACCGTCATGTGCTGCGACAACCTTCCGCATAACGGCAATGTCACCCATGACGCGGTGGTCGGTGTCGCGCGCGCGTTCGACGCGGAGCTTGCCGACTGGATCGACGCGCAGGTGAGCTTTCCGAACGCGATGGTTGACCGGATCACCCCGGCGACCGGCCCGCGCGAGGTGGCTCTCGCCAGACGTTTCGGCATCGACGACGCCGCACCCGTCACCTGCGAGCCGTTCCGGCAGTGGGTCATGGAGGACAGGTTCCCGAACGGCCGGCCGGCGCTTGAAAGAGTTGGCGTGACCTTTACCGACCGCGTCGATCTCTTCGAGATGATGAAGATCCGCATCCTGAACGGCGGCCATGCCATCATCGCCTATCCCGGCGGGCTTGCCGGGATCGAGCTGGTGCACGAGGCGATGCAGGACGACCAGATCCGCGCCTTCCTCGACACCGTGCTCACGACCGAGGTGTTGCCCATCGTGCCGCCGGTGCCGGAGACCGATCTCCTGGACTACAAGCGCCTCATCATCCAGCGCTTCTCGAACCCCGAGGTGGCGGACACGATCCGCAGGCTCTGCCTCGATGGGTCGAACCGGCAGCCGAAGTTCATCATTCCCTCGATCCGCGATGCCCTGAAGGCGGGCACACCGGCCGAGGGGTTGATCCTGCTCTCGGCGCTGTGGTGCCGCTATTGCTATGGCGTGGACGAGGCGGGCGTCGCCATCGCCCCGAACGATCCGAACTGGGACATGCTGACGGCGCGGGCCAAGGCCGCGAAGGACGATCCGGCGCAGTGGTTCGCGATGAGCGCCGTCTACGGCGATCTGGCGGGCCATGCCGGGTTTGCGGCGCGCTTCGCTGCGGCGCTGAGGGATGTCTGGGCGCGCGGGTCGCGGGCCGTGATGGCCGACTATATCGCCCGCCACGGAGGGTGACGCACCCGTCGCCGTCCGGCTCAGGCGGTGCCGAGGTACTTCGGATAGTCCGAGACCAGAAGATGCAGCGGGGCTGCATCCTCGATGATCTCGGTATAGCGCGGGATGTCCGTCTCGAACCAGTTGTCGGTGCGGTCGTCGTTCACGGTCGAGACCTCGCCGATCAGCACATCGCCAGTCTCGCCCCAGAAGGCGTGCCAGACCGTCGGCGTCAGCGACACGCTTTCACCGGGTTTCAGCCGCAGGTGATCGCCGCCCTTCAGCACCCGCCGGATGCCATCGACCAGGACGCTGACCTCGGCGGCACGGTCGATGCGGCCATCCGCGCCCGCCGCGAAGAGTTCCAGCACCAGATCGCCGCCGCCGCGGTTGATGATGTCCTCGGTCTTGAGGAAGTGCCGGTGCATGGGCGAGACCTGCCGGTCGCGGCTGATCATGATCTTTTCGGCATAGACCATGCCGCCGCCCGCGCGCAGGTCGGCGACAAGGCCGTTGCGCACAGTGAAGAGGAAAAGCCCAAGCTCATCGAACCGGCCCTGACCATAATCGGTGATGTCCCAGCCCATGCCGCGGCGGGCAATCTCGCCATGCGGGGCGGCCTTCATCTCGTCCGGGGACCAGTAGGCGAAGGGCGGCATCACATAGCCGAAGGAGCGGATGAAGCGATCCCCCGCCTTCAGGATTTCGTTGACGTCGGAGCGGTTCATGTCTCTCCCTCCTCGGGCGTGATCGGGTGGCATTCGATGGCGTAGCAGATCGTCAGGGGATGGTCCGGGGTGAGTGTCACGCCCCCGGCGCCGTCCGGCGTGCTGTCGAAATAGGCGGCGACAGGCTCGGTGCCAAGACCGCGAAAACCCGCAAGGCGCGGGTCCCGCGCAAGACCGGGGTTGGCGATCCAGAGCAGGAGATGGGGCAGGGCGGCGGCATCCCAGACCAGGTGGAGGGCATAACCTCGCTCGCGGTTCTCGACCCGAAGCGCGCCGCCGCAATTGCGGATGAGGACGAGGTCCTCGCTTTCCGGTCCCGGCTGATCCCAGAGGCAGATATGGCTGCCATCCTGTGAGAGCGCCAGCCCGTCCGGGCCGATCTCCTGATCCGCGACCAGACGGCTTGTCGCGGGGGCAAGACCGGCAGGGGCGGTCAGGATCGTGCCATGCGGCGCGGGACACAGGCGCAGCGCGCCGGGCGCGCGGGGCAGGGCGAGGATCGGATGCAGGCCGACGGGCAGGGTGGTGGCGCGGCGGGCATGGATGGTGAGGCTCAGATCGACGCGCGGCGCATCCTCGGAAAGGCGGATGCTACGGTCGAGCCGGGCAACGGGATGCGCCCCCGGATAGTCGATCGTAAGCCGCGCCGTTGTCGCATCGGCTGAGATCAACCGCCAGGAATGATCCGTGCCGAACCCGTGTTTCACCGGATCGGCCCCGCTTCGCCCGAACGGAACGCAGGGCCATTCACCGCCAAGCACCGTCAGATGCGCGGCCGGCGGATCATCGCCCGTCAGGTCGGGCGGACTGTCCCAGGGAGGGTCTGCGAGCGGGCGGACGGTCCGCCCGCCAAGGTCAAACTCCAGCGCCACCAGCGCCCCGGACAGGCCGCGCACCGCGGCCGAGGCGCGGGCCGAGCGCAACTGGCACAGAAGTGCGTCTGCCTGCATGTCCCCGCCCTGGCTAGCGCAGTCTTTCCTGCGTGGCGGTGTCGAAGAAAACCGCCCGCGCGAGGTTGAGGGTGAGCGGCACCTTCTGCCCGGCGCGCGCCGCCGCGTTGGGTTTCAGCCGCGCGGTCACGGGTGTGCCGTTGAGGACCGTGACCGCAAAGACATCCGCGCCCGCGGGTTCGACTACATCGATCAGGAACGCCTCGTCGAGGACGGCGGCGGTGCTGCGGTCGGCGCTTGCCGGATCGGTCAGCGCCTCGGGCCGCAGACCGAAGATCACCGGCTTGCCGACCTGTGCCCGCATCGCGGCGGTGTCCGGCAACGGCAGGCGGATCGCGCTGGCATCCTCGCGGGTCAGCGTCATGTGCAGCCCGGCGCTGTCCGCTTCGACCGGCAGCGTCAGCATGTTCATCGAGGGCGAGCCCATGAACTCGGCGACGAAGACGTTCGCGGGATCGTTGTAGATGTCGTCCGGCGTACCGAACTGCTGCAGCGCGCCGTCCTTCAGGACCGCGATCTTGGTGGCCAGCGTCAGCGCCTCGATCTGGTCATGGGTGACATAGACCGTCGTCGTCGCCATGCGCAGGTGCATCCGCTTGATTTCGGTCCGCATGTCCACGCGCAGCTTGGCATCGAGGTTCGACAGCGGCTCATCGAAGAGGAACACCTGCGGATCGCGCACCAGCGCCCGGCCCATCGCCACACGCTGACGCTGACCGCCCGACAACTGGCTCGGCTTGCGGTTCAGAAGCGGCGTGATCTGCAAGAGGTCGGCGACCTTGGCCACCGCCTTGTCGCGCTCGGGCCTGGCCACGCCGCGCATCTCCATGCCGAAGGAAATGTTCTGCGCGACCGACATGTTGGGGTAGAGCGCATAGCTCTGGAACACCATTGCGATGTCGCGTTTCGAGGGGTGGAGGCCAGCGATCGACTGGTTGCCGATCAGGATGTCGCCGGAGGTGATGTCCTCAAGACCCGCGATGGTGTTGAGCAGCGTGGACTTGCCGCAGCCCGAGGGGCCGACAAGCACCAGAAACCCGCCATCTTCGATCTCGATGTCGATTCCCTTGAGGATCTCCACCGCGCCGTAGTTCTTTCTCAGATTGCGAATGGTCAGCGATGCCATGGCCTATCCTTTGACCGCGCCCGCCATCAGGCCGCGCACGAAGTAGCGGCCCGAAACGACGTAGACGATGAGGGTGGGAAGGGCGGCAAGGATCGCGCCCGCGAAATGGACGTTGTATTCCTTCACGCCCGTCGAGGAGTTGACGAGGTTGTTGAGCGCGACCGTCATCGGAACCGAATCGAAGTCCGAGAACGAGGCGCCAAACAGGAAGTCGTTCCAGATATTGGTGAACTGCCAGATCACCGACACCACGATGATCGGCGCCGAAGAGGGCAGCAGGATGCGGGAGAAGATGCGGAAGAAACCGGCCCCGTCGATCTGCGCCGCCCGGATCAGCTCGGTCGGGAAGGCGGCGTAGTAGTTTCGGAAGAAGAGCGTGGTGAAGCCGAGGCCGTAGACGACATGGACCAGCACCAGCCCGCTCGTCGTCCCGGCAAGGCCGAGAATGCCGAGGACCCGCGCCATCGGAATGAGGACGATCTGGAACGGGATGAAGCAGGACAGCAGGATCATGGCGAACACGATCCCGTCGCCCCTGAACCGCCACTTGGTCAGCACATAGCCATTCAACGCGCCGAGCAGGGTCGAGATCGCCACGGCCGGCACGACCATCAGCACCGAGTTCAGGAAATACGGCCTGAGGCCCGTCGCCTGCACACCGATCTGGGCCTGTGACCAGGCCTGACGCCAGGGCTCGATGGTCCAGTCGGCGGGGGTCGCCAGCATGTTGCCGCCGCGGATCTCGGCCAGTGGCTTGAGCGAATTGACCAGCATGACCCAGAGCGGCAGGAGGTAGTAGATCGCGAACAGGAACAACACGACATGGATGACGATGCGCGCAATCGCGTTGCCGCGGATCGCGACATCCTGACCGGGACCGCTCATCTGCGGCCTCCTTTCGAAAGCTCGCTGTAGACGTAGGGCACGACGATCGTGAAGATCATCATCAGCATGATGACGGCCGATGCGGCGCCGATGCCCAACTGGTTACGGGTAAAAGTGTAGGAATACATGAAGGTTGCCGGCATTTCCGTCGCCCGGCCCGGCCCGCCGCCGGTCATCGCCACGACGAGGTCATAGACCTTGATCGCGAGGTGCATGAGCACCACGAAGGCCGACAGGAACACCGGACGCATCATCGGGATGATGATCCGCGTGTAGATGCGCACGCCGGTCGCGCCGTCGATCTGGGCGGCGCGGATGATCTCGTTGTCGACCCCGCGCAGCCCGGCGAGGAACATCGCCATGACAAAGCCCGACGATTGCCAGACGGCGGCGATCACCAGCGTGTAGATGGCAAAATCGCGGTCCTTGATCCAGGTGAAGCTGAAGCTCTCCCAGCCCCAGAGATGCATGATGCTCTCCAGCCCGATGCCGGGGTCGAGAAACCATTTCCACGCCGTGCCGGTGACGATGAAGCTGAGCGCCATCGGGTAGAGGTAGATCGGCCTGAGCAGCCCCTCGGCGCGGATCTTCTGGTCGAGAAGGATGGCGATCAGCAGCCCGAGGCAGGAACAGACCACGATATAGAGCGTGGCGAAGATCGCGAGGTTCTTCAGCGCCGTCTGCCAGTTCGTCAGGGAAAACAGCGTGACGTAGTTCTTGAAGCCGACGAAATCGTAGCTTGCCAGCATCTTGCTGTCGGTGAACGACAAGACGCCGGTATAGGCGATGAAGCCATAGACGAAGAGCAGGACGACAAGGAAGCTCGGCGCAAGCACGAGCCGGGGCAGCCATTGCTGCAGACGGTCGATCATGTCCCTCTACCTCCCGGAGGTGTGGGTCGGCTTCCCCGAAGGGAAGCCGACGGGTCTGCGGGCCGGGAGCAGGGCCCGCAGGAGCTGAGGTTACTGCGCCGCGGCGACCGCGTTGGCGAGTTCCTTGGCGGCCGTTGCGGCGTCATATTCGCCGTTGAACTCGGCCGTCACCACGTCATAGAGCGCGTTCTTGATCGCGGCAGGGGCGGCGTGGCCATGCGCCATGGAGCCGAAGAGCATGCCGTTGCTATTGGCCTCGGCGAGGTCTGCCATGCCCTTCTTGCCGCAATCGTCGAAGGCGTCGTTCGGCACGTCGGTCCGTGCCGGGACCGAGCCCTTGACGACGTTGAAGGCCGACTGGAAGCTCGGATCCTCGACCGCCGAGGCCATCTTGGCCTGCGCGGCCTTGGCGTCCTCGGAGGCGACATTGAACATCGCGAACTGGTCGGAGTTGAACGTCACCATGCCCTGGGTGCCGGGAAAGCGGATGCAGACGAAGTCGGTGCCGGGAACCTGGCCCGCCTTGAGGAATTCGCCCTTCGCCCAGTCGCCCATCATCTGCATCCCGGCTTCGCCGTTGATGACCATCGCGGAGGCAAGGTTCCAATCGCGGCCCGAGAAGTTGTCATCGACATAGGAGCGCAGCTTGGTCATGCGGTTGAAGACCTCGACCATTTCCGGGCTGTCGAGAGCGGCCGGATCGAGGTCGATCATCGACTTCTTGTAGAACTCGGCGCCCATCGACAGGACCACCGCATCGAAGATCGTCGCATCCTGCCAGGCCTGTCCGCCATGTGCGAGCGGCGTGATGCCGTTGGCCTTCATCGCGTCGAGAACGGCAACAAGCTCGTCCCAGGTTTCCGGCGCCTTGCCGCCCGCGGCGTCAAGTGCTGCCTTGGAAATCCAGACCCAGTTGGTCGAATGGACGTTGACCGGTGCCGCGACCCAGTGGCCGTCGTATTTCGAGAAGTTCTGAAGCGCAGCAGGCACGACCGCATCCCAACCTTCGGCCGTCGCCACGTCGTCGAGGTTGCCCAGCGCCCCTTCGGCGGCCCAGTCCTTGATGTCGAAGCCGAGCATCTGCACGGCGGTCGGCGGGTTGCCGGCCGTGACGCGGGCGCGCAACGCCGTCATTGCGGCTTCACCGCCGCCGCCGGCCACCGGCATGTCGAGCCATTCGACGCCCTTCTTGCCAAGATCTTCCTTCAGGACGTTCAGCGCAGCCGCTTCGCCGCCTGAGGTCCACCAGTGCAGCACTTCCACCTGTTCGGCAGATTGCGCGATCGAGGTTGTGGACATCAGGGCTGCGACGGCGCCGCCAAAGGCGAGCTTGCGAACGAATGCCATGTTTTCCTCCCATGGGTTATTGTGTGTTGAAACGTTACAAAAATTCCCTTCAGCCATCAAGGGATATTTAGAACGTTTCATTGAAACTTCCCCGGCGTCCGGTATAGCATGCCCAAACGGCACCCGAGGCGGATTTTTCGCCTCACAATCAACGCGGCCCGAGGGGAGAGCGGCTTGTCGGCTGATGCAAAGGACCATCCGGGCGCGACCGCTGTCAGGCCGACCTTGCGCACGCTGGCGGCCGAGACCGGCTTTGCCGTGGCCACGGTGAGTCGCGCGCTCGCCAATGATCCGAAGATCGCCGAAGCGACGCGCGAGACGGTGGCGGCGGCGGCG
>JBGSNN010000283.1:0-3295 GCA_041739655.1 Albidovulum sp. | reverse complement strand
TCTGCTCGGCGCCTGGTTCGTGAATGCGCAACTGTCACGGCGGTCCGGGGCGTTGCCGCGCTGGCTGGTGCCGGCGATCTTCGGGCTGACGCTGCTGGCACTCTGGGAGCTGGCGGTGCGGATGTTCGGCATCTCGCCGGTGATCCTGCCGGCGCCCTCGGCCATCGCGGCGCGGATCGCGGCAAGCCTGCCGGTTCTTTGGGCGGATTTCGTGCAGACCGCGCTGAAAGGCGCGCTGTCGGGCTATGTGCTTGGCTGCGGCGCGGCGGTCCTGACCGCGATCGGGATCGACCGGTCGCCCTTTCTCCAGCACGGGCTTCTGCCGGTGGGGAATTTCGTCGCCGCCCTTCCCATCGTCGGCATTGCGCCGATCATGGTGATGTGGTTCGGTTTCGACTGGCAGTCGAAGGCGGCGGTGGTGGTGGTCATGGTGTTCTTCCCGGTTCTGGTGAACATGGTGGCGGGACTGAAGGTATCGGATCCGATGCAACGCGACCTGATGGCGACCTGGAACGCGAGCTATTGGCAGGCGCTCTGGAAGCTGCGTTTTCCGGCGGCGCTGCCGTTTCTCTTCAACGGGCTCAAGATCGCCACCACGCTCGCGCTCATCGGCGCCATCGTGGCGGAGTTCTTCGGCAGCCCGATCGTCGGCATGGGCTTTCGCATCAACGCCTCGATCGGGCAGTTGTCGCTTGACATGATCTGGGCCGAGATTGCGGTGGCGGCGCTGGCGGGGTCGGCGTTCTACGGCCTTGTGGCCTTCATCGAGAGGCGGGTGACTTTCTGGCACCCGTCGCAACGGCGTTAATCAAGGGTCCGGGAAAGGGCCCGCAACAGGAGAGGACGACATGACAAGACTGATGATCGGAACCGCGATGGCGGCGCTCATGGGATCGGCCGCCTGGGCCGAGGACGTGACCTTGCAGTTGAAATGGGTCACGCAGGCCCAGTTCGCGGGCTACTTCGTCGCCAAGGACAAGGGGTTTTACGAGGAGGAGGGGCTCAGCGTCACGATCCTGCCGGGCGGGCCGGATGTGGCGCCGACCCAGGTCATCGCCGGTGGCGGTGCCGATGTGGTGATCGACTGGATGCCCTCGGCGCTCGCCGCGCGCGAGAAGGGGCTGGCGCTTGTCAACATCGCGCAGCCCTTCAAGTCCTCGGGGATGCAGCTCACCTGCCTGAAGGAATCCGGGGTCGCGAGCCCGGCCGACTTCAAGGGCAAGACGCTCGGCGTCTGGTTCGGCGGCAACGAATACCCGTTCCTGAACTGGATGGGCAAGCTCGGCCTGCCGACCGACGGCTCGCCCGAGGGGGTGACCGTGCTGAAGCAGGGCTTCAACGTCGATCCCCTGTTGCAAAAGCAGGCGGCCTGCATCTCGACCATGACCTATAACGAATACTGGCAGGTCATTGATGCCGGCATCACGGCGGATCAGCTCGTCAACTTCAACTACACCACCGAGGGCGTGGCGACGCTGGAGGACGGGCTCTACGTCATGGAGGACAAGCTCGCCGATCCGGCCTTCGAGGAGAAGATGGTGAAGTTCGTCCGGGCCAGCATGAAGGGCTGGAAATGGGCCGAGGAGAACCCCGATGAGGCGGCGATGATCGTGCTTGAGAACGACGACACCGGCGCCCAGACCGAGAACCACCAGAAGCGGATGATGGGCGAGATCGCGAAGCTCACCGCCGGGTCGAACGGGGCGCTGGACGAGGCCGACTACCAGCGCACGGTCGATGCCCTGATGTCGGGCGGGTCGGATGCGGTCATCACCAAGGCGCCGGAAGGGGCCTGGACGCATCAGATCACCGACAAGGCGCTGAACTGACGCGACCGCTGGACGGCGGGGAGGGCGGAGTCTTTCGCCCTTCCCTGGCCGGTTTGATCCGCGTCAAGGCGCGCGGGGCTCGGCCACGATAGCAGTATCTTCGTCAGGCCAGCACAAGCGGGCCTCTAAACGACGGAGGATCTTCGATGCAGACTACTCATGCCTTCGCTTCGGCGCGTGCCCGCAGGCTGGTGCTTTCTGTCCTTGTTGCGGCCGGGCTTGGCGCCTGCGTCGCGCAGGACAAGACCGAATTGCAGTGCGAACCTGGCGTCGCCGATCTGAGCCGGACCGCCACTGTGGCACCGACGACCTGCTGAGTCCGCCACCTGCCTTTTCGCTTGCCCTTTCGGGACATTCACGGTCTATCTTCCACGTATCGAGAATGGGGGACAGAATGACCGGGACGGGGAAGCGGATGGTGGTGGGGGCGCTGGCGCTTCTGATATCCGTGGGGCTTTCGGCCTGCGAGCGGAACAAGTTTCCCATTACCCCCTGCGTCGGCGATGTGCCTGCCATCGAGCGCACCAAGGATGTCGCGCCGCCGAACTGCCCGGCCGGTTAAGACCTTTTCCTGACGCTGTAAATCTGTAAACTCCGCCTCTTTAGACGAGGAGGCGAGGATGCCGCGTTCGGCCTTGACCGGAACCAGGGTGCGCGAAAGGCGGCTCAGGATCGGCATGAAGCAGGCCGATCTGGCGCGGCTGGCCGGGATTTCGCCGGCCTATCTCAATCTCATCGAGCATAACCGCCGACGGGTCGGCGGGGCGCTCCTGGCGATCCTTGCCGCAGCACTCGGGGTCGAGGAGGCGGCGCTTGCCGAAGGCGCGGAGAGCGCGCTTTTCGAGGGCTTGCGCGAGGCGGCGGCGGGGGCGGATGCGGTCGAGACGCCACCCGAGATCGCCCGGATCGAGGAATTCGTGAGCCGCTTTCCCGGCTGGGCGGCGCTGGTGGCGGAACGGCAGGCCCGGGTCGCCACGCTTGAGCGCGCGGTCGAATCGCTGAGCGAGCGCATGGTGCATGATCCCTACCTGTCGGCCTCGCTGCATGAGGTGTTGTCGGCGGCCACCTCGGTCCGCTCCACTGCGGCGATTCTGGCCGAGACCGAAGAGATCGAGCCGGACTGGCGGGCGCGGTTTCATGGCAATATCCATGAGGACAGCATCCGGCTCAGCGATGCCGCGCAGGCGCTTGTCGCCTATATGGACGCGAGCCTGGAAAGCGAGACCGGCCTTTCGTCGCCGCAGGAGGAGGTCGAGGCCTGGCTGGCGCTGAGCGACTATCACCTCGCAGCGCTGGAGCGGGCCCATCCGCCGGCACCGGAACAGCTGATCGCGGGGGTGCCGGAACTGGCGTCGGGTGCGGCGCGCAAGCTTGCGCTTCGACATATCGCACGCTACCGAGCCGACGCGCTCAAGCTGCCGCTGGAGCCGTTTGTCGCGGCTGTGGCCGACCTTGGCGCCGACCCC
>JBGSNN010000266.1:0-3086 GCA_041739655.1 Albidovulum sp. | reverse complement strand
AAGTGCCAACGATCTACCCCACAGGAGATCGCTCGCACCGGCACACGCAGCCCTGCTTGCTTTAAAATTGTGACCGCGGTTTCGCTGGGGGTCGTTACCCCATCCAGCCGATTATAGACCGCCAACATGTTGCGCCACAGCACGTCGTTGTCGCGGGCGAAATTCACCGCCGCCTGAATGTCGCCGGTCCCGAGCGCCCGGATCACCAGCGCCGGCCTGCGGTCGATCATGCCGTTCCAGAGTGTGCGCGCCGCGTCATAGCCTGGCTCGCCCGGCCTGAGCAGGGCACCGCGAAGGTTCGCGCCAAGTGCGTCGATGGTTTCGGTCTTGATCGTTCTGGAGCCGCCGTTCAGCCCCTTCAGCGTCATGGACATGGGTTTTCCTCTCCTGTTCGGCGTCACGCCCGCCAACCGATTCCGGGACGGCGGCGCCTTGTCGCACGTCCGCAAAGGTTCCCCCGGGGCTGTCGGCCCGGCTAGTGGCGAGACTGGACTGGCCGGTCCAGTTTCCGGACTCGCTTGGCGCGCGGGAACGGCGCATGATCGGATTGACGCTGGAGAAAGCGTACAAACCGACAGGGAGACGATGTCATGTCCAATGCTGGCTACAGGCAGTTCTGCCCGGTCGCGATGGCGGCGGAAATCCTCTGCACCCGCTGGACCATGCTGGTGATCCGCGAACTGGTCGCCGGATCGACCCGCTTCAACGACCTGCAGCGCGGCGTGCCGAAGATGTCGCGCAGCCTCCTGTCGCAGCGCCTGAAGGAGATGGAGGAAAGCGGCATCGTCGAGCGTCGCGTCGTCTCGCATGAACGCGGGTTGCATGACTACCACCTGACCCCGGCCGGGCGCGATCTGGTGTCCGTTGTCGAGGCCTTCGGCAACTGGGGGCAGAAGTGGGTGGAATCGCGGCTGACGCTTGAAAACCTCGACCCTGCGCTTCTGATGTGGGACATGCGCCGCAACCTCGACCCTGAGCCCTTGCCGTCGCGGCGGACGGTGATCCAGTTCCATTTCGCCGAACTCCCGCTGGCACAGCGCAATTACTGGTTTCTGGCGGACCCCTCGGGCGAGGTCGATCTTTGCAGCGTTGATCCCGGCTTCGATGTCGATCTCTACGTCTCGACCGATCTGCGCACCCTGACGGCGATCTGGATGGGGCATACCACGGTGGCGGCCGCGCGCGCGCGGATCGACTTCGACGGCAACCGCGAGATTGCCGCCAACATGCAGACCTGGCTCGGGCTCAGCCCCTTCGCGGCGCAGGAACGCATGGCCTCCTGAGCCGCCGGCGCTTCAGCCTTGCAAGGCAGGCGGGGCCGGGGTGACTGTGCGCCTGCGGATCTGCGTCTCGCGCCAGGTCATGTAGCTGATGGCAGAGATGATCATCGCGCCGCCAAGCAGAATGAACGGATCGACCTTCTCATCAAAGACCAGCGCACCAAGCAGCGTCGCCCAGACCAGTTGCAGGAAGGTGACCGGTTGCGTCACCGTCAGGGGGGCCGCGGCGAAGGCGCGGGCCATGGTGTAATGTCCCAAGGTCGCAAAGGCCGCGACGATGGCGAGTTGACCGATCTGCGCCAGCGTCGGCGGCACCCAGACCAGGGCCGCGAACGGCGCGAGGCCGATGGTCACGGTAAGCGACAGAAGCGCCACTAGCGCACCGGCCGGCATCAGCGCCGACAGCCGCTTGGCGATGAGGTAGGACAGACCGAAGCAGATCGCGGCGCCAAGCTGGGCAATCTGGCCCGGGGAGACCTCGCGCAGGCCCGGCCGCAGGATCACCAAGGCGCCCGCAAGCGCCACGCCGATCGCCATGATCCGCCGGAGCGCGAGTTTCTCACCGAAGAAGATCGCGGCACCGACTGTCACCACGATGGGGTTGAGATAACCGATCGCCGTGACTTCGGCGACGGGTATGCGCGCCATCGCGTAGAACCACAGGCTCACCGCCGCGACATGCAGCGCCCCGCGCCCGGTGACGAGTTTCGCAGCTTCTGGCGAAAGCCCCGCCCTGAACACCGCCACAAGGGCGGGCGTGAGGAAAATCAGCCCGATCAGAAAGCGCAGGAACGCCGCCTCGACCGCGGGCAGCGCGGTGCCGAGATGGCGCACGATGCCGGTCACGGCAACAAAGCTCAGCCCGGTCGCCAGCATCCAGAGGATACCGGCGAGCGGACGGTTCTGCGCGGGGATATCCATGCCGCGACAGAAGCCGAATGCGCCGGGGGCCGCAAGTCCTATCCGCGCGCGATCGACAGCGCGATGGTCCACATGACGGCGGCCACCCCGGCATCCAGAACCCGCCATGCCTCGGGCCGGGCGAAGAGCGGCGACAGGAGCCGGGCGCCATAGCCGAGCGCGAAGAAGAAGAGGAATGACCCGAGCGCCGCGCCAAGGCCGAACACCCATTCCTGTCCCGGATACTGCGCCGAAAGCGAGCCGAGCAGCACCACCGTATCGAGATAGACATGCGGGTTTGCCCAGGTGATCGCGGCGAGCAGGGCGAGCGTCCGGCCCAGAGCGACGGTTTCGCCGTTGGCCGACCGCAGCGCCGCGCCGCCGCGCCATGCGGCCCAGAGCGCGCGGGCACCGTAGGCCGCAAGAAAGGCGACACCGCCCCATTTCAGCATCGGCACGAGCCATGGCGCGTGCTCGGTCGCGAGGCCGATCCCCGCGATCCCGGCCGCGATCAGCACGGCATCCGAGAGCGCACAGAAGAGCACGACGGCGAACACATGCTCGTGCAGCAGGCCTTGGCGCAAGACAAAGGCGTTCTGCGCCCCGATCGCGGCGATGAGGCTGAGCGACAGCCCCGTTCCTGCAAGCATGACCGACAGCATCGCGCGCCCCCCCCGGATCAGGCTTGACTAGGGCGCCGCGCGGCTTATCACAACTTAATATAACTTCCGTAACAACAGTTTTCCTAATGTTCGACCGCGCCCATCTCCTGACCCTCTCGGCGGTTCTCCGCTGCGGCAGCTTTGACACGGCGGCGGCGCAGCTTGGCGTCACGCCCTCGGCCGTCTCGCAGCGCATCCGCGCGCTGGAGGACAGCTTGGGCACCGCGCTCGTGCGCCGCGGGCC
>JBGSNN010000202.1:0-1955 GCA_041739655.1 Albidovulum sp. | reverse complement strand
GCCGGTCGGGCGGCGGCATCTATCGCCGCCCGGCGCTTTACCGTTGCAGCGCGCGATCGGGCCCGATCCCCGCATGAGTGCCGGCTGGACGACCTCGCGGGCATGGTTGCTGATGCTGCCGCTGCTGGTGGTGATGCTGTCGGTGATCGGCTGGCCCTTCTTCGACACGGTGCGGCTGTCCTTCACCGATGCCCGTCTGGTCGGCACCGGCGGCGATTTCGTCGGCCTTGCGAATTACGACCGGCTCTTTGGCAGCCACGCCTTCTGGCGCGCCTTTGTCGTCACGACGCAATTCGCGATCGTCTCGGTTCTGATCGAGCTGGTGCTTGGCGTGCTGGTCGCGTTGCTTCTGTGGCAGAACTTCCGCGGGCGGAACGTCCTTCGTGCGCTCCTGATCCTGCCCTGGGCCCTGCCAACGGTCGTCAACGCCCTGCTCTGGCGCCTGATCTACAACCCCGAATACGGCGCGCTGAACGCGGCGCTGGTGCAGACAGGGCTGATCGACGCCTACCGGTCATGGCTTGGCGACCCGGACAGCGCGCTGGTCGCGCTGATCATCGCCGATGCCTGGAAGAACTTTCCCCTCGTTGCGCTGATCTCGCTTGCCGCGCTCCATGCGGTGCCGAACGACATCAGGGCGGCGGCCATCGTCGATGGCGCGGGCGCGCTGTCGCGGTTCCGCTATGTGATCCTGCCCTACCTTGCCGGACCGCTGATGGTCGCGCTCGTCCTGCGCACGATCGAAGCCTTCAAGGTCTTCGACATCATCTGGGTGATGACCCGCGGCGGCCCGGCCAACAGCACGAGGACGCTCTCCATCCTAGTCTATCAGGAGGCATTCTCGTTCCAGCGGGCGGGATCCGGCGCCTCGCTCGCGCTCATCATCACGTTGGCGGTGACGGTCCTCGCGGTCGCCTATGCAGCGCTGATCCGCAAGTCGGCGGGGGCGCAGATCTGATGGAGCGGCAAAGCCCCGGCTTCACGGTCTTTCTCTACCTCTGCGCGACACTTCTCGCGGTGCTGATCCTCGCGCCCTTCGCCTGGCTCTTCATCATGAGTATCTCGTCCACGACGGATCTCATCTCCAAGCCGCTGCGCTGGTGGCCGCAGGAAAGCGACTGGTCGCGCTACCGCAGCCTGACCGACCTGACGCCGAACAGCCATGGCGCGGCGCTGATGTCGGCGCTTGCCAACAGCGTCAAGGTGGCGGTGATCGCGACGCTGGCCGCGCTCGCGGTGGCGGTGCCCGCCGGGTGGGCGGTGTCGCGCACACCGGCGGTCGGCTGGTCGCTCTGGCTTGTCATCGGCACCTACATGCTGCCGCCGGTAGCCCTTGCGGTGCCGCTCTACATGGGTCTCGCGGCGCTCGGGATGCTCAACACCAAGCTCGGCCTGGCCGTCGTCTATCTCACCATCCTCGCCCCGTTCACCGCCTGGCTGCTGAAATCGGGGTTCGACCCGATCCCGCGCGACCTTGAAAAAGCCGCCGCGATCGACGGGGCCCGGCTTGATCAGACGCTTCGGATCATCATCCTGCCGCTGGCCGCGCCGGTGATCGGCACCGCCGCGCTCTTTGCCTATCTGCTCGCCTGGGACGAATTCTTCTACGCCCTGCTCTTCACCTCGGACCAGCGCGCCAAGACCGTCACCGTCGCCATTGCCGATCTGGCGGGCGGGCGCGTGTCCGACTACGGTCTGATTGCTACGGCGGGCGTGATCGCGGCGCTGCCCCCGGTCCTCTTCGGACTTGTCATGCAGCGCGCCCTGATCTCGGGTCTGACGGCGGGCAGCGTGAAAGGATGACGGAACCGATGGCAACGACAAAACCGGCGGGTCTCGCCGCGATCGAGCGGGAAATGGCGCGACAGGGCGCGGACGCCCGCGCCAGTTTCGTCGCAGGATTAGAGGGGGCCGTCCGGGCGGTCCAGACGCCGCCCGGCTTCGTTCTGCCGGTA
>JBGSNN010000160.1:0-3949 GCA_041739655.1 Albidovulum sp. | reverse complement strand
GTGCGGGGTGGCGGCGCCGACCTCGACGAAGCCGAAGCCGGCGCGGCTCAGGGCCGCGACCGCCTCGGCGTTCTTGTCATAGCCCGCGGCGAGGCCGACCGGATTGGCCAGATCGAGACCGGCGAAGGTGGTCTTGAGACGGGGTGAGGTGACTGGACCCGGCAGCGGCACGAGGCCCGCGTTCAGGGCCAGGATCGACAGGCCATGGGCACGCTCGGGATCGCAGCGGTGCAGCGCGAAGAGCCCGATCCGTTCGATCAGGGTCACAGCACGCCTTCGGGGAAGATATGGCCCGTCGCGCCCAGCGGCAGCGATTTGTCCCAGATCACGTCGGAGAGTTTGAGCCTGCCGTAGAGATGGGGGAAGAGCGCGCCACCGCGCGACGGCTCCCACTTCAGGCCCGCACCGAGGGCGCCGGGATCGACCGCGACCAGCACGAGGTCGCTTTCGCTGGCAAAGTGACGCGCCACGGTGTCCACCACCTGGCCGGCGGTCGAGAAGTGGATGAACCCGTCCGCCAGATCGACCGGCGCGCCGAGCGTCTCGCCCGCGTCCCGGAACGCGTCCCATTCGGACCGTCGGAAGATCTTGAAAATCAGCATGGCTCCTCATGCCTTCTGGTCGATCCGGGGTCAATGGGGGACGGTCGCGCCATTTCTCTCGCAGGCCCCGGCGCGGGCCGGAATGGCTTTGACTCTGCGGTGAAGTCGCCGCAGTCTCGTGCCACAATCAGCCAACGGGAGATGTCCGATGACCAGCCATGCCCGCCATCTTGTGGCGCTTCTGCTGAGCGCGAGCGCGTTCACGGGCGCCCATGCCGCCCTTGCCGAGACCGTGAAGATCACGATCCTTGGCGTGGGCGACACCTACAACTTCGAGGAAGAGGACGGCCGCGGCGGCTTTGCCCGGCTGAATGCCGTGGCCAAGGCCGAACGCGCCGCCAATCCGAATACGCTCTACGTCTTCGACGGCGACATGCTGTCGCCCTCGCTCCTGTCAGGCTTCGACAAGGGCCAGAACACCATCGACCTGACAAACCTCGAACCTTTCGACATCGCCGTGCCGGGCAACCACGAATTCGACTTCGGGCCCGAGAACTTCTTCGAGAAGATGAAGGCGTCGAAATATCCCTGGGCGGCGATCAACATCACCAATGCCGACGGGTCGCCGATCGAGGGACTCGGCGGCGTGATGACGAAGGAGCTTGGCGGTGTGAAGGTCGCGCTGATCCCGGTCGCGCAAGACACCTCGCCACAGGTCGCCTCGACCGGCGATCTGAAGTTCCTGCCGACCGTCGAGACCGCGATCGCCGCGGCCAAACAGGCGCGCGAAGAGGGCGCCGACATTGTCGTGGGTGTGGTCCAGACCAACATGTCGAATGACCGCGACCTGATCGCGAGCCATGCGTTTGACGCCATCATGTCGGGCGACGACCATTCCTATGCGACGGCCTATGACGGGGTGACGGCCTATGTCGAAACCTCGATCGACGGCCAGTTCCTGTCGCCGCTGGATCTGACCGTGGAGATCGGGCAAGACAAGGATGGCAAGCGCACGATCGACTGGGTGCCGGGCTTCCGCTTCATCGATACCGCGATGGTCGAGCCGGATCCTGAAACCCAGGCGATGGTCGATACGTTCAAGGCCAAGCTTGACGAAAGCCTGAATGTCGAGATCGGGGTGACCGAGGTCCCGCTCGATTCGCGCCGGAACGTGGTGCGGGCAGAGGAATCGGCGGTGGGCAACGTCATCGCGGACGCGATACGCGCCGCGACCGGCGCCGATATTGCCCTGGCCAACGGCGGCGGTATCCGTGGCGACCGGACCTATGACGCTGGCGCCAAGCTGACGCGCCGCGACATCCTCACCGAACTGCCGTTTGGCAACGTGACCGTGGTGACCGAGATTCCCGGCAGCCAGGTGCTCGCGGCGCTGGAAAATGGCGTGAGCCAGGTTGAAAAGGGGGCGGGCCGCTTCCCGCAGGTGTCCGGCCTCTCCTTTGCCTTCGACGCTTCGGCCGAGCCGGGCAAGCGGGTCTCGGAAGTCATGGTGGGCGATCAGCCGCTGGCCCTCGACAAGGTCTACAGGGTCGCGACGAATGACTACATGCTGTCAGGCGGTGACGGCTATGCCGCATTGGGTGGTGGTAATGTCGTCATCAACGCCGGCAACGGCAATCTGATGGCCAATGATGTGATCGACTACATCGCCGCGGCTGGCAAGGTCTCGGCCGGGGTCGAGGGCCGGATCCGGAAGCTTGGCGCCAACTGAGCCGCGGCCCGGCGCAGAGACAATCTGCGTCGGGCCTTGTTATCTTGCGTTTTTTCGACTATATAGCTTGCCGCGACGTTACCACTATCGACTGCTGTTTCCGTCATCGGCCTCAGTTCTTCGATTGCGACTGACAGCGCCAGGCCGCTACGTTGTGTGGGCGGCGTCTCGATAGGAGATATCACGATGGCTACTGGCTCCGTGAAATGGTTCAATGCTACCAAGGGTTTCGGCTTCATCGCCCCCGATGGCGGCAAGAAGGACGTATTCGTCCACATCTCGGCGGTTGAACGCGCCGGCATCCGCGAACTGAAGGACGGCCAGAAGGTCACCTTCGACATCGAACCGGGCCGTGACGGTCGGGAATCGGCGACGAACCTGCAACTCGCCTGAGGCGGAAGCAATCGGAATTCGGGACGGGCGGGGCGCAGGCTCCGCCCGTTTCAGTTTGTGCCCCCTGGCGCTGCGGCAGGGATCCGTGCCGCCGGCGCAGAATCGTTGATGGGCGATCCTGGCGGACGTAAGCTAACCTTCTAGTTGCGCGAACATTTTTGATGGCGGCGCACCCATGCCGCGCATTCAGGGAGGCATTTGCGATGACGCCGATCTATGGAACCCCCGGCAACGACACGATCGCGGCGAGCGCCGAAGGGCAGGCGATCTTCGGACGCGCCGGGCATGACCAGCTTTCGACCAGCTTCAACCATACGGTCCTCAATGGCGGGGCGGGCGAGGATACGCTCGACGTGACGCTCGACCTTGTCGAGTATCCGCCGATTCCGCTCTGGGAGATCGACGCAACGGTCGTTGCCGGGGCCGGTGACGACACCGTCAATGTCAATGTCGTCGCGTTCGCTGACGGTGCCGCGATGACCGAGATCACCACGGTCGTGGACGGGCAGGGCGGCTCGGACAGGATCAACGTCTCTGTCGAGTCCCAGTCGCTGATCGACAGCGTGGTGCGCAATGTCATCCGCGGCGGCAGCGGCGAGGACACGATCAATGCCTCCGCCATCGGCGGCAACTTCTTCGGCAACGAAAGCACCGCGGTCAACGAGATCTGGGGCGGCACCGGCGCCGACCACATCACGGCCAGCGCCACGGTCTTCTCGAACTCCAGTCTGCTGGCGAGCAATTACCTGAATGGTGGATCGGGCGACGACTTTCTCTTCGCGAGCACGTTGGTCGATTCGAATGTGGCGGGACCAGAAGGCCGCAATGAGCTTGTCGGCGGGGCGGGGAATGACACGCTTGTCGCCGACCAGCAGACGGACGGAGAAAACTACTTCACGACGCTGACCAACGATCTCGATGGCGGCAGCGGCAACGACATTCTCACCGCGACGATGCTGGCGCTCGCCGAAGACACCTCGACGGGCACGAACAGCCTTGACGGTGGCTCGGGCAATGACGTGCTCACGGCAAGCGTCGTCGCCGGAACCTCGTCCGGCCTTGGCGCCTCCGCCACCAACACGCTCTCCGGCGGCAGCGGCAACGACAGCCTCACCGCCTTCGCCGATGCCAACACCTACGGGGATCCGTTCTATACCGGCTGGGCGCAGAACCTGCTCGACGGCGGCTTCGGCAACGACACGCTGACGGCAGAGATCGCGGCGGGCAGCGGCGGGGCGAGCACGCTTCTGGGTGGCGGCGGGCGTGACAGCCTGACCGCGATCGG
>JBGSNN010000155.1:0-10745 GCA_041739655.1 Albidovulum sp. | reverse complement strand
TCGGGCCGGCCGTAGCGGATGTTGTCGCGGGCCGAGGCCGCAAAGATCGCCGGGTCCTGCGGCACGACGGCGATCGCGCCGCGGAAGTCCGAGCGCTGCATCTCGGTCAGCGGGATACCGTCAAGGCAGATGCGACCGTCCTGCGGATCGTAGAAACGCAGAAGCAACTGGATTACGGTGGTCTTGCCCGCGCCCGAAGGACCGACGAGCGCCACCGTCTCGCCCGGACGGACATGAAGGTTGACGCCGCTCAGCGCCGATTGATCCGGGCGCGACGGGTAGCGGAAGCTCACGCCTTCAAAGCGGATATCGCCGGTTGCGGGACGCGGCAGCACACGCGGCGTCGCAGGCTCGTTGACGGTATCAGTGGCCCCGAGCAACTCCACCAGTCGCTCCGTCGCCCCCGCCGCACGCTGCAACTCGCCCCAGATTTCCGACAGCGCGGCGACCGATCCTGCCGCCATGACCGCATAGATGACGAACTGCACCAGTTCACCCGGACTCATCGCCCCGGCGCGGACATCGCGCGCGCCGATCCAGAGCACGCCGACGACGCCTCCAAAGACCAGGAAGATGACGATGATGGTCATCAGCGTACGCGTCCGGATTCGCCGGAGGGCCGAGGCATAGGACTGCTCCGTCACCTTGGCAAAATCGCGGCGCGCCTGGGCCTCGTGGGTGAAGGCCTGCACCGTCTGGACTGCGCCCAGCGCCTCGGACGCAGACCCCGAGGACAGTGCAATCCAGTCCTGGTTCTCGCGGCTCAGCTTGCGCAGCCGTCGGCCCTGCGTAACAATCGGCACAATAACCGCAGGCACGATCAGGAAGACGAGAAGCGTCAGCTTGGCCGAGGTGATGAAAAGCAGCACCAGCCCGCCAAGAAGGATCAGGAGATTGCGCAGCGCGACCGAGACGGAAGAGCCGATGACCGACAGGATCAGCGTCGTATCCGTGGTGATGCGGCTGACCACCTCGCCGGTCATGATGTTCTCGTAGAAGGCCGGGCTCATCCCGATGACGCGGTCGAACACGGCTTTGCGGATATCGGCCACGACCCGCTCGCCCAGACGCGTCACCAGATAGTAGCGCGCGCCGGTGCCGAGCGCGAGCAGCGCCGCGATGGCCAGCGCGCCCGCGAAATAGCTGTCGAGAAGTGCCGCCCCCTGATTAAAGCCGTCGATGACCCGCCGCACCGCCAGCGGCAGCACCAACGAGACGGACGCGGTCAGCACCAGCGCCAGCACGGCCAGCAGGATCAGGCCGCGATAGGGCGCAAGGAATGGCGCAAGGCCGCGCAGCGCGCTGACTTCGCGCGATGGTGCGCGCTCCTCGGTGACGACAGTGGGTGATCTGGCCATTGCGCTTCCTTCCGACTTCGGCGGTTTAGGCGTAGCTGTGCGGCGGAGCAAGACAAACTGCGGCGCCCGATTGTCGCGCCCGGTCGGCGGCAGGTGCGAAGGCTGCCGCAACGGCACAACAGTTGACGTCGTGATCTTCAGTATGTCCATGAAAGTTGCACGAATGGACAGATCGTCGCCTCACTCTCCGACCATTCCTTCTCGGATCGCACGAAACGAGAGCCGATCCTGTCGGTTTCGCGCCAAGCCTGGTCCCCCCGCAGAGGGTATCGAGGCGGGAGTGACATATGGCAGAGACCTGTCTCGCCTCCTGTGACGGAAGCGACGGGATCGGCCGCGCCATTGATCTCCCGGTCCTCCTGCGGATCGAACGCCCGCACCTGCCTCTCCGGCGCGGTCGGTGCCGCCGCCAGCCTCGGGCCGGTGATCGACGTCTCGGATGCGGCGATCCTCGCCATGGCGGCCGTCAACATCATTGGGCTCTACGCCCAGATGCCGACCCCGAAGCGCGAGATGAACGGTTATCTCGCACGCCTTGCCTCGGGGGAAATCCGCAAGTTCAGGTGAGCGACCGGGAAGGGCGGTTCGCCGCCCGGCTCACTCCGGATGCTTCGGCATGTGCCGCGACGGCGCGACATAGGGGCGCGTCACATCCTTCAGGGTCACATCGAGACATTCGACCCCGGCGCGGATCGCGCCATCACCGGCAAGGACCAGTGTCACCGTCCCGGCGGCATCCTCGCCCGGCGACCAGTTGATCGACAGGACCGACAGAACCTCGTCCCGGTCGCCGCGGTCCATGCCCTGCGACGCAACGCTGAGCACCCCGTCGATGACCAGCAGTGCCCTGACCCGCTCGTAGGGCCGCTTGCGGGCCTCGGCGCGGGGCGCATCCTCCCAGCGGAAGCGATTGATGAGGAAGGCCAGCCGCCGTTCCTTCGGGCGCCAGGACATGTCGGCCCCGGTCAGCACTGCGTCCTGCGCCAGCGTGGAGATGATCTCAAGATCCTCCGGCGCAAAGGCCTTGAGATTGAGACCGCCCTCCGCCCCTTCCTCGAATGTCGCGTCCATCATTCCGCCCTTCAATCGCCCCGGATACGTTCGATCTGGGCGCCGCAGGCGCCAAGCTTTTCCTCGACCCGCTCATAGCCGCGATCAAGGTGATAGACCCGGTTTACCACCGTCTCGCCCTCCGCGGCGAGCCCCGCGAGGATCAGCGAGACGCTGGCGCGCAGGTCGGTCGCCATCACTGGCGCGCCTTTCAGCCGCGCGACCCCGGTCACCGTCGCCTGGCCGCCGTGGACATCGATCCGCGCCCCCATCCGCATCAGTTCCGGCGCGTGCATGAAGCGGTTCTCGAAGATCGTCTCTTCGAGAACCGAGACCCCCTCGGCGGTGCACATCAGCGCCATCATCTGGGCCTGAAGGTCGGTCGGGAAGCCCGGAAAGACCTCGGTCCGCACATCGACCGACCGGACCCGCCCGTTGGCGCGCGCCACCCTGAGGCCACCGTCTGTCTGCGTGATCGTCACCCCCGCCGCTTCCAGCTTCTCGCAGAACGACGGCAGAAGCGCCCGGCTGCCGCCGATCAGTTCCAGCGATCCCCCGGCAATCGCGGGCGCGATCATGTAGGTGCCAAGCTCGATCCGGTCGGCGACCACCGGGTGGGTGGCACCATGGAGCCGATCGACGCCCTCGATGGTGATGGTCGCCGTCCCCTCGCCGTCGATCCGGGCGCCCATGCTGCGCAGGCATGTGACCAGATCGACGATCTCGGGCTCGCGCGCGGCGTTCTTCAGGACCGTCGTGCCCTTCGCCAACACCGCCGCCATGACGATGTTCTCGGTCGCGCCGACGCTCGCAAAGCGCTGCTCGATCACCGCGCCCTTGAGGCCGCCCTTGGCCTCGGCATGCAGATAGCCGTCCCTGAGTTCGATCACCGCCCCCAACGCCTCAAGCCCCGCGATATGCAGGTCCATCGGCCGCGCGCCGATGGCACAACCGCCCGGCAGCGACACCACCGCCCGCCCCCAGCGCGCCAGCAGCGGCCCGAGCACAAGGTTCGACGCCCGCATCTTGCGCACGATATCGTAATCCGCCGTGTGGCTGGTCAGATCATGCGACGACATGGCGAGCACCCGTCCGCCCTGCATCGACGTCACCTCGACGCCAAGCGACTGCAACAAGAGCGTCATCGTCTTGATGTCCGACAACCGAGGCGCATTGGTCAGCGTCAGCGGCTCATCGCAAAGCAGCGTCGCCGGCATCAGCGCAAGGCAGGCGTTCTTCGCGCCGGCAATTGCGATCTGCCCCGACAATTCCGCGCCACCCCGGACGATGATTGAATCCATGCCTGCCTCAGCTTTCCTCTTGGCCCGATTTCCCCGCCTGCCCGCGCGCCTTCGCCTGTGCCTTGCGCCGCGCGAGGTTCGCCTTCAACGCCGCCTTGAGCCGCGCCTCACGCGCGCTCAGGGGCTTTTTCGGGCGGGGATGGGCCTGTTTTTCATCCATGCCGCCCTCTCTATCGCGGATGGCCGGAGGGGTCCAGATTGCGCTTGCGTGGGGCCGGATTTGCGTCTAACACGCGGCCCGAACCGGCGCTGCGGTAGCTCAGTGGTAGAGCACTCCCTTGGTAAGGGGCGGCTCTAGGGCGCTAGGCGACGGAAACTAAAGGGCTTTTCTAGAGCCCGCTTCATTCGGGGTAACGCCCGGGGTAGCTGTCTGGAAAACGAGACGAGACGGTAGGCTGCAGTAGCTCAGTGGTAGAGCACTCCCTTGGTAAGGGAGAGGTCGAGAGTTCAATCCTCTCTTGCAGCACCATCCCTCCCAACAAAATCAAGCGTTTAGGCGGGAGCGGCAGAGAACTGGCCCGTTACCCCGCCGTTACCCCAAGGCGAGATAGTCTAGCCCCGGACACAATATTTGGTGCATTTTTGCACCCGATCCTCCATAACTGGTGGAAAGCCGTGAATCACCGGGGGAGAGCCATTTTATGCCAGCACTTGCCGACCACATGCCGACCATCGTGCCTTCTCAGGCCGATTTGCAAGCGTGGGGCGCGATATGGCTTGGCACGGCGGGATCGAACGGTGCCGTGAAGGCTGCCAACTGCTTCGACAAGAAACAGGGGATGGACTTCGGCAAGGTCTTTGACATGGCGTTCGGTCGCGCTCTGGCCGAGATGTTGGGTAACATCCCTGTTGTCGAGATCAACGCCGGGGCGAGCCTGCTTCCCCCGCAACCCAACTGTGTTGAGGTCGGGGGAGCCCGGATCATCGGCGGCATCCGCCCTCAGAACTTCGATGCAGCTTATCGGCCAGACGGCCCGCGCGTTGTCCTCGACAGCAAGACCCTGAACGATGCCAAGAGCATCGGGAAGAACTGGCAGAACATGGTCAACGATGTCAGCACCGAGTCAGCGACCATCCACACCCGGTTCCCCTACTGCGTGACGGTGCTGATCGTTGCCGTTCCCCGCCCCGCCTTGATGCCAAAACAGGCGCGCGATTTGGTTCGCACATTGGAGCGCCTCGGGTCGCGGGACGAAGTGCTGGACCAAGACCACTTAGCCGAAGCAATCGCTTTCATTGTTTGGGACCCGGCGACAGGCACCCTTGACCCTGACGTGCCCGGGCCTGACTCGCCCATCCGCCTAGAGAACGTCAACACCCGCATCTATGACGCCTACACCAAGAGGTATCAGGGTCTGCCGCCGCACGACGACTAATCGACTTATCCCCGGGCATCGGTTAAGATGTTCTTCAAATGTTCCAGATCAGAATGACCCCATGAACTTCGTAACCAACAAGATCGAACCGACCAGCCAGAAGCTCCGGGGGGGATACTACACCCCGGTCGCGCTGGCCCGTTACCTGTGCGAATGGGCACTCCGGGATGGTCAGGAGAAGGTCTTGGAGCCCAGCGTTGGCGATGGGAACTTCCTCGCAGCATTGAACGAAGCCGCAGGAAAGTCGGGTGGCGTTCGGGTCACGGCGGTCGAACTGGACAGCGGTGAATTTGCAAAGGCCCGCGCCCGCGCCGCAGAAATGCGGTCGATTGATGTGACGTGGCGCAACGAGGACTTCTTTGCGGCCTACCGGAAGCTGCCCCGGGACTTCGATGTGGTGGTGGGCAACCCGCCCTTCATCCGGTTCCAACACTTCGATGCAGACAGCCGCGAGACAGCTTTCACCCACCTCCGCAAGCACGGGTATCGGCCCAACAAGCTCGCAAACGCTTGGGCGGCATTCGTCCAGCTATCCATCGAACTTCTGCGCCCCGGCGGGCGTCTGGCGATGGTCATTCCAGCCGAACTGTTGCAGGTCAAGTATGCAGCGGAACTGCGCGAACGCATCACGCAGATGTTCGACCACGTTGTGCTGGTCACATTCCAGCAACTGGTCTTTGAAGGCATCCAGCAGGAGGTCGTGCTGCTGCTGGCAGAGGGCAAGCGCGCCATCCCCGGCGACCATTCGGTGGTCCACACACTTGAGTTTACCGATGCCCAGAGCTTGTTCTCGGTCCAGTCCCTCTCGGATGCAATCGCCCACGTTCCCCAGAAACACGCCCGCAAGGATGTGAAGTGGACGGCCCTGTTCCTACCAGACAGCGCCTTTGCCAGCCTAGAGCGCGCCTATCGCACCGAAGGCGTCCACAAGCTGGGCGACCTCGCCAGTGTCGAAGTCGGCATTGTCACCGGGCGGAACAGCTTCTTTGTCATCGACAAGGAACAGGCGCGGAATGTTGGCCTCAACGGCTTTTCCCAGCCCCTCGTGGGCCGAACATCGTCGCTCCGGTCGATCTGCTTCGACAAGAAGGATTTCAGCGTCCACAGCGACAAGCACCCATCGGTCCTGATCGACCTGAACGGGGTGCCGGAGGAGGAGCTTTCGGGCGCGCTGGTGCGCTACATCCAGCAGGGCGAGCAGGCTGGTGTCCACACCGGATACAAGTGCAGCATCCGCAAACGGTGGTATGACGTGCCGTCCATCTACGTCCCTGATGCCTTCCTGTTCCGGCAGATACACGATGCACCCTTGCTGGTGGCAAACGAGGCGCGGGCAACATCGACCGACACCATCCACAGGGTCAGGTTCCGGCGCGAACTGTCGGCCCAGACAATGGCAGCGGCCTTCTGCAACTCGTTGACATTCGCGTGGGCAGAGGTTTGCGGACGCAGCTATGGCGGCGGTGTGCTGGAGCTTGAGCCGCGAGAGGCTGAGGAACTTCCGATCCCACTGGATGCGGCCGCAGCGATTGACGAAAAGAAGCTGGATGGCATCTTGCGAAAGAGTGGCGTAGAGGCCGCGCTGGACTATTCGGACCCGATCCTCTTGGGCGATGGCCTCGGCATGTCAGCGTCAGAGGTCAAGGCCGTTCGGGATTGCTGGGTGCAGTTGCGCGACCGTCGCAAGAACCGGAAACACGCACCGAAGGCATCCGCCCAAGCCGAAGCCGTCTCTTCGTAGGGGGGCTACGACGATTGCCAGCGGGTGCGCACGCACGGGCAACTACCCCCAAAACTAGGCCCAACTGCTGCGACAATCTTGATGTCCTATCGGATGCCGTGCCCCACGAACACTGTCGCAGGGCACGACAACTTCGCCCCGCAGGGCGTTACTTCTTCTTGATGGTCTCCACGACATGCGTGGATTTGCGCTGCGTAGCTACCTTGACCGTGGTGAAGCGGCCAGTCGATGCGCTGCGTCCGACCTTGAACGTTTTCGATTTCATCTTTGTATCTTTCACTTGAGGATTGAGGTTGGGGGGTGCGTTCACCGCACCCACCGTTCATTTGGTTGGGGTGGCTACTCTGGGATCAGAATAGGCCACGCCCGGAAGCCATACATCTTGGCGTAGATGCGCTGGCCCGTGGTCGGGCAGGTCCGCCAGGGGCGGAACACCAACCGGAAGCCAGGCGGAACGTAAATGCGGTCAGCCATGGTCGTCAGTCCTTCGGCGGGGCGTATCTTGCCAAACCCAAAGAGTGCGCCTATTATCCTGTCCTGCGAAGAAACTGGATTTGGCGCTGGGTCGGCTCTGCATCGTCAAGCCCCTCATGCACTGATACAGAAGTCTGGAGGCTCGGGCGGCAACCTGAGCCTTCATTCGTTAAAGTCTCCCGTTGTCGCGCAGCCAGCGCAAGCGGCGCTGGGCTGCGTCCCAAGAAACCCCAAAACGGTCGATCAGGTCCTGCTCCCCATCTTTGGGAAAGATAAAGCTCTGGGGCATCAGGAACTGTGCGGCGAACTGGTTCGCCTGCGGCTCGGCGAGGCAGAACGGTTTCGTGCCGTCGCCTTGCTTCGCCCGTGCCAAAGGAATGTTGGTGTGCATGTGCCAGTGCCCGAGTTCGTGTGCGGCGGTGAATCTCGCTCGCCCCTCCCCAGCGCATACCGCCTCGTAAACATCCTCGCGGAGCATGATAAATTCGCCATTGGGGCAGGTGTAGCCTTCGGCCCGCCCCATTTCTTTGTGACTGCCCACCTCGAAGCGAACGAGGCCAAGCTGATAGTCTAGGACCTGTTCGATCAGTTCAATGACAGGGACTTGCGGGTATGCATCAAGCCCGAACTGCTTTCGGAACCGATCAGCTTTCGATCCAATTGCCGCCCAACTGAGGGGCGGCACCTTATAGTCATCACCAACACTCATTGCTTGTCCTTCTTGCTGAGGATTTCAAAGATGCTTTTGAGGTCGTCATCTGACAGCGAGTTCATCCGGCGCGCCATCAGGCCTGCCGTATCCCGCGCCAGTGCCGACTGGGCCTCGACTGTGAATGCTTTGCGAGAGCGGTCAGCGGCCCGACGCATTGCAGCAGCGGCATCGCCCGCCAGTTGATAGGCTTTGATGACAAGTTCCTCAAAGCCGCTAGGGGGTGTTTTGGTCCCGCGCTCGACGGCGGAGATGAAGGCTGATGATTTGTCCAGACGCCCGGACATATCCAACAAACGCTCATCCCGATCAATTCGCAGTTTCCGCAGCTCCTTTCCGATTTCAGTGGTCATGGTTGCCTCCTTGGGTCTCCAGCGAAGATGGGGCTCTGGGTTCACGCTGTCAACCCCGTTGGTTAATTTTTGCTCCCCGCGAGGGCGTCAAGTTCATCCCTCGTGGCGCAGTGGATACACCAAGGCTGGTTGCGATGCAACAGGTTGCCGCAGGATGTGGGCGGTGGCCAACGAGGACGCGCCGTTAACAGTCAGGGCCTCGGACCTCGCCCACCCCGGAAGGGTGTCCGCGAACCGGCATTCCCCGGCCAGCGCTTTCAGCGACTTATCCCCGCCCCGATCCGCACCCGGTTTCCATTCCCCAAAAGGGTGCGCGCAATGCAGAAACTGCCCCCAGAAAGTCGGGGGGCATTGCCGAAATGATGGCAGCCGCGCGCCTTGGTATCTCTGTCCTCACTGGCCGATGGGGCCAGCATCACGAGGAGAGACGACAATGGCGAATTATTGGCGGAGCGGCGAAGGCCGCAAGGTCATCGAGATTACGGCCCGGTGGGTGGTGCAGGAGGCCGCATTCCGGGGGCTCACCGTCCACGACTACATCGAAGGGCGGTGCAGCTTCACGGATATGGGCATCACGAGCGAGAACGCGGCGGCAACGCTCAAGCACCAGATCAGCGCGGCCCACGAACACTACAACGACCATGGGGGCAGCAAGGACAAGTTCGGAACGTGGGAAGGCTGGTTCAGCAACCGCCTGCGCAACCGCCTCTACTACTTCTTCCACAAGCACGACAGCAGCGGAAAGATCGTGCGGTGCGTGGCGGAATGGCCGCTGCCGCTGCCGGAACTGCCGCGCAAATTCGATGTTGGGATCGGGACTGTTGGCGATGGCGACGAAGATAGCGTGATCGACAAGGCAGCCTAGCCCATAAGCAGCAACACCCCCCGTTTCGCAACGGGGGGTGCGCCAGAAGCACGCCCTTGCCAGCATGGTGTTGACCGGCCCCCCGAAGGTATCGCGCCTTCGGTTCGGGGTCGATTGCCGTTGCTTGTTGCCGTCAGTGCAGCGTGGCCGTTTCCCGCGCCAGCGTGTCGGCTGCGGCGCAGAAGATGCCGAACGACACCAGCGCATCGCGGGGGAAGGTTTCCAGCCCGACACGCCGCGCGATGTCCGGCACCCGGGCCGCATCGACCCAAACAGTGCGCCGCCCGATCCGGTAGGGCAGCAGGCCGACAAGGCCCCCGAGGGCCGTCTGCTTCACGCCGTAGAACTTTGCAAACCGGATCACGTCACGCCCCTTCGGCCAGAAGTCATCGTTGTTGGCGTAGGCAAACTCCATCATCGCGGCGTGTGCGAGGCGCAGGTTTTCCGACAGCAAGACGTGGTAGCCCTCGACAATCCGGGCGTCAGCTTCGGCGGCGACGGCTTCTTGCGGGGTCATCCCTTCCCCGGCCAGATGCCGCGCACGGTCGAGAAATCGCCGTCCACGAGGGTATCGGTGTGCAGGCCCCCGGGCGTGGTGGCAATGTCGGTGATGACCCACCCGGCGGACGTGAACACATCGTTGAAGCCTCGGGCAAAGGCGAGTGCGTTTGCGGCAACAATCGCGGCGGCGGGCGATGCGGCCGAAACCAGAGCGCCACGGATGCCCGAGGACGTGCCAAGCGTCTCGGCAAGGGTGGGGTTGGCGGGTCTTGAAATCCTGTAGAGCGGCATGGTCAGACTTCCTTCCGGTTCGGGTTGTTCAGGGCGAGCTTGAGGCGGTCCAGACCGCTGGCCTTCCCGGCCTCCCACTCGCGGTTGCGGACGATTGCCTGTTGCGCTGCATGGCGCACGGCGGCGATGGCGGCCTGCACCTTGCGGGTTTCCTCCCCGACAAGGCGTTCGGCCAGATCGGCAGCGGCGAAGGGCCTGTCCTTGCGCGGCATCCGGTCGATGATCGACACGATGGCCGCGCCCATCACCACATCGCCGGTCGAAGCGGCCAGAAGGGCCATCTGCCGAAGTTCCACGGGACCCGCGCCCGAAAGCTGCGTCAGGAAATTCGTGCGTTCGGCGGTGCCGATGCCAGCGCGGGCAAGAACCGCGACGGGGTTGGCGTAGAGCTGTGCCGTGGTCTCAAGGCTGGCAGCGGCGGCGTCCAGTTCGCGCAAGGCGGTCCATCGTGCATCGCTGGAATTTGCCGCCACCTCCGCCCGCGCCTTCGCAGCGGCCTTGGCGACGGCGGCTTCAATGTCGCGCCGGGGGAAGTCGGCATTCTGCAAGCTGGCCTGCACCTCCGCCGCGCGGGCGGCAACGCCTTTGGTCAGGGTGTCGATGGTCGCGCCGAACTTTTCAGCGCGCCGCGCCGCGACCTCTGCCAGCGAGATCACGTCCGCGACCCCGAGGATGGGCACGGTCGAAAGCGGGATGGGGGGATTGTCGTCATTCAGGGCGGGTTGC
>JBGSNN010000148.1:0-2074 GCA_041739655.1 Albidovulum sp. | reverse complement strand
TGGGGTCGCATAAAGCCGGGTCGGCGCCAGCAGCGCCGCGCCGAGCGTCCCCGCGCCGAACGGCGACGCCGCATCCCAGCCAAGACCCGACAGAGCCACGATCTTGCGCACCAGCGAATAGCCGTTGGAATGGACGCCGCTGGAGCAGAGGCCGATCAGCCGGTCGCCGCTTGCCACGCCCTGCGGCAGGTCGGTGCCGCGTTCCATCGCGCCGACGGCAAAGCCCGCAAGGTCGAAGTCGCCGCCATGATACATGCCGGGCATTTCCGCCGTCTCGCCCCCGACAAGCGCGCAGCCGGACTGTGCGCAGCCGTCGGCGATGCCGTTGATGATCCGCGTCGCGGCCTCGACATCAAGCTTTCCGGTTGCGAAATAGTCGAGGAAGAACAGGGGCTCGGCGCCCTGACAGACCAGATCGTTGACGCACATGGCGACAAGGTCGATGCCGATCGTGTCGAGGTTCCCGGTGTCGATGGCGATCCGCAGCTTGGTGCCGACGCCATCGGTCGCAGCGACGAGGATTGGGTCCGCATAGCCTGCCGCCTTCAGATCGAAAAGCGCCCCGAAGCCGCCAAGCCCCGCCATCGTGCCCGACCTCCGGGTCCGCCGTGCTGCTGGCTTGATCCGCTCGACAAGCGCATTGCCCGCGTCGATATCGACACCTGCCTGCGCATAGGTGAGCCCGTTCTTTTCCGTCGCCATCGCACTTCCCCGCAGACCAGAACCGCCGTTTCGGCGCGGCATACAGGATTGCTTTGGCCCCGGCAACGCCACCCTGCCCTGCGGCCGCGAAATCTCCGCCGCCACGACTGCCCGGCGTTTTGCTTGACCGCGATCCGCAATCTGCTAGGCAATGACCCGGCCGGGCCTGTAGCTCAATTGGTTAGAGCAGGGCGCTCATAACGCCTTGGTTGGGGGTTCGAGTCCCTCCGGGCCTACCAAAAATTCATCCCCATGCGTCCAAGATTGAAGGTAATCCACTTGAAAACAGTGGTTTACCTCATTCTTGCGTCCCCATGCCGCCCGATGCGCCCCCATGCGTCCCGTCTTTTGTTGGTATGATTTGTTGGTATGATGGCTGCGATACCAACAAACGGACTCGCAGCCATGCCCCTGACCGATGCCCAATGCAGAGCCGCAAAACTGCCGCGAAGGTTCAGAAGCTGTCGGACGGGCGCGGACTCTTCCTGCAAGTGACGCCAGGCGGCTCCAAACTGTGGCGCATGAACCATCGCTGGCAGGCGAAACAGCGCACCGCGGCCTTCGGATCATACCTCGATGTTTCCCTTGCGACTGCCCGCCTGAAAGCCGCTGAACTCAAGGACAAGTTGGCAGCGGGGATTGACCCGGCCGCGAAGGAAGGCACGGCGGCAGGCGCTGCACCCGTGAAGCCCTTCAAGGACGCGGCGCGGGAATGGTTCAACGCGCGAGAAGCCCAGTGGGTCAGCGGCTATGCGGCGCGCATCTGGTCACGCCTTGACGCGGACGTGTTCCCCAAGATCGGCAGCAAGGACGTGGCAGCGATCACCCCTGCCGAAGTCTTGGCCCTGTTGCAGGACGTGGAAAACCGCAACGCCCTCGAAATGGCAAAGCGACTGCGCCAGACCATGAGCGCGATCTTTCGCTTTTCGGTGGCGAATGGCTGGGCTTCCTCTGACCCTGCCGCGCCCCTTGCAGGCGCGATGAAGTCTGCGCCGCGGCAACAGCACCGGGCAGCCTTGATGGAAGATCAACTGCCCGACTTCCTCAAGGCGTTGCAAACCTACAGCGGGGACCGGGCAACCGCACTGGGCTTGAAGATCATCGCGCACACCTTTGTTCGCACCGCCGAACTGCGGCTGGCGACGTGGGATGAACTGGACGGGGACACATGGCGCATCGCCGCTGAAAAGATGAAGATGCGCAAGGAACACATCGTCCCCCTGTCCCGACTCTGTTGCACAAATCAGCGGACGGCCGGATTTCCCCCTATCCCGGACAGACCTATCCTGCGACCTTCGTGACGGGGATTCCGAGTGCGGTGTAGCCGTTCAGCACGGCAACCCGGACCTGGAACTCGGCAACCTGGCGGTCG
>JBGSNN010000147.1:0-24803 GCA_041739655.1 Albidovulum sp. | reverse complement strand
GCGCGGCTGATCCGCGCGGCGGCGGTGCCAGCGCTGGTGCTTGACATCGCCATCCGCCCGCAAGCGGCGTTGCAACGACTGGCCGCAAGCCTTGGCGCGGCCTATATGCCGCTGCCGCGCGCAGATGCACATCGTTTGTCGGGCGTGTTGCAATCGGCGCTGGGGGCGGGCTGAAATGCTGGCCCCGCAGATCCCCCCAGACTGGCCCTTCCGCAACGTCTCGCAGCACATCCGCTGCCGGTCGCATCTGTGGCATGTGCAAGAGGTTGGCGCGGGTCCCGTGCTGCTGCTGCTGCATGGCGCGGGCGGGGCGACGCACAGCTTTCGCCATCTGATCCCGCTGCTGGCGCAAGACTACCGTTTGATTGCGCTGGATTTTCCCGGCCAGGGCTTCAGCACGCTCGGCAACCGCAGCCGCTGCAATCTGGACGCCATCGCCGAGGATCTTGCCGCGCTGATCAGCCAGCAAGACTGGCAGCCGCAGGCGATTATCGGCCATTCTGCGGGATCCGCCGTCGCCCTGCGGCTGGCCGAGATCATGCCGGTGCGGGCGGTGATCGGCATCAATGCGGCGCTGGGTGGTTTTGAAGGCGTGGCTGGCTGGCTGTTTCCAGCCATGGCGAACCTGCTCGCGCGGGTGCCGCTGGTGCCGCAGCTGGTCAGCCGACTGGCGGGTACCCCGCGCCAAGTGCATCAGCTGCTCGTCTCGACCGGATCGCAGATTGATGCCGCAGGCGAGGCGCAATATCTCTATCTGCTGCGCCAGCCGTCCCATGTGGCAGCGACGCTGGCGATGATGGCGCAGTGGAATCTGGACGGGCTCATGCGGCGTCTGCCGCAACAGACGGTGCCCTGCCTGCTGATCACCGCCCACGCCGACCGCGCAGTGCCGCTGGTCGTGTCGCAGCGCGCCGCCGCCGTGATGCCCGCGGCGCAGTGGATTGATCTGCCGCGCTTTGGCCATCTGGTGCAGGAGGAGGCGGCCGCCGAGGTCGCCGATCTGATCCGTGCCTTCCTGATCCGCCTCAACACTGCCGGCGCGCAATGTACCTAGCTGCCGACGTCCGCGATTTGCCTGACCTGCCCGCGACACTCGGAGGCCATGATGACCAAACTGCTCTTGCGCGCCCTTGCTGGAGAAACCCTGCCCAACCCGCCGATCTGGATGATGCGCCAGGCGGGGCGCTATCTGCCGGAGTATCGCGCCACCCGGGCGCAGGCGGGCGATTTCCTATCGTTGTGCTATAATCCCGAACTTGCGGCCGAGGTGACGTTGCAGCCGATCCGCCGCTATGGCTTTGATGCCGCGATCCTGTTTGCCGACATCTTGTTGCTGCCGCAAGCGCTGGGAGCGGACCTCTGGTTTGAAACCGGCAAGGGGCCACGGCTTTCGACGATCACCACCATGGCCGGGGTGCAGGCACTGAAACCGCGCGAAGCGATCCACGAGACGCTGGCACCAGTCTATGAAACGCTGCGGATCGTGGCGCGCGAATTGCCGAGCGAAACCACGATGATCGGCTTCGCCGGTGCGCCCTGGACGGTGGCGACCTATATGATCGCGGGGCGTGGCAGCAAGGATCAGGCCGCGGCCCATGCCCTGAAAGCCAACGACCGCACAACGTTTGTGGCGCTGATCGACGTGATCACCGCGGCAACCATTGACTATCTGTCGGCGCAGGTGCGGGCGGGGGCGGAGGTGGTCAAGCTGTTTGACAGCTGGGCGGGGTCGCTGACGGGGCAGGATTTCGACGATTTCGCCGTCAAACCCACCGCCCGGATCATCGCGGAATTGAAGGCCAGACACCCCGGCCTGCCCGTGATTGCCTTTCCGCGCGGGGCGGGCGCAGGCTATATCGGCTTTGCCGCGGCCACGGGCACCGACTGCGTCGCCATCGACAATCTGGTCAGCCCGGAATGGGCGGCAGAGCATGTCCAAGCGGGCGTCTGCGTGCAGGGAAACCTTGCGCCCGAACATATGGTCACGGGCGGGCAAGCGCTGGTAGAGGCGACCCGCCGCGTTGTCAGTGCGTTTCGGGGCGGACCGCATATCTTCAACCTGGGTCACGGCATAACGCCCGATGCCAACCCCGACAACGTGGCGCTGATGGTGGAAACGGTACGCGCGAGATGAGTACAGTGGCGGCCCATACCCCACCTTTGCCGCCCTCGCCGCGGCGGGTGTTCATGCTGGGGGCCACCGGCACGATCGGGCGCGCGACAGCAGCGGCATTGTTGGCGCGCGGGCATGAGGTCGTCTGTCTGGTCAGGCCGGGCAGCCCTGCCCTGCCCGCAGGTGCAACAGTGCGCTTTGGTCAGGCGAGCGACCCCGCATCCTTGGCGCAAGACGGCTTTCGCGGCGAAAGGTTTGATGCCATCGTGTCGTGCCTTGCCTCGCGCACCGGCGCGCCGCTGGATGCCTGGGCGATCGACCACAGGGCGCATCTGGAGGCTTTGGCCGCAGGCCAGCGTGCCGGTGTCCGGCAGATGGTGCTCTTGTCAGCGATCTGCGTGCAACGGCCCAGACTGGCGTTTCAGCAGGCGAAACTTGCTTTCGAGGCTACCCTTGCCAACTCCGGGCTGACCTATTCGATCGTGCGACCGACGGCCTATTTCAAATCGCTGTCAGGGCAGGTCAACCGGCTGAAAAAGGGTAAGCCGTTCCTGCTGTTCGGTGATGGCCAGCTTACTGCGTGCAAACCGATCAGCGACGGCGATCTGGCTGCCTATCTTGCCGATTGCCTGCATCAGACCGCACGGCACAACCGCATCCTGCCGATCGGCGGCCCCGGTCCCGCGATCACGCCGCGCCAGCAGGGCGAGGCGCTGTTTAGGCTCCTGGGGACCAGCCCAAGGTTTCGTCAGGTGCCGCTGGGGCTTCTGGATGGCATCATCTCGGTTCTGGACGGTCTGGGCAGGATTGCGCCACGGCTGAAGGACAAGGCCGAACTGGCGCGCATCGGGCGCTACTATGCCAGTGAGTCGATGCTGGTCCTTGACCCGGCGACCGGGCGCTATGACGCCGATGCGACCCCCAGCACCGGCAGCGAGACCTTGTTTGACCATTATGAGCGGCTGATCCGTGGCGAGGTCGCGGATGATCGCGGCGCGCACGCGGTTTTCTAGCGCGGTCAGTTCGGCCGCACCGCCGGGAGATCCAGGAACCGCTCCATATGACCAAGGGCGGCATTGAAATCGGCCGTGGCGGCATCCGCCCCCGTCACCCCCACCAGCGCCAGATTTGTTGTCGCGATCTGGCCGCAAACCAGAATACGTGCGTTGGGTGTGCCGATCCGCAGCGCGACAATCAGGCGGGTCAGCGCCGGAAAAGATCGCTTGCCACTGGCGGAAAGCCCAATCACCAGGGGCTGGCTCTGCTCCAGCCTTTCGACCAGCGCTTCGTGGTCAAGCCCGACAAGCAGATCGATATCCCAACCGCGCTCGCGCGCCAGATCTCGGGCCATGGTGATGCCCAGCGTGTGATTCTCGCCCGGAACCGAAGCGAAGGTTGCCTCCCGGTGCAAGTTCGGCGCGCCAAGCGGCCTTTCCCTGCGCAAGATCCGCAAGATCGTGTAGATCCGGCCCGCTGCGACCGTCACGCGGTAGAAGGTGACCCGATCATCTTCCCACCACTCACCGAGCCGCCGCGCTGCGGCGCTGAGGTAGAGCAGGCAGAGGGTTTCGTAACTGGAGCCCTTGGTCTGCGCCTGCTCGATAAAGCTCGTGGCCGCACGAGGATTTTCAGACACCAAGGCATTGCACAGACTGTCGATTTCCTCAGCCGTCGGCACATGATCAGGCGCGACCTCGAACCGCAGGTTGTTGGCCACCCGGCTGACAACCTCCACCGCAAGGGTGTTGAGTGTGGTTTTCGGCAAGGACCGCTGGACCACGTCGATTTCAGAGAGTGCCGTTTCCAGCATATGGCTGTCAAACAAAGCAGAGCGTGACATGTTGACCTCCTCCAAAGCCATCATTGTCAATGGCCCGCCGAGAGGACTCAGTGTCTCGTATGCCCTTGCGAGGCTGACTATATTTACTTTCTAGATTGTGACAAGTCTGGATATTCCAAGGATGCTCATGGTCATCCTGCCTTGCGACAGGTACCGCCCGGCAAGTCCGCCACCTCACCGTTGCCGAAGGACCGCCGTTGCCTTTCCCATCGTGCGGGAACCGCCGCGAAGGTGCGCCGCCCACACTGAGAACCCGGGCAGCGCGGCCCTGGTGCAGATCCGCCTGAGACCGGCGACCCTAGCCCCGCGCCGCCACCTTTGCCTGATAGGCCGTCAGATCGGCGAGAAGATGTGCGCCGACCGGCATGTCGGCGCGGGCGCAGAACTCGGCCCATATGGTCGCAGCGGGCAGGTCCCGCGCCTCTTCCGTCAGGATCAGGCGCGTGGTGAAATCCAGGCCCGCCTCAGCCGCGATGAACCGGTCCCTCGGCAGCAGCAATGCGCGCAATAACGCCTTTTGCATGTTGCGCACCCCGATCACCCAGGCGGTTGTCCGGCTTATGGTCGCATCAAAGAAATCCAGCCCGATGCGGGTGCGCGACAGAAGGTCGGCAAACACAAGTTCCTGCGCCATAGCCAGAAGATCGTCGTTCAGCAGGATCACATGGTCACTGTCCCAGCGCACCGGGCGCGAGACATGCAGCAGGAGATCGTGCACCGAGAGCGCCACCGAGGACAGTTTGTCCGCCACACTTTCAGTGGGGTGAAAATGCCCCATATCCAGGCAAAGCGCCGTGCCCTTCCTGATGGCATAGCCAAGATAGAATTCATGGCTGCCCACGGTCATCGATTCGACGCCAATGCCGAACAGCTTGGATTCCACCGCGTCGATGATTTCGGACTTCGGCAACGACTCAGCCAGCATCGCGTCAAGCGCGCCTTCAAGCCGCCGCCGTGCCCCTATGCGATCAACTGGCGTGTCTTTCGACCCGTCCGGCACCCAGATATTGTTGACCGCAGGGCTGCCCAGTTCGCGCCCGATCCGGGCGGCAATCTCGCGGCTGCGGCGGCCATGTTCGATCCAGAAGTCACGGATCCCCGCTTTCGGATGCGACAGGGTCAGATTGTCGTCGGCCTTTGCATGCGCAAAGAACGTCGGGTTGAAATCGAGCCCCAGTCCCTGATTCCGTGCCCAATCCACCCAGGGCGCGAAGTGGCGATACTCGATCTGGTCACGGTCGGGGGTCTCGTCGGTATCGAGATAGCACGCATGCAGGTTCAGCCGGTGACGCCCCGGAATGCGCGAGAAGGCATATTCAAGATCGGCGCGCAGCTCATCCGGTGTGCGAGCGCGGCCGGGGTGGTTTCCGGTGGCCTGGATCCCGCCGCCCGAAGTCCCTGACTTGCGCTCGAACCCCCGCACATCATCGCCCTGCCAACAATGAACCGAGATCGGGATCGCCGACAGCGCGGCCAGTGCCGTCTCGGTATCCACCCCCCATTCGGCATAGGCCGCGCGCGCGTGATCATAGGCCCTTGTCATCGCAGATCCCCTCCTGCGGTTGCGTCAGCGCGTGAACGCTTCTTTGTTGCCCGCATCAACGTTCAGAATATTGCCGGTGGATTTGGCGGCCAGGTCCGAGACAAAGAAATAGACCCCTTCGGCGATATCCTCGGGCAGGACCGACCGCTTCAGAAGCGACCGCTGGCGATACATTTCTTCAAGGCCATCCTTGTCGGTCTTGTAGGTGCTGGCCCGCTGGTCAAGCCATTCGCCGGACCAGATCTTTGATCCGCGCAACACGGCGTCAGGGTTGACGACATTCACCCGGATGCTGGCATCCGCCCCTTCCAGCGCGAGGCAGCGCGCCAGATGGATTTCCGCCGCTTTGGCGGTGCAATAGGCGCTCGCGTTCGGGCTGGCGGCAAGACCATTCTTTGATGCGACAAACACGATGGAGCCACCAATACCCTGTGTGCGCAGCATCTTGAAGGCTTCGCGGCTGACGAGGAAATAGCCGGTGGACAGAATGTCCATGTTCCGGTTCCACAGCGCCAGCGTCGTGTCCTCGACTGGGGCCGAGGATGCGATGCCGGCGTTGGACACCAGGATGTCGATGCCGCCGAATTCCACCGCTGCCAGCGCATAGGCTGCAGTCACCTGCGCCTCATCCGTCACGTTCATGGCTACAGCGCGCACGACATCACCGCCGAAGGCCTTGGCCATGCCCGCCGCGACATCGCGCGCGGCCGCTTCATCAATGTCGGCCAGCATCACACAGGCGCCGTCGCGCAACAGACGCTCAGCCGTGGCCGACCCGATGCCGCCTGCCCCGCCGGTGACCAGAGCCACCCGCCCGGCAAGCGCCTTGGGCTTTGGCATGCGCTGCAGCTTGGCTTCTTCCAGCAGCCAGTATTCGATGTCGAAGGCTTCCTGTTCGGGCAGTCCCTGATAGGTCGATACCGCGCTGGCCCCCCGCATCACGTTGATCGCATTCACATAGAATTCGCCCGAGATACGCGCGGTGGCCTTGTCCAGCGCAAAGGTGATCATCCCTACGCCGGGGACCAGATAGACCACGGCATTCGGGTCGCGCAGCGCCGGGCTGTCGGGATGTTTGCAGCGCTCATAGTAGGCGGAGTAGTCGGCGCGATATGCCTCGATCGCGGCCGGCAGTCCCGCCAGAGTGTTCGAGAGATCGGGGTTGGCCGGATCAAAGGCCACCACCAGGGGACGGATCTTGGTGCGCAGGAAATGGTCAGGGCAGGATGTGCCCATCGGGGCGAGCGTATCGAGCATGGCCGAACCGACAAAATCCAGGACTTCCGCGCGGTCGTCAAAATGACCAACCTTGTGCCGCTCCCGCGAGATCAGGCCACGGATCGCGGGCATCAGTCGTGCGGCGATGGCGCGGCGGTCTTCTGCGGCCAGGGTCGGGCACTTCTGGCCGCCGAAAGCTGGCTTGCCCGCCGATTGGTCCGCCAGCCAGTCTGCGGCCTTGTTGATGATTTCCAGCGTGGTCAGATAGCAGCCCTTGGCATCATCGTCCCAAGTGAAAAGCCCGTGGCTTTCCAGCACCGCACCGCGCATCTGCGGATTTTCCGTCGCCAGCCTTTCCAGCCAAAGGCCAAGTTCATAGCCCGGTTTCTTCCAGGGCAGCCAGCCGATGTCATTGCCAAAGACCTTTGCCGTCAATTCGCGCGAGTTGACCGAGGCCGCGAGGGCGATGATCGCATCCGAGTGGACGTGATCGACATGTTTGTGTGGCACATAGGCGTGCAGCGGCGTGTCGATGCTGGCGGCGCGCGGGTTGAGATTGAACGTGCAATGGGGGAGATAGCCGACCATCTCGTCTTCATGGGCAACGCCACGATACATGCCCTTCAGCGCTTTCAGCTTGTCCATATAGAGCGTGGAGAAACCGTCCATCTTGATCGAGCCGATATCGCCGCCAGATCCCTTGACCCAAAGCACCTCGACCATCTCGCCGGTCAGCGGGTCGCGCTCCATCACCTTGGCGCTGGTGTTGCCGCCGCCATAGTTGGTGACCCTCTTGTCAGACCCCAGAAGATTCGACCGGTAGAGCAGCTTTTCCGACTCGGTCATCCCAGCCGCCCGCGCGTCATCCCACAGGCTTTTCAGATGGTTCTTCGGCGTCGTCATGGCTTCCTCCTCTAACCTGTGAAGTGAAACTCACCCCAACATGAACGAAAGTCAATCATGAACAGTCAAATCCAATCACGCTGCGTCGCAGAAATGGAAAACATGATTGAAGATGATTGACAGTGATTGAAACTAGTGAGAACGTGACCAAGGGAGGATGCGATGTACGAAAGCGAACGCCACCGGATCATTCTGTCGACAATCGAGGGTCGACCTGTCGTCACGGTCGCTGATCTGGTCAGCCTGACCGGGGCAAGCGAGGCCACCATTCGCCGGGATATCGCTGCGCTTCATGTGCAGAAAAAGCTGCGCCGGGTGCGCGGCGGGGCCGAGTCGATTTCACCGGCGCAGTTCGTCGGCATCAACGCCCGCCCCTTCAGCGTCAACGAGGGCATTCGCCTGGCAGAAAAGCGGGCGATCGCGCGCGCCGCTGTCGATCTGTGCGACGATGGCGAACCGATCATCATCAACGGCGGCACCACGACATTTCAGATGGTCCACCCGCTGACGTCCAAGCGCCTTCAGGTGTTCACCAACAGCTTCCCGATTGCGGAGCACCTGTTGAAGCATACGAAGAACACCGTGCTGTTGCCCGCCGGAGCGATCTACCGCGAGCAAAACATCATCCTGTCGCCTTTCGACGAGGATGGCAGCCGCCATTTCTATGCCCGTCGCATGTTCATGGGATGCCGTGCGCTCGGCCCGCTGGGCCTGATGGAAGGCGACCCGATGCTGGTGCAGGCCGAACAGAAACTGATCGGGCAAGCGGATGACCTGATCGTTCTTGCCGACAGCACGAAATTTGCGGCGCGCTCCAGCCTGCTTTTGTGCCCGCTCACACGCATCCACACCGTCATCACCGATGACGGGATCGACGACCGCGCCGCCGCGATGCTGGAGGCAGCGGATATCAGACTGATCGTGGCGCGAACCGGCGCCGCAGACAGAGCGGAAGACCGCCTTGGCGAAGCCTGAGGCAGACGAAGAACAGCTCATAGGGAGGAATACACATGAGCATCTGGAGAAAGACCCTGACCACCGCCGCGATGGCGACCATCCTATTCGCACAGGCTGCGGCCGCCGAAAACGTCAAGGTGGCCCTGGTGGTCAAGGCACTTGGCATCGGCTTCTTTGAAGCTGCGGCCAAGGGCGCAGAAGAGGCCGCCGCCGAACTGGGTGATGTCGAGATCATCTACACCGGCCCGACCAGCACCACCGCCGAAGGCCAGATCGAGGTGATCAATGCGCTGATCGCCCAAGGGGTCGATGCGATCGCCATTTCGGCCAACGACCCCGACGCTGTTGCCCCCGCGCTGAAGCGCGCGATGGATCGCGGGATCACGGTCATCTCGTGGGATTCGGGCGTGGCCAAGGAAGGCCGGCAGATGCACCTGAACCCGTCGTCGAGCGCGTTGATCGGCAACACGATCATCAAACTGGCCGCAGATCACATGCCGGATGGCGGCGATGTCGCCATTCTTTCGGCCACCTCCACCTCGACCAACCAGAACATCTGGATCGAAGAGGCAACCAAGGTGCTGCCGAACTATCCGGGCATCAATCTTGTTGCCACCGTCTATGGCGATGACCTGGCCGACAAATCCTATCGTGAGGCGCAGGGCCTGATGGCCACTTACCCCAACCTCAAGGCCATCATCGCGCCGACCACCGTGGGCATCCTTGCCGCCAGCCAGGCGGTGACGGATGCCGGCAAGATCGGGCAGATCAATGTGACCGGCCTCGGCCTGCCGTCGGAAATGGCGGGGGCCGTCGCGTCGGGTGCAACCGTCAGCTTCGCGATCTGGAACCCGATTGATCTGGGCTATGCCGCAACGATGATTTCCTACAACCTCAACAAGGGCACTGCCAAGGCAGAGCCGGGCGCATCCATCCCGATGGGGCGCATCGGGTCCGCGGTTCTCGATGAAAACAATGAAGCGGCCATGTCGGACCCCTTTACCTATGACGCCTCGAACATCGACCAGTTCAAGTCGATCTTCTGATACGTCAACGGACCCCGGCTGGCTGCTTCCCCGGCCGGGGTTCCCTTTTTTCTGAAGGTCAACGCCATGAAACCCGTCCTGTCGCTGCGCGGCATCTCAAAGTCATTTCCAGGCGTCAAGGCGCTGCAAGCGGTGCAACTTGACCTTTACGCGGGGCAGGTGACTGCGCTGATCGGGGAAAATGGCGCCGGCAAATCGACCATCGTCAAGGTGCTGACCGGCATCTATCAACCCGAGGAAGGCGCAATCGAGATCGACGGTGTCGCGACCCGGTTCGCCAGCGCGCAGGATGCATCGCGCGCCGGGGTGACCGCGATTCATCAGGAAACGGTGCTCTTTGACGAACTGTCGGTTGCAGAGAACATCTGGCTGGGGCATGCGCCGCGCACAAAGCTGGGCCTGATCGACCTGCGCGCAATGCGTGACGGCGCGCGCAAGTTGCTGACCGAGATCGGCGCCAACCTGAACCCGGATCAGCGGCTGGGGGAGCTCGGCATTGCCTCCAAACACCTTGTCGCCATTGCGCGCGCCCTGTCCACCGAGGCGCGCGTCGTGGTCTTGGACGAGCCGACAGCGGCGTTGAGCCACAAGGAAATCCACGAGCTTTATGAACTGGTTGAAACGCTGAAGCGTCAGGGCAAGGCGATCCTGTTCATCAGCCACAAGTTCGATGAAGTGTTCCGCATCGCTGACCGCTACACCGTTTTCCGAGATGGGCAGTTTGTGGGGGAGGGCGCCATCGCCGATGTGACCGAAGGGCAGTTGGTACAGATGATGGTGGGCCGCAGCGTCGATCAGATTTTCCCGGCTCGGGTCCACAACATCGGCGCGCCGGTCCTGACAGTCTCCGGCTACAGCCACCCCACCGAATTTGCGGATATCGGGTTTACCCTGCACCGCGGCGAGATTCTGGGGTTTTACGGTCTGGTGGGGGCCGGCCGGTCCGAAGTGATGCAGGCGCTTTTCGGAATCACCACCCCGTCGAAGGGGGCGATCCGGATCGATGATCAGGTGCGTGTGATCCGCAGCACCCATGACGCCATCGCGGCGGGCATCGTCTATGTGCCCGAAGATCGCGGCAGGCAAGGCGCGATCCGCGGCCTGCCGATCTTTCAGAACATCACCCTGCCGTCACTGGCAAAGACCGGACGGGCCGGCTTTCTTCGGCTGGCAGAGGAGTTCCGCCTGACGCGGGAATACACCCAAAGGCTCGATCTGCGGGCCGCGAGTCTGGATCAGGACCTTGGCCTTCTGTCGGGCGGCAATCAGCAGAAGGTGGTCATCGCCAAATGGTTGGCCACGACTCCACGGGTCATCATTATGGATGAGCCAACCAAGGGTATCGACATCGGATCGAAGGCAGCGGTGCACGGATTCATGGCCGAACTCGCGGCCCAAGGCCTCGCGGTGATCATGGTCAGCTCGGAAATACCCGAGGTTCTGGGCATGTCCGATCGCGTGATCGTTATGCGGAACGGGCGCATCATTGACGAGGTGTCCGGCGACAGGATGACCCCCGAAACACTTGTGCGCGCGGCAGCGGGCCTGGCGGAGGCTGCATGACCTTCCTGAAACGCCGCGAAGCAATTCTCGCTCTGGCGATCCTGTTGCTGATCGGGGCCGTGGCCGCACGCTTTCCCGCCTTTGTGCAACCGGCCAGCCTGGTGAATGTGTTCAACGACACGTCGCCCCTGATCCTTCTGGCCATCGGTCAGATGATCGTGATCCTGACAAAGTGCATTGACCTTTCGGTCGCGGCAAATATTGCGCTTTGCGGCATGGCCGCAGCGCTGATGAACGGGGCCGGGGTGCCGCTTGGGGTGATCCTGATCGCCGTGATCACCCTTGGGACAGCGCTGGGGATCGTGAATGGCCTTCTGGTCTGGAAACTGGGCATTCCATCCATCGTGGTGACCCTGGGCACCATGACCATCTTTCGCGGAACCATCTTTCTGCTGACCGGCGGGGCTTGGGTCAACGCGCATCAGATGACCGACAGCTTCAAGGCGCTGCCGCGCGCCGTCATTCTGGGCCTGCCGGTGATGAGTTGGATCGCGATCGCCGCTGTCGGGCTCTTCACGGTGGTGCTGACGCGCACCCCGCTGGGGCGGGCGTTCTATGCGGTCGGCGGCAACCCCCATGCTGCTGTCTACACCGGCATCGACGTCGGCCGTACGCAATGCCTGGCCTTCATGATTTCGGGAGCGCTAGCGGGGTTGACCGGCTATCTGTGGGTGGCGCGCTATGCCGTTGCCTATGTCGATATCGCGGGCGGGTTCGAGCTTTCCGTCGTGGCGGCCTGTGTCATTGGTGGCGTGGCAATTGCGGGAGGTGCCGGCAGCATCGCGGGCGCCGTGCTTGGCGCTCTGTTTCTGGGCGTAATCAACAATGCCCTGCCGGTCATCGGCATTTCGCCGTTCTGGCAAATGGCGATTTCGGGCAGCGCCATAGTGGTCGCCGTGGCCTTCAACGCGGCGCAGAACCGCGCCAAGGGCCGCCTCATTCTGAAATCGTCGGAGGCACGATGATGCACGCATCCCAGACCGGCCGCGCCATCCCCGACCGTCTGCAGTCGCCTGCAGCGCGCGCCTTGCGCAGTTGGGAGACAATCCTGGTGGCGGTGGCCATCGCCATCTTCATCGTCAACTCTTTCTCGTCCCCCTATTTCCTGAACGCCTGGAACCTGTCTGACGCGACCTTCAATTTCACCGAAAAGGCGATGATCGCCTTTGCCATGGCCATGCTGATCATCGCTGGGGAAATCGACCTGTCGGTGGCATCGATCATAGCCCTAGCGTCAACGGCAATGGGACTGGCCATGCAGGCCGGCGCGGGGGTGCCTGTTCTGGTCCTCGTCGGCCTGGGAACCGGGTTTCTGTGCGGGGCCATGAACGGGTTTCTGGTGGCGGGGATGGGTCTGCCATCCATTGTCGTGACGATCGGCACCATGAGCCTGTTTCGAGGTATTGCCTATATAGTGCTCGGGGATCAGGCCTTCACGGGCTATCCGCCGGGGTTTGCCTACTTCGGGCAGGGCTATGTCTGGTGGGTGTTCAGCTTCGAATTGGTGCTGTTTGCCGCGCTGGCCTTGCTGTATTGGGCCTTGCTTCACCGATCCAGTTTTGGCCGCACGGTCTATGCCATCGGCAACAATGCAACGGCGGCGCAGTTTTCGGGGATCCGCGTGGCGCGGGTGAAGTTCACGCTGTTTCTGCTGACCGGCCTGATGTCGGGCATAGCGGCCGTTTGCCTGACATCGCGCCTTGGATCGACCCGCCCCTCGATCGCGACCGGGTTCGAACTTGAGGTGGTCACGATGGTGGTGCTGGGCGGGGTCAACATTCTTGGCGGCGTCGGCACAATCCCCGGGGTCGTGTTGGCAGCGCTGATCATCGGCATGGTCACATTCGGTTTCGGCCTGTTGAACGTTCCGGGCATCGTGATGAGCATTTTCCTTGGCGCCTTGTTGATCGGCGTGATCGCCCTGCCTCGACTGCTGCGGAGGAAATGATGGAGAAATACGCCTTCAAGATGCGCCTCAATCCGGGAATGGCGGCAGAATACAAGCGACGGCATGATGAGATCTGGCCCGAGCTTGTTGACCTCCTGCGCAGGGCAGGCGTCAGCGATTATTCGATCCATCTGGACCTGGAAACGAACATTCTGTTCGGCGTGCTGTGGCGCACCGACGATCATGGAATGGCGGCGCTACCCGATCACCCCGTGATGCAACGCTGGTGGGCGCATATGGCCGATATCATGGAATGCCACCCCGACAACGAACCCGTGGCCTCCGCCCTGGTTCCGATGTTCCACCTGTCATGAGGCATGTGGCCGTCATCGACGTCGGCAAGACCAATGCCAAGCTGGCCCTGCTCGAAGCAGACACGTTGCGTGAAATCGACGTGGTGACGCGGCCCAATCGTGTCCTGTCCGGCCCGCCCTGGCCACATTTCGATCTGGACGGGCATTGGGCGTTCTTTCTGCACCATCTGGCAAAGTTTCACGCGGACACGGGTGTCCACGCCATATCGGTTACCACCCATGGCGCGGCGGCCGTGCTTTTGGACCGTTCGGGCAATCTGGCCGCGCCGATGCTGGACTACGAACATCCCGGCCCCGACGATCTCGCCGAGACCTATGATGCCCTGCGTCCCGATTTCAGCCAGACCGGATCACCCCGCCTGCCAATGGGGCTGAATCTTGGCGCTCAACTGCACTGGCTTTTGGCCACGCAGCCGGATCTGCGCAGCCGGGTTGCCCATGTGCTGACCTATCCCCAGTATTGGGGCTGGCGTCTGACCGGTGAAAGGGCATGCGATGTCTGTTCGCTCGGATGCCATACCGATCTGTGGGACCCTTGGGCGGGGAAGTATTCGGCGCTTGTCGAGCGCCTCGGTCTGACCGCGCAAATGGCCCCCCCGCGCCGCCCGGATGCGGTGCTGGGCCACCTGAGGCCGGCGGTTGCGGCGGCCACCGGATTGTCGCCCGACACCCCGGTCAGTGTGGGCATCCACGATTCCAATGCCTCGCTCTACCCTTACCTGCTTGGGCAGTCCGGTGCTGTCTCGGTCGTCTCGACCGGAACATGGGTTGTGTGCATGGCGGTCAACGGGGCCCATGTCGTGCCCGACCCCAACCGCGATGTTCTGGTGAATGTAAGTGCGATGGGACAACCGGTGCCATCAGCCCGCTTCATGGGTGGGCGGGAGTATGAACTGATACGGCAAGGCGAAACAGCATCGCCCGACCAGACGGACCGGGCGGCGGTGCTGTCGCGCGCGGTGATGATCCTGCCCGCGGTCGAGCCCGGTTCCGGCCCCTTTCAGGGGCGCGCAATGACATGGACCGCAAACCCCGAACGGCCGGGTCAGCGTTTGGTGGCCCTGGCCTGGTATCTCGCGCTTATGACGCGCTGCTGCCTCGATCTGGCCGGGGCGCGAGGGCCGGTGATCGTCGAAGGGCCATTTGGCGCCAACGCGGACTATCTGGACATGTTGGCGACCGTGTCGCCGGACGGGGTGAGAACCGCCGGGTCGGCGACGGGCACGTCGGTCGGTGCCGCGCTGCTGTGCCTGGGTGCGACGGCTCCTCCCCCGGTCACGCGATCTGTGGCCCTACCCGACAGCTGCTCTGCGATGTCGGAGTATGCAAGGCGCTGGACCGAACTTGCAACATTGTAGCCGAGCCTAGTCGGGGCAGCGCCCTCATCGGCGGCCAGACCGGCATGGGACGGCGCGGACTACGGTATCCGGCCGTTGTAGGTTGGCTCCGCCTCAGTCAGTTCAACGCAACCCGCAGGCCTTTATGGGCAGACGAGCACTGCTCATGGCGAAGCGGTTGGTCAAGAAGCAACAGAAGCGGTGATCAGGGCGGGGCGCAAATCTGCTCCTGCGCGTTCGAGTAGCCCAAGTAAACGGCGTTCTTGAAGAGCACCTCGCCTACAGTTCGCCAATCCTGCAACGGTGTTCTGTCCTTTATCCTGTCGGGTCGGTGCCCCTCTTCCAGCCCGCCGATTGACCCCACACAGTTGAACGGTCCCCTATCCTGATCCACAGGGGCAACAGGCCCGGCGGCTTAAGAAGTTGCGCGCGCCTCAATCTGACCTGCATGGTTGGTCGGATTCCGATCTGACCCAGGACACTACTTCCCCGTCGACCGAGGGCGGGCGATGTCGTTGGCGCCTTCTTCCTCGGGGCCAAGTCCGTAGGACATCCGCGTCATCTGCGCGATGACCCGCTCCATCTCGTCATCGGGCAGAACGGGCGGCTCGCCCAGAACCAGCGCCTGCTGATACATCCGCGCCAGGGTTTCCACTTCGATCGCCATCCACAACGCCGCATCCAGCGTCTTGCCCAGCGCAATTTGGCCGTGCTGGCCGAGAAGGCAGGCCTTGCGCCCCTCCAGCGCCTCCAGCGCCGCGTCGGACAGGGCCTGCGTGCCATAGGTCGCGTAACGGGCGCAGCGTAGCGTGGTGCCGCCCATCACGCCGACCATGTAGTGAAAGGCAGGAATCGTGCGGTGGTGGCAGGCGACGCTGGTCGCATAAAGCGAGTGGCAGTGCAGCACGACGTTCATGTCGGTCCGCGCCTTCAGGATGTCCCGGTGGAACCGCCATTCCGAGGACGGGCGGTGCCCGACGTAGGTGCCGTCCCAGCCCATCTCGACAATATCCTCGGGCTGCATCGTGTCATAGGGCATCGACGAGGGCGTGATCAGGAACCCGTCGCCATGGCGGAGCGACAGGTTCCCAGCGGTGCCCTGGTTGATGCCCTTGGCGTCCATCGCGCGGCAGGTGTCTACCATCTGTTGCCGCAGGGCTTTTTCTTCGGCTTTCATTCGTTCACTCCCGCAAGGGCGCGCCAGCGCGCCGTGTAATTGTTCAGGCCGGGCAGTTGCAGCGGCTGGGCCTTATGAAAGTCGATCGGCACGACGCCGGGCGGCCGGCAGAGAAGTGCCGCACCCGCAGCGATGCCGTAGGTTTCGGGCGCCAGCAGGGTCTCCGGCCCAGGCCGAAGCGCCGCGACAAGGCCCGCAAATGCCGGGTCGCGAAGGAAGGTGCCATCCAGCACCCAAGGCCGTGCCGCATCCAGCATGGTGCCGCAGGTGACGGCAAGCAGGGCGCAGTAAAGGACGGCAAGAGCGTGCCTTTCTTCAGGTCCGTCGGGCGGCGGCCCCAGAATGCGGCCCCTGCCCGCGCTTTCGGGGAACTGGCCGTCGTTGCTGCCGAATGTCGGCAAGGCCATCGTGCCATGCGAGATCAGCCGGGACAGGACAGTGGCTGAGGCTTGCGCGCCTTCGGGCTGGTCGCCCGCGACGGCCGCGTATTCGCGCCCGCCCATGGTCAGGACACCACCCAAGGGCAAGCCTTCCATATCTGCGTTGCAGGTCATGCCCCGGGTCTCATCGAGGCGGGAAAGGTCGATCCGGTCCGCGAAACAGACAATCCATGTGCCGGTGGAGACCAGGACAAAGTCTTTCAGCCCCGCCATCTGATACCGGAAGAAGCTGACGGAACTGTCATGCGCGCCAGCATGGACGCGCAGCGGTGGCAGCCCGTGGCGTCGGGCCAGCCCGGCGCGAAGGGGACCAAGATCATCGGCTGCCCGGGCAAAGGGGGGCATCAGGTGGCCCCAGCCGCGCGCCTGAACAATTGGGGCCCAGGTGTGGTCCTTGACGTTCCACAAATGCGATTGCGCGCCCAGGATTGACGCCTCGCTGACCGCCCGGCCCGACAACCGCCAGGCCCAATATTGCGGAATGCCAAGGCACCAGCGCGCCTTTGCAAAAACCGCAGGTTCGGCAGTTTCGGCCCAGAACATCTGCCGGGCGGTATGCGTTGCCGCCATCATCACCACAGACCCCCGGTCGAAGAACCCGCCCGACAGCGGCGCATAGGCCGCGTCGAGGCCCGGCGGCAGGGGCTGTTCATAGTCGATCATCGGCAGGACAAGTCCGGTGCCGCCCGCGTCGGGATCGTCACCGACCAGCAGCCCGCCCGAGCCATGGCCAGACGCCACGAAATGCGCCAACGGATGGTCGCGCGCCAGCGCCGCCAACCCGCCCAGCACGAATTCGTTCTGCGCGGCAAGGTCATGGTGGCGCCAGGGCGGGCCTGGAAGCACAGCGTTCGGCAGGCTCAGCGTTTCCAGCACATGGCCGTCGGCGGTGCAGGCCGACAACTTTACGTTGGACTTGCCGACATCCAGAACCGCGACGGTCCCGCCCATCATGGCACCCTCAGATCAACCGGTATTGCCTGGCCTTGTTGCGCAGAAACGGCAGACCCTTGTCCATCACGGCTTCAAAGTTTTCGGCAACTGGACGCCAGACAGCGAGACCGTATCCCACTTCGGGCGGCATGTTGATGAAGCTTTCCATCGCGAGGCCACCCTTGAAGCCGATGGCGGCGAGGGTGGCGTAGACTTCGTCCCAGTCGCAGGTGCCTTCGCCCGGTGTGCCACGGTCGCTTTCGGACAGGTGGATGTAGCGCAGATGCTCGCGCGCATCCAGGATACCGTTGCCCGCGCCCTTTTCCTCGATGTTCATGTGGTAGGTATCAAGGTGAATGAAGATGTTGTCGGCGCCTACCTTCTCGATCATCCATTTGGCTTGGGCGCCGGTGTTGATCAGGTGGTTTTCATAGCGGTTCACCGGTTCGATTCCGAAGGCGATACCAAGTTTCTTGGCGTGCTTGGCCGCAACGGACAAGGCCCGCGCGATATTGTCATACTCGGCCATGGTCGGCGGCAGGCCGGTTCGCTCGCCAATCCCGCCATAGGTCACGCCCGAAAGTGCTTCGGCCCCCATTTCGGCGGCCTTGTCCATGCTGCGGATCAACTGCTCGATCGCCCCATCGGGATTGACCGAGGCCCAGTTCTGCTGCGGCAACCCCAGCGAACAAACCGCCCGCATGTTGTGCTTTTCCAAGAGCGCGCGAGTGTGGGGGGCATCGACAATCGCGGTATTCAAAAGGGCGATCTCGATGAAATCCATCTTGTAGGCGGCGGCGGCGGGAATGGTTTTCTCTGCCCCCGCTCGGTCCCAGTGCATGGTCCACATGCTGGTGTGAACGCCAAAACCTTCCATGCTCAACTCCCTTTGCGTCTTCGTTCAGTTATCCGTCCCGCACCCCAGCGCAGGATCATCACGCCGACCAGGAACAGACCCCAGACGGCAGTTGAAAGATGCTGGTTGGCCCCCAGCAGGTTCAGCCCAGAAGACAGGACTTGCAGCACGATCAACGCGATCACCACCGGCAGCACACGACCGAAGCCACCGAACGGGTCGACGCCGCCCAGAAAACAGGCCAGCACGGTGACCAGCAAGAGCGCCTCGCCATGGCCCACGCGGACCGAGTTGAAGCGGCTGAGCATCAGAATGCCCGCAACAGCGCACATCACGCCCGACAGGGTGTAGATCAACATCAGGGTGCGTTTTGTATGCACGCCGGAATAGGCGGCGGCGCGGATGTTCGACCCGACCATACGAACGGAAAAACCGTGCCGGGTGCGGTTCAGGATGATGTGCCACAGGACGGCGCAGATCAGAAACAGGATCAGCGGCACGGGGATACCGAGAACCTTGCCGTGACCAAGAACGGCCATCCAGGGCGGAAAACCGGAAATGTCACCGCCCTTGGTCAGGAATTCGCCCAGGCCGCGCAGGAATATCATCATGGCCAGCGACACCAGAATCGGGTGCGCACCGATATAGGCGATCACCGCCCCCATGAGAGCGCCCGACAACGCCCCCACGCCCAAGGCCAGCACAGTGCCCAGGATGAAGGGCCCAAGACCTGCATCCACCCCGCCATACTGGTTCAGCACATAGGCCAGCGTCAGCCCGGCCATGTTCGCGGTGTAGATGATCGCCAGGTTGAACCCGCCCGAGATGATCGGCATCAGCATGGCCAGCGTCAGCAGCCCCAGTTCGGGCAGCTGAAAGGCGATGGAGCCGAAATTGGCCCCGGTCAGGAATCTTGGCGCGAAGATTCCAAAGACCACAAAGACCAGCGCAAGAAAGCCCAGAAGGCCCGGCACCTCGGGTCCGAAGGCTGACAGGGCACGGCGGTAAAGCTGCGTCATGCCTTGTCTCCCTGTCCGGGTTCGAACCATTTGGCCGGGTTCAGGTTCGAGGTGGAAATCGCCAGCAGAATGATGATCCCGACCACCATCTTGAACGCATAGGGCGATACGCCCAGCAGGTTCAGTCCGTTCTGGGTGATCGCCACCAGAAGGACGCCAAGAAAGCACCCCAGGACCGACCCGCGCCCGCCGCCCAGCCGCGCCCCGCCCAGAACCACGGCGGCCAGCACCTCCAGCTCGCGCCCGACAAGGGCGTTGGGAACCACTTCCTTGGTGATATGCGCCTGCATCAGCCCGCCGATCCCGGCCATTATCCCGCACCAGCCAAAGGCAATGGCCTGCATCAGCCCGATGGGAATTCCAGCCCGCCGCGCGCCTTCTGGGTTATCGCCAAAGGCATAGAGCTGCCGCCCGGTGGTGGTGCGGCGGATCAGCGCCCAGGTCGCCAACATTGCCACGGCCATCACCGCAACCGGCAGGATCAGCTCGGCCCAAGTGCCACTGGCGGTCTGGTATTCCCAAAGGATGACGCGCTGCGACCACCAGCCAGGCAGGTTGTAAAGGAACCGGCCCGAGGAGAAGAACATCAAAAGCCCGAAAAAGGCGTTGAAGGTCGAGATGGTGACGACGATGGAAATGATGCGGAACTGGTGGATCAGGAAGGCGTTGATCAGCCCTAGCCCCAACCCGAAAACTCCGGCAAACAGAAACCCGATGGCCCAGTTGCCGCCGCCGATGGCAGCGAAGGCATAGACGCAAAGGTATTGGACCACAGAGGCCGCCACCGCAAACGAGATGTCGATGCCGCCCGCGATCAGCACCACCAGAAGGCCCACCGCCCAGATGACGTTGACGGCGTTGTTGTTGAGAAGACTGGTGAAATTTACCAGCGTAAGGAAATCAGGCGATGCCAGCGACAGGCCGGTGCAGATCAGGGTCAACACGGCCAGCAGTTTCGATTCGGTCGGGTAAGCGCGGAGGAAGCTACGCATAGACGGCAGCCTCCATTTCCTGAAGGCCGGTCTGGCGTGGGTCCCATTCGTGGGTGATCCGGCCCCCCGCCATGTGCAAGACCCGGTCGGCGTTCATGTAAACCTCTGGCACCTCGTCGCTGACCAGAAGGATCGCCAGCCCCTTTTCGGCCAATTGGCGCACGATACGGAAGATGCCTTCCCGTGCACCCACATCGACGCCGACGGTGGGGCAATCGAGGAGCAATACCCTCGGATTGGTCGCAAGCCACTTGGCCAAAACCACCCGCTGCTGGTTGCCGCCGGACAGCGTGTTGACGGCGTCGGACGGCTTGCCGATCTTCACAGCTAGCTCGGACATCCAGTGGCTGACGGTCGCATCCTTCTTCTGCGCAGACAGAAGCCCCCCCGCCCCGGTGATCTCTTTAAGCACGGACAGCACTGCATTGTCGGCAATCGATTGCGGCTGGATCAGTCCCAATGCCAGCCGGTCTTCCGAGACATAGGCGATACCCTCGGCCACCGCATCGCGGTTCGACCTCAGGCGCAGGTCTCGCCCATTCAGGGTAATGCGGCCCCGGTCCGCCCGCGTCATGCCGAAAAGGGTGTGGCACAGTTCGGTCCGGCCCGCGCCGATCAGGCCGGTCAGGCCAAGCACCTCGCCGGCGCGCAGAGTGAAGGAGATGTCCTCGTATTCACCGGAACGGGTCAATCCATCGACGCGCAGCACCTCGGGTTGGTCTCCGGTGTCGCGGGCCATCACGTCCTGGGCGAATGACGTGCCGGTCATCAGTTCGGTCAGCCGGGACTGGGTCATCCCCTCGGTCGGGAAGACCCCCACCAGCCGCCCGTCGCGCAAGACCGTGACCCAAGTCGATATTTCCAGGACTTCGGCCAGACGGTGGCTGACAAAGACCACCGCGACGCCGCGCGCGGAAAGGGTGCGAACGACGGCCAGCAATGCGTCGGTCTCGGACTGGGTCAGGCTCGCGGTCGGCTCGTCCATGAAGATCAGCCGGGCATCCGAAACCAGCGCACGGGCAATCGCGACGATCTGGCGCTGTGCGATGGGCAGGTCGCCAAGCCGCGCGTCAAGGTCCAGATCCACTTCCAGCCGCGCAAGTGCCGCCTTCGCAACCTCGCGCAGCCTAGCATAGGAAACCCCGCGTGGACGGTTGCCCAGCATCGTTTCAAAGGCGATGTTTTCGGCCACCGTCATTTCCGCAAAAAGCGCCAGGTCCTGCCAGATCACTGCGATCCCGGCCCTTCGAGCCAGCGTCGGGCTGATCTGCCCATAGCTTTGGCCGAAAATCTGCATGTCGGCGCCCGGTTCGGGCTGATAGACCCCGGTGATGATCTTGATCAGGGTGCTTTTGCCGCACCCATTTTCGCCGGCCAGACAATGCACCTCGCCCGCGCCTACCGAGAACGCCACGTCGTCAAGCGCCTTCACTCCGCCAAAGATCTTTCGGATGTGGGAAAAGCGCAGGGCATCGGGCGGTCCGGGGTCGGCGGGCATGGTCATTCCAGGTTGGTGTGGTTCGCGCGCATGTCGTCGGCCGAAATCGACAACCGCGCCTTCAGCTTAAGCACCATGACCTCGAACAGCACGAACAGTGCGCCCTCGAACAGGCTGCCCATGGGCAGGACCGAACTTTTCCTGTCCCCCTGATCATCTGCCATGGTCTGCGCCGGAAGGTGCAGGATCAGATCGGCCAGCGATGCGCAGCGGCCTTGCGGCTGGGCGGTGATGAAAAGGACCGTGGCGCCGGCTTCCTTTGCCACACCCATCAAGGCCTGCGCCGTGCTGATATAGCCTGGTCCGCAAGTGACCAGGAACACATCGCCGGGGCCGACGGCGGGGGTCGTCATGTCGCCTTCCACGGCGGCGTTCAGCCCCATGTGGAACATACGCATGGCAAAGCCCATGATCTGCAGTCTCTCGCGCCCGCCGCCAAAGACGACAATCCGCCGTGCCGTGGCCAGCCGTTCGACCAGCGCGTCCACCCGGGCGTCATCCAGCCGAGCAAAGACGCCGCCCATCTCGTCAAGTGCGGTTTGATAAAGGCTCATGCCCATCCCCATGGCAAAGGCCTGGGGCCGCGGGAGCAGCGGCCCCAGGGCAAGTGGCGTCTGGATCAGAGACCGAGGTCAGCCAGACCGTCCACCGTCTCGGCGTTGATGGCGATCAGGTTGTCGGTGATGATGTCCTTGCCGGCGGCATCCGGCGACACCTTGCCAAGGCCCGGAATGTCGGTCCCTTCAGTGATCTCGGTGCCGTCGATCAGCATCTTGCCCATAGTTACGAACACGCGGCCCGCTTCGGCCGGGTTCCACATGAAGCCACCCGATATCGCACCCGATTTCACCAGATCACGGCCCTGACCGGGCGAGAATGGCCCGATGACGTGGACGGCGCCAACCGCACGGCGTTCTTCAATGGCGCGTCCGGCTCCGATCGGACCCTGCGACCCAAAGCCGAGGAAGCCCGTCAGGTTGGGGTTGGCCGCCATCAGGTCAAGCGCGGTCTTGCGGCTATCATCAACCGATTCGGCCACGCCGTAGCGTTCGCCGATCAGCTTCATATCGGGGTATTTCTCGCCGATATAGGCAATGGCGAAATCAGCCCAGGCATTGTGCAGCGGCACGGTCAGCGAACCGACGAACACCGCGTATTCGCCCTTGCCGCCCATCTTCTGCGCCAGCAGTTCAGCATGGGTTTCGCCAAAGCCCTTGGCCGAGGCCAGTTCGAAATCCCAGTCGACATTGGAAAGGCCGGGGCCTTCATGCGCCACCACCTTAATGCCTGCGGCGCGGGCCTTTTCCAGGACCGGCTCAAGTGCGGCCTCGTCGTTCGGCACCACGCCGATCACGTCGACACCCTTGGCGATCAGATCCTCGATGGCGCGCACCTGCAGCGCCGGATCGGCGCTGGTCGGGCCGATCATCGTGGCGTCGATGCCCAGTTCTGCTCCCTTTTCCTTGATTCCCATTTCCATGGCATTGAACCACGGAATGCCACCAATCTTCACGACGACACCCATCGTGGGCTTGTCTTGCGCCAATGCGCCGGTTGCCAGAGTGGCGGCAAAGGCCACGCCCGCCATCATTGCGCCAAAGGTTCTTCTTTTCATTGTCGTCCTCCCGTTAAGGGCCCGTCAAAGGGCCAAATCTTGCTTGCTGCATCGATTGTGCAAGCCATATTCCACCAGCTAAGCCGTTGCCGATGATTTTTTGGTGCTGGCCGTCCTCCCGATATCGATCGTCTGCACAATCGATATTGCGCATTGAGCGTCTAAGGCCATAGTCTCGTCAAGAAGATTCTTTTGCGCATCGGACCAGTCGATGACCCGCGCCAGCCGCAAGGCAACCATCTATGACATCGCCCGTCTTTCTGGGGCCTCGCCGTCAACGGTATCCGCCGCCTTGGGCGAAAGCTGGCGAAAGCGGCGCATCGCTGAATCCACTGTGGAAGCCATTCGAACCATCGCCGCCCAGCAGGGCTATTCCACAAACATGCAGGCACGCGGCTTGCGCAAGGCGAGGTCGGGGCTGGTGGGAATGGTGATTCCCTTGCATGACAACCGCTTCTTCTCCTCCATGTCGCAGAGCTTCGAGGCCTTTGCCCGCGACCGAAATCTCGTTCCCGTGATCGCGTCCTCGATGCGCGAGCCGGGAGAAGAACGCCGCATTGTCGAAACTCTGATTTCCTACGCGGTCGACTATCTCTTTATCGCTGGCGCTACTGATCCGGACGCAGTGACCGCGATGTGCAAGGCGGCCAATCTGCGCCACATCTTCGTCGACCTCCCCGGACGCGGCGCACCCTCAGTGGTGTCGGACAACTACAAGGGTGCGGCAGACCTCACCCGCCGCCTGCTGGCCGATCACCCGATCACCGGCGGCACTGTCGGCGACCGAATCTACTTCATCGGCGGCGATTCGACCGACTATGCCTCTGCGCGCCGGATCGAGGCTTTCCGCGACGTGCTGACCGAAGCCGGATCGCCTCTCCTGCCTGATCAGATCATCGCCTGCGGTTATGCACCACGCAGCGCAATGCGCGAGATTGCTGCACTGTGCGACCGGCTGGGGGGCATGCCTGCTGGCGTCTTCGTCAACTCCCTAACCGCCTTTGAAGGGGTTCTTGGCCACTTGTCCCGGCTGCCCCTTGAAGACCTGCGCGCTTCGGTCATCGGCTGCTACGACTATGATCCCTTCGCCGCCTACCTGCAGTTCCCCGTTCACATGGTGCGCCAGGACGCTCATGGCCTGATCCGCGAAGCATACAGGATGATCGACGAGCAGCCGCATGATGTGGTGCTGAAGATGGTCGAACCGGAACAGATCGCGCCGCGCACCTTCTACGACAGCCCCTTCTCGGATCACGGCTGAATAGCGCGGAGTTTTTCGGCTTTGCCTCGGCACTGATGATGTGATCGCACCCCGCCGGCATCGATATGCCAAGGTGGGTCGGCGCGGCCCTGTTGCACAAATCAGCGGACGGCCGGATTTCCCCCTATCCCGGACAGACCTATCCTGCGACCTTCGTGACGGGGATTCCGAGTGCGGTGTAGCCGTTCAGCACGGCAACCCGGACCTGGAACTCGGCAACCTGGCGGTCG
>JBGSNN010000140.1:0-5540 GCA_041739655.1 Albidovulum sp. | reverse complement strand
TGCCGCCGGGGGCGGTGCTGGTGGTGGGCGCGGGCTCATCAGGCGCGCAGATCGCCGATGAGCTGATGCAGGCGGGGCGCAAAGTCTATCTGTCGGTCGGCCCGCACGGCCGCCCGCCGCGCAGCTATCGCGGGCGCGACTTTGTCTGGTGGCTTGGCGTACTCGGCAAGTGGAACGCCGACACCCCGGCGCCCGGCACCGAACATGTCACCATTGCGGTCAGCGGCGCGCATGGCGGCGAAACCGTCGATTTCCGGCGTCTCGCCGCGGAAGGCATGGTGCTGGTCGGGCGGACGTCCTCGTACCGCGACGGGGTGCTGTCCTTCGCGCCGGACCTCGCGCGCAACGTCGCGATGGGGGATGCGGATTATCTGTCGGTTCTCGACGAAGCCGATCGCTTTGTCGCCCGCAATGGCCTCGACCTGCCGGAGGAACCGGCGGCGCGCCGGACATGGCCCGACCCGGCCTGCCTCACCGACCCGATCCTGGACCTGCCGCTGGCCAAAGCGGGGATCACCACGATCATCTGGGCAACCGGCTTTGCGCTCGACTATTCCTGGCTCAAGGTCGGATCGTTCGACGCGGCCGGCAGGCCACTGCATCAGCGCGGCGTGTCGCCCGAGGCCGGGATATATTTCCTCGGGCTGCCCTGGCAATCGCGTCGGGGCTCGGCCTTCATCTGGGGCGTCTGGCACGATGCCAAGTTCATTGCCGACCAGATCTGCATGCAGCGCGCCTATCTTGCCTATCAGCCAAGCGCCGCGCACAGCAGTGATTGCCGATTGCCCGATCCCGTCGCAGAGTGAAGCCGAGACCCTGCAAGGCGCAAGACAGCGCATCGACCCCTGACCCCGCACGGAGACCGGCATGGCGCATTACCGTCACCGCAAGTTCAATACCAAGGACACCTACCCCGAGCAGAAGCTCGACAATGATCTCTGCCAGGCCGTCGTCACCCGAGGCGGCCGGACCGTCTATCTGCGCGGTCAGTGCCCGCAGAACCTTGACGATGCCAAGGACATCGGCAGCCATGATCCGGTCGAGCAGACCCACAAGGTGATGCAAAACATCCGGCAGTTGATCGAGGAATGCGGCGGCAGCATGGAGCATCTGGTCAAGGTCGTGGTCTACATCACCGATGTCCGCCACCGCGAGGCGGTCTATCGCACCATGGGGGGCTACCTGAAGGGTGTGCACCCGGTATCGACCGGGCTGGTGGTCAGCGCGCTGGCGCGACCGGACTGGCTGGTCGAGATCGACGGCACCGCCGTCATTCCGGATTGACCGCATGACGTTTTCACTCGTCGCCAGATGCGACCGGACCGGCATGTTCGGAGTGGCGATTTCCTCGTCATCTCCGGCTGTTGCGGCGCGGTGTTCCCATGCGCGCGCCGGTGTCGGGGCGGTCGCGTCGCAGAACGTGACCGACCCCACGCTCGGGCCGCTGACGCTCGACCTGATGGCAGGCGGCCTGTCGGCACCCGAGGCGGTCGGGCAGGTCCAAAGACAGGCAAGGTTCGCCGACTACCGGCAGGTTCTGGCGGTCGATGGCAGTGGGCGGACCGCGATCCATTCCGGCGCCGAGGCGCTTGGCATCTGGGCCGAGGCCGCGGCGCCGAATGTCGCCTCCGGAGGCAATCTTCTGGCCAATGACCGCGTCCCGCAGGCGATCATCGACAGCTTTCTTGCCACTTCTGGCGATCTCGGCGATCGGCTGATCGCCGCACTCCGGGCGGGCCGCGACGCCGGGGGCGAGGCCGGCCCGCTGCATTCCGCCGGGATGATGATCGTTGACAAGGTCAGTTGGCCGGTCGCCGATCTGCGCTGTGACTGGACCGAAGACTGCCCGATCGAAGAGGTCGCCCTGGCCTGGATGATCTACAAGCCGCAGCTTGCGGCCTATGTGCAGCGCGCCCTCGATCCGCGCGCGGCGCCCTCCTATGGCGTTCCCGGCGACGAATGACGCGGCCGCGATGGTGCCACGGCCCCCGCCGCGCCGAAAGATCGGGGTTGAACACGCGGTCGGGCGCGGTGAATAGTCCCTCATGCCGCTGCGCTTCACCTTTCGCCAGCTTGAGTATTTCGTTGCCGTCGGCGAGTCCGGAAGCATTGCCGTCGCCGCCGAGAATGTGAACGTCTCGTCGCCCTCGATCTCGGCCGCCATCGGCCAGCTTGAAGCGGAACTCGGGCTCCAGCTTTTCGTGCGCAAACATGCCAGGGGTCTGGCACTGACCCAGGCCGGTCGGCAGATGATGGCGCAGGCAATCACTGTCCTGAACCAGGCCAACGCGCTCACCCGCCTTGCCAGCGATATGTCGGGCAAGGTGCAGGGGCCGCTGGCGCTCGGCTGCCTGCTGACCTTTGCGCAGTTGATCGCGCCGCAACTGCGTCGCGTCTTCGAACACCGCTACCCTGATGTCCGTGTCAGCCAGTTCGAACTGCACCAGCAGGACATCTTCGACCGGCTTCGCACTGGCAGGATCGACATTGCACTGACCTATGATCTCGACATCGCGAGTGATTTTCGTTTTGTGCCGTTGGTCGCGCTGCCGCCCCATGTGGTGGTGGCCGAAACCCATCCGCTGGCCGGCCGCGCCTCGGTGTCGGTGGCGGAGCTTGAAGATCATCCGATGGTGCTGCTCGATCTGCCGCTCAGCAGGGACTATCTGCTGTCGTTCTTTGAGAACGCCCGGACCAAACCGCGGATTGCCGAGCGCACCCGCGACATCGAGGTCATGCGCAGCCTTGTCGGCAACGGCTTTGGCTATGCCATCGCCAACATTCGCCCGCTGAACGACATCGCGCCGGACGGGAAGCGGTTGCGCTACATCCCTCTGGCGGGGAAGGTGCGGCCGATGACGATGGGTCTTGCCCTGGTGGCGGGTGCCGAAAACGTCCTCACCGTCAGAGCCTTCATCGACCATTGCCGCGAACACGCGGCGGAAGGCACCCTTCCCGGCATGAACATGCGACAACCCGGAACCGCCCGCGCGCCCTGACAGGGCTTCGTCGAAGCCTAAGCGCTGCTTTGACAACAACGGCTTTATTGCTGTCCGCGGATCGTTAGAGATGCGGACAGACCGACCCGATGGAGGCATCCCGTGCGCGACCCCCGCCATGATATCCTGTTCGAGCCGATGGCGATCGGCCCGGTGATGGCCAAGAACCGGTTCTATCAGGTGCCGCACTGTAATGGCGGCGGCTACCGCGACCCCTCGGCCGCGGCGGAAATGCGCGGCATCAAGGCCGAAGGCGGCTGGGGTGTGATCTTCACCGAACAGACCGAGATGCACCACACCTCGGAAATCACGCCTTTCATCGAACTGAGGCTATGGGAAGATCAGGATATTCCGGCGCTCAGGAAGATGTCGGAACGGATGAAGTCGCACGGCGCGCTGGCCGGTATCCAACTGGCCTATTCCGGTATCAACGGGCCGAACCTTTATACCAAGGAGGTGCCGCTGGCGCCAACCGCGTTGCCGATCCGCACCTTCACCAACGATCCGGTGCAGGCGCGGTCGATGGACCGGGACGATATCCGCAACCTGCGGCGCTGGTTCGTGGCCGCGGCAAAGCGGTCCAAGGTCGCGGGCTTTGACCTGATCTGCCTCTACGGCGCGCACGGCTTCGGCATCTTCCAGCATTTTCTCAGCCGCGCCACCAATCATCGAAGCGACGAATACGGCGGCAGCCTTGAGAACCGGTCCCGCTTCGCGCGCGAGGTGATCGCCGACATGCGCGACGCGGTGGGCGACACCATCGGGCTGACGCTGCGGGTGTCGCTGGACGAGACCATCGGCGCGCTGGGCTTTTCCAACGCCGAGTTGCGTGACTTCATCGCGATGAACCACGATCTGCCCGACCTCTGGGATCTGGCGCAAGGCACCTGGGAGGATTGTTCCGGCCCGTCGCGCTTCACCGGGGAGGCGGCACAGGAAGCTCTTGTGACCGGTATCCGCGCGCTTTCCAAGAAGCCGGTCGTGGGTGTCGGCCGTTTCACCAGCCCCGATGTCATGGTCAGGATGATCCGTCAGGGCAGGCTTGACTTCATCGGCTGCGCCCGGCCGTCGATTGCCGATCCGTTCCTGCCGAAGAAGATCGAGGAAGGCCGGATCGAGGACATCCGCGAATGTATCGGCTGCAATATCTGCATCACCGGCGACATGACCATGTCGATCAGCCGTTGCACCCAGAACCCGACCTTCATGGAGGAGTGGCGCAAGGGCTGGCACCCCGAGAAGATGAACGCCAAGGGCGACAGTTCCAGCGTTCTCATCGTCGGTTCGGGCCCCGCCGGGCTCGAGGCGGCGCGCGCGCTCAGCCTGCGCGGCTATGACGTGGCCATCGCCGAGGCCCGATCCGAGATCGGCGGACGTGTCGCGCGCGAACGGCTGTTGCCTGGCCTTGCCGCCTGGGGCCGCGTCATCGACTACCGCAAGTATCAGATTTCGCAGCGCCCCAACGTCCAGACTTACCTCGGGTCCGAACTCGACGCGGCGCAGATCCTGGACTTCGGGTTCGAGAATATCTGCATCGCGACCGGCGCGACCTGGCGCGCCGACGGCGTATCGCGCCAGCATGTCGTTCCGCTGCCGATGGACGCCGCGATGCCGGTCTTTACCCCCGACGACATCATGGTGGGCAGGCTTCCGGCGGGCCGTGTCGTCCTTTATGACGATGACCACTACTACATGGGCGGCGTTCTGGCCGAACTTCTGGCGCAGAAGGGCTGCGCGGTCACGCTGGTGACACCCGCACCCTGCGTGTCGGACTGGACCCGCAATACCCTCGAACAGCACGCCATCCATCGGCGCCTTGTCGAAGCCGGCGTCACGATCGTGCTGAACCGCGGCGTGGCTGCGATCCACGAGGACGGGGTCGAGACCAATTGCAGCTACACCGACCGGCGCGACCGGACGCCTTGCGATGCGGTGGTGATCGTCGCTTCGCGGCGGTCAGAGGATGCGCTTTTCACGGCGCTGATGGCGCGCGCGGCGGACTGGGCCGATGCCGGCATCCGGTCGGTCCAGCGGATCGGCGATGCCGATGCACCCGGCCCGATCGCCTGGGCGACCTATGCCGGGCATCGCTACGCGCGCGAACTCGACATGCCCGACATCGGCGATGCGCTGCCGTTCCGGCGTGAAGTCACCGCCCTCGCCGCCGACTGAGGAGCCGGGACATGACCATGACGACCGAGATCCTTGACCGGCTGATCGGCTTTCCCACCGTCAGCGCCGCGTCCAACCTGGACCTGATCGGGTACGTTCGGGATTTCCTGTCCGCGCGCGGGTTCGCGGTCACCCTGTTCCCGGATGCGCGCGGTCAGAAGGCTGGGCTTTATGCCGAAACCGGCCCTGCCGGTCGCGGTGTTCTCCTCTCTGCGCATTCAGACGTGGTGCCGGTGACGGGACAGGGCTGGACCACGGACCCGTTCCGGCTGTCACGCGCGGGCGACCGCCTCCATGGCCGCGGGACCACCGACATGAAGGGCTTTCTCGCCAGCGCGCTGGCGCTGGCGGATCGCGCCGCGCGCGCCC
>JBGSNN010000128.1:0-3266 GCA_041739655.1 Albidovulum sp. | reverse complement strand
CGAGCAGGACGAAGGCCCCGGACGCGCCGTCACGGCTGGCGTTGCGGTCGATGCAATAGCCCTGAGGCCCGGCAACCGTCACCGCCCCGCCCGCAACGGCAAGGGTGCGCGTGCCCAGGCCGCCAGTCCCGACCGGTACACAGGCCGACACGGCAAAGATCAGCGCAGCGATCAACCCATGCCGCAGTTGCATCGTTCGCACGATCCTTCCTCATCCGACCCGAAATGCCCCGCGGCACATGCGCCCGCGAGCGTGACCGCTCGACGCACCGCCGACCCGCGTCGAGCGCCCAAAGTCGTCGTCTCCTTAGCGTGTCCTACGGTGAGCCGTCCAGCCCGGCCTGCTGGGTTCCGCGCCTTCCCGCCTGCGCGGAGCGCGCAGGCTGCGGCGATTGCGATTGCGGCTTGTGCATGACGCGGCTAGCGTCGCGCCCGACATGGTCCGTGCATCCGCCTACGCTCCGCACCAACGCTTCATCGCCCCGGCGCGTCAGCGGTGCGAACTCTGGCGGTTGCCGGTGTCGGCACTTGTGATCATTGTTGTCTATCTCGCTCCGGTCGCAGCGGCCTCGGTCTATTTCATGGCAGAGTTCGGTCCCGGCATCACCGACGGGCTGCGCGAGCGCGTCCTGACCGGGTCCACACCCGGCGCGATGCTGGTCATGCTCTACAGCTTTGCCGGCCTCGTGATTGCGACCATGACAGCCGTGCGTCTGGTCCACCGGCGCAGCCCTGCGACGCTGGTCGGACCCGATGCCGGCAGCGCCGGACGCAGCTTTCTGCGCGTGATCCTGCCGCTCGTCGGCTTGCAGATCCTGATCGCTTCGCTCGTGCTCACCGATCCCGCGATCCAGCCCGGCCTCTCCTTTGTCAGCTTCCTTGGCTATCTGCCGTTTTCGATCCCCGGCCTGCTGATCCAGATCGGGGCGGAGGAGCTTCTCTTTCGCGGTTATCTGCAACAGCAACTCGCCGCGCGCTTCCGCTCGCCCGTGATCTGGATGGGCCTGCCGTCTGCCCTCTTCGCCTGGGGCCACTACGCCCCCGAGCAGTTCGGCCCCGGCGCAATCGCGCTCGTCCTCTGGGCTTTCGCCTTCGGCTGCCTTGCCGCCGATCTGACCGCACGAACCGGCAACCTCGGTGCCGCGATGGCCTTTCATGCGGCGAACAATGCCTCGGCCCTGTTCTTCATCGCCATCGACGGCAATCTCGACGGCCTCGCGCTCTGGTCGCTGCCTGTCGACTTCACCGCAGATATGATCGCGCCCGCGGTTCTTGCGACGGATTTCCTCGCCATGATCTGCGGCTGGCTTCTGGCGCGGTTGATCCTGCGCTGCTGATTGCATTTACGCTGCCAGCGGCTTATCTCGATCCAGCGCCAGCGGCCACCGCGCCGCGCCACGAGAAGGCAGGGAGCCGATGAACTGGATCACCAACTACGTCCGGCCGACGATCAATTCGCTCTTCTCACGGCGCGAAGTGCCAGAGAACCTCTGGACCAAATGCCCCGAATGCGGGACGATGCTTTTCCACCGCGAGCTTGCCGACAACCTCAACGTCTGCACGAATTGCGACCATCACCTTGCCATCAGCCCACGTGAAAGATTCGAGGCGCTCTTTGACGGCGGTGTCTTTGCCGAGGTCAAGGTGCCGGAACCGATTGCAGACCCGCTGCACTTCCGCGACCAGAAGAAATATCCCGACCGCCTGAAAGCCGCGCAGAAAGCCACGGGCGAGAAAGAGGCGATGCTGGTCGCCGAGGGCGAGATGAACCGCACGTCCATCGTCGCCGCCGCGCAGAGCTTTGCCTTCATGGGCGGATCGATGTCGATGTATGTCGGCAACGCCATCATCGCCGGGGCTGAACGCGCGGTGAAGCTCAAGCGCCCCTTCGTGCTCTTCTCCGCCGCCGGCGGCGCCCGGATGCAGGAGGGCATCCTTGGCCTCATGCAGATGCCCCGCACCACGATCGCGGTTGAAATGCTGAAAGAGGCCGGCCTGCCCTATGTGGTCGTGCTGACCCATCCGACCACGGGCGGCGTCACAGCCTCCTATGCGATGCTGGGCGACGTGCAGATCGCGGAACCGAACGCGCTGATCGGCTTCGCCGGGGCGAGGGTCATCGAACAGACGATCCGCGAGAAACTACCCGAGGGCTTCCAGCGCTCCGAATACCTTCTGGATCACGGCATGCTGGACCGGGTCACCCATCGCAAGGCGATGAAGGAGGAACTGACGGTCATCCTGCGGATGCTGACCGGGCAGCCGACCGCCGTGAAAGGCGACCTGCCAAAGCCGGAACCGGCCAAGGCCCCGGCCGCCGCAAGCGGCACGAAATAGAACCGTTTTCCGTTCAGACACACGATCGTGGTGCCGCGGGCAGACAGCCCTTCGGCCTCGGCACAAGGACCCAGGGGTGAGGCATGGCGATGTCCAGCGGTTCCGACGTGATCTTGTCACGCATGATGGCGCTTCACCCCAAGATCATTGACCTGACGCTTGACCGCGTCTGGCGTCTTCTGGCGGCCCTCGATCACCCTGAACGCGCCTTGCCTGCGGTCATCCATATCGCGGGCACGAATGGCAAGGGTTCGACCCAGGCCATGATCCGCGCCGGACTTGAGGCGATGGGCAGCAGGGTCCATGCCTATACCTCACCACATCTGGCCCGGTTTCACGAACGCATCCGCCTTGCGGGCAAACTGATCTCGGAAGACCACCTCGCCGCGATTCTGGAGGAATGCGAATTCGCCAATGCGGGCATCCCGATCACCTATTTCGAGATCACGACCTGTGCTGCCCTTCTGGCCTTCTCCCGGACCCCGGCCGACTGGACCCTTCTGGAGGTCGGGCTTGGCGGGCGGCTCGACGCGACGAACGTAGTGGAAAAGCCCCGGCTGACGATCATCACGCCGGTCTCGATCGACCATCAGCAGTATCTGGGAGAGACGCTGCCTGAAATCGCGGGTGAGAAAGCCGGCATCCTGAAGCGCGGCGTCCCTTGCGTCGTCGGACCGCAGCAGGCCGAGGGGCTTGCCGTGATCGAAGCCCGGGCCGAGCGCCTTGGCGCGCCGCTTCTCGTCCATGGCCAGCAGTGGCACGCCTTCGAGGAGCGCGGGCGGCTGATCTTTCAGGACGAGGACGGCCTTCTGGACCTGCCGCTTCCGAACCTTCCCGGCCCGCACCAGATCGACAATGCCGGTGCCGCGCTCGCCGCGCTGCGCCACCTCGGTGCGGATGAGGCTGCCTGCGACGCCGCCGTCACCGGC
>JBGSNN010000126.1:0-3810 GCA_041739655.1 Albidovulum sp. | reverse complement strand
GCGGCGCGGCGCGCCATGCGGTCGCCTCAGTCCTGCGCCGCGTGGCGCCGGGCGGGCCGATCTGGATCGACGGACAGAAGACCGACGGCATCGACACGATGCTGAAGGATATCCGGGCCAGGGTCGCGGTCTTTCAGCCGCTCGCCAAGGCGCATGGCAAGATCTTCCGCTTCGACCGACCCGAGGATGATGGTTTTTCCGACTGGATCGCGGCGGACCATCATCCCGTGCCGGGATTTGTGACAAGGCCCGGCGTCTTTTCGGCTGAGGGGATCGACCGCGGGTCCGCGCTGCTGGCCGAGGCTCTGCCGCCACGCCTCGGTTGCCGCGTTGCCGATTTCGGCGCGGGCTGGGGCTGGCTCGCCGCGCAGATCCTGACCCGGCCAGAGATCGAGACGCTGGACCTGATCGAAGCTGACCACGCCGCGCTCGCCTGCGCCCGGCGCAACATCACCGATCCGCGCGCCCGGTTCCACTGGGCCGATGTGGCGAACCACAAGGCCGCCAAGCTCTACGATGCCATCGTCACCAACCCGCCCTTCCACACCGGCCGCGCCGCCGAACCGGCGCTTGGCCTCGCCTTCATCGCCGCCGCCGCCGCCCGGATCACCCCCGGCGGTAAGCTCTGGCTTGTCGCCAACCGCCATCTGCCCTACGAAGCGGCGCTATCGCAGCGGTTCCGAGAGGTGGAGGAGGTCGGTGGTGATCGCGGGTTCAAGGTGCTGCGTGCCGCGCGCGTTCTTGCCGCACCTCGCACCGGGCGGTGAAATCCACTAACCTGCCCGCGGGCAGAATCAGAAACAGGTCCTTCATGACGCTATCTCTCGACGGCAAGACGGCCATCGTCACCGGGGCGGCCAAGGGCATCGGTCAGGCGATCGCCCGCCACTTCGTCGATTGCGGCGCGCGTGTCATGTTTGCGGATTGCGATGAGGCCCGGCTCGCCGATGAGGTGACGCCTGACACCGGTGGTGACGGTGCGGTGCGTGCCTTCGGTGGCGACCTGAATCAGAAGCTCACCATGGCCAACCTCCTGTCGGCGACGGTCGATGCCTTCGATCGGATAGACATTCTGGTCAACGCGAGCCGCAGCTTCATGGTCACCGATCCCCTCAATCCCGATGACCTCAGCATCGAGACGATGCTGAAGCAGAATCTGATGACATCGTTGCGCCTCGCGCAGATGACGGCGAAGCGCATGATCGCCCAGGCCGAACGTGAGGGGAATACCGAAGGCCCCGTCGGCTCCATCATCAATATCTCGAGCCTTGCCGCGCAGCGGACGCAGCCAGCGCTTCTGGCCTATTCGGTTGCCGGGGCCGCCCTCGATCAGGCGACACGGTCGCTGGCGCTGGCGCTCGCTCCGGAACGCATCCGCGTCAACGGCATCGCCATTGCCAGCGTGATGAGCACGAGCCTTCAGGCCGCACTGAAGGACAATCCCGATTGGCGGAGCGAGATTACGGACCACACGCCACTTGGCCGCATCTGCGCCCCGTCGGAGCTTGTCCATGCGGTGCAGTTCCTCGCCTCTGACGGCGCTGGCTTCGTCACCGGGCAGGTGCTGACCGTCGATGGCGGGCGCGGCCTTGTCGATGCGGTGGCGGCGCCCGCCTACTGAGCCGCGCTCACTCCGGGTATTGCGCCTTGCAGGCGGCAATTGCGGGCGCCGCCTGGGCGACGAGCGCTTTGCGACGCGCGGACAGTGCCGCCAACTTGCGCTGCTCGGATGCCGGGTCGATGGCAACAGCCTTGCGCACCGTGCGCTCGTAGGGCTCCCAGCACATGCGGGGGCTTTGACCGTTGGGGAGCGGTCGCCCGTCGTAGCAGGGCGCCCAGTCCCAGTCGGTCACGGTATATTCCTGATAACCATAGCCGCGCGCGAGGTTTGCTTGCGTTTCGCCGATCAGCGCCTCGATCTGGCGCAACTCTCGGGTGTTGGCCCGGATGCACTGCTCCTGCGGTGTGCCACAGGCGGTCAGGATCAGGGGCAGGGCCATCATCGTGGCGGCAAGGGTCAGTCGCATCTCAAAGGGTCCCCGTTCCGGAACAGTTTGCCTCTTTCGCCCGAATGCCCGAGAGCAAGGCAAGGCGGCGCGCCTCCAAGGCCTGAAGCTTGCGCTCCTCGGCCGCCGCATCGATTGCGACGGTCCGGTTCTGCCGGGTGGGATCGGCGCAGAAGCTGACGCCCACGTTGTTGCCGCCGCCGCCGAGACAGAAATTGACAGAGCCATTCCCGCTGGCACTTTCCTGCCGATAGCCGCGCGCCAGATCGGCGCGGGTCTCGGCGATCAGCTTCTCGACGGTGCGCAGTTCGCGGTGCTCTTCGCGGGCACAATCGGCGCCGGATTGCACGCAGCCAGACAAGAGGCCGAGAACGAGACAGGCGGTCGAGGCCGAACGGTGCAGGGACATGGGATACGACTCATCACAGGGGGGCATTGGGCGCAGCTTACAGGTCAGGTTCTGCAACGCAAATTCATCTTGTCACATGGCACCCATCTGGCGGGATCGTCGCAAAGCTGCTAGGCGGAAGGCGTCAGGGTCACAGTACGGGGAGGGGGCATTGACTGACGTATTCGACGCCCGGAAAGATGCCGCCGCAGCGTGGTTCCGCGCCCTGCGCGATGACATCGTGGCCGCCTTCGAGGCGCTGGAAGATGGTCAGATCACCGGACCCTTCGCGGCGCGCCCGCCCGCCCGTTTCGAGATTTCCGAGACACGCCGCGCCTCCGATGACGGATCGGACGCGGGCGGTGGCCTGATGAGCGTGATGCGCGGCGGCCGGGTCTTCGAGAAGGTCGGCGTCAACGTCTCTGAAGTGCACGGAGTTTTGGGAGAGCGCGCGCAGAAGGCGATGGCGGCGCGTGGCGTGCCGGGAATGGCGGAGGACCCGCGTTTCTGGGCCAGCGGGATTTCGTTGGTGGCCCACATGGTCAATCCCCATGCGCCGGCCGTGCATATGAACACCCGGATGTTCTGGACCCCGGGGGCAGCATGGTTCGGCGGCGGGTCGGATCTGAACCCCGCACTGGAATATGCCGAGGATACGGCGCACTTTCATGGCCAGATGCAGGTCGCCTGCGATGCGCATTCCCCCGACTACTATCCGAAGTTTAAGGCCTGGGCCGACGAGTATTTCTTCGTGCCGCATCGGGGCCGGGCGCGGGGCGTGGGGGGTATCTTCTACGATGATCTGAACACGGGTGATTGGGAAGCGGACTTCGCCTTCACTCAAGCGGTGGGGTCGGCGTTCCTGCCTGCCTTCGTGCCGGTGACAGAGCGGCGGGTGGGCACAGCTTTCACCGAAGACGATCGCGAGGCCCAACTGCGGCATCGGGGGCTCTATGCGGAATACAACCTGGTCTATGACCGGGGTACGAAGTTCGGGCTGGAAACGGGGCATGACGCGAATGCGGTCCTGATGAGCCTGCCGCCCGTTGCGAAGTGGTATTGAGATGGCCGATATCGAGATGACGGCGGCCTACGGGTCGGTTGTCGAGGATGAGGGGCTGTTGTTCGTGGGTTTTGCCGAGGGCGAGGAGGAGGACGAGGGCTATGTCCTGTTCCGCCAGCCGCTGACCGGCGGCCCGGTCTGGTTCGAGGTGAACGACGAAAACTTTGGCGCCGAGGAGGCGGTGGAGCGCGTCACACGGACCGGCAAGGGTATCGAGATAAGCCTGCGCCCCGATCAGGCGCAAAGCTTTGGCTGGGCTGGGTTGGTCGCCGTCCGAATCGGGCCGGGCTGCGAAGATGCCGATGCGGCGCTGGAGGCCTTGCAGCAGATGCTGGGTGAGCGCTGGCAGGCCG
>JBGSNN010000110.1:0-4082 GCA_041739655.1 Albidovulum sp. | reverse complement strand
GGGCAGGCCGCGGCCAACCGGCTCCCGCGCTTCGGACGACACGCCGCACGCTTCTCGCGGCGGCGAACGGGCCGGAGGTGGAGGAATTTCTGCACGAAGCGATGATCCTCGCCATCGGGCTCAGCCATCCTGGCACAGTCGAACGCTTCGAGAGCCAGTTCGAGAGCGTCGAGATGCGCGATCCGGGCCACAACCGCCTGCGCCACGCGTTGCTCGGCCAGCTTCACGCTGGATCGCCGAGCGACGGCGCGACCTTTCGCAAGAACGTTGAGGCCGCCGCGGCGGAAGAGGTTGAAAAGTTGATGAGCCTTGCCCATGTCCGAATCGCGCCACCGGTGCGCAGCACTTCCGATGTCGATCTTGCGATGATGTATCTCGCCGAGGAATTCGCCAAGCTTGAAGCACGCCGCGGCGCGCAGGCGGAAATCGCGGAGGCGATCGAGGATTTTGGCGGTCTTGTCGATGAAGGGCTGACCTGGCGCCTGACGCAGGCTGCCGCGGCGCGCCATCGCGCCGAGTGCTCCAACCTCGACGAAGCCTCCGAAGGCGGCGAAGACCGCGCCGCCTTGTCGGCCCAGTTGCAGTCCCTCATCGACGGGGCGGCCTGGATCAAGAAGAAACCCTGAAGGCGGCGGGCGGCGAGAATCGGCCCCTGTGATTCGTCGCCGTGATTCGCTACATAAACACGACCGATTCGCGCCGGCCCGCCCGCCGGTCCTGCAGAAGCAAGGAGCGCCTATGGCTGCCAAGGACACCGACGATCAGAAGACCGACGATCAGGACAACGAGCATACGCTCGACATGAGCCAGGCCGCGGTCAAGAAGATGATCGCCGATGCGCGTGAGCGCGGCTACATCACCTACGATCAGCTCAACCAGGTTCTGCCGCCCGAGCAGGTGTCCTCCGAACAGATCGAAGACGTGATGTCGATGCTGTCGGAGATGGGCATCAACGTGATCGAGGACGACGAGGGCGGCGAAGATCCCGAGAGCGCGGGCGCCGTGGTGGAAGCCTCGACCTCGCGCGAGGTGGCGCTGTCGTCGTCGAGTGCGGAGGCGCTCGACCGCACCGATGATCCGGTCCGCATGTATCTGCGCGAGATGGGTTCGGTCGAGCTTCTGAGCCGCGAGGGCGAGATTGCCATCGCCAAGCGCATCGAGGCCGGCCGCAACACCATGATCGCGGGGCTCTGCGAAAGCCCGCTGACCTTTCAGGCCATCACCATCTGGCGCGACGAACTTCTCAGCGAAGACATTCTGCTGCGCGACGTGATCGACCTTGATGCGACCTTCGGCCGATCGCTCGACGGCGAGGTGGAGATGGACGCGCCCGTGGTGGACGGCGTTGAAGCGGCGCAGCCCACCCGCCGCGGCGATGCGGGCGAGCCGGAGCTTGACGCCGACGGCAATCCGATTCAGCGCGCCGACGACGAGGACGAGGATGACGAAGCCTCGAACATGTCGCTGGCTGCGATGGAAGCCGCGCTGAAGCCGCGCGTGCTTGAGACCCTGGAAATCATCGCACGCAACTATGTCGGTCTGGCCGAGATGCAGGACCTGCGCATGTCGGCGACCCTGAATGAGGATGGCGCCTTTTCCCTTGCCGACGAGAGCGCCTATCAGAAGCTGCGCTCCGAGATCGTGCTCCTGGTGAATGAGCTGCACCTGCACAACAACCGGATAGAGGCGCTGATCGATCAGCTTTACGGCATCAACCGCAAGATCATGTCGATCGACGGCAACATGGTGAAGCTGGCCGATCAGGCCCGCATCAACCGGCGCGAGTTCATCGACGAATACCGCGGCTACGAGCTTGACCCGACCTGGCTCGACCGGATGGCGCAGAAATCGGGCCGCGGCTGGCAGGCGCTGATCGAGAAAACCCGCGACAAGGTGGAGGATCTGCGCAGCGAGATGGCGCAAGTCGGCCAGTATGTCGGCGTCGATATTTCCGAGTTCCGCCGCATCGTCAACCAGGTCCAGAAGGGTGAGAAGGAAGCGCGGCAGGCCAAGAAGGAAATGGTCGAAGCGAACCTTCGCCTCGTCATCTCGATCGCGAAGAAATACACCAACCGCGGGCTGCAATTCCTTGATCTCATTCAGGAAGGAAATATCGGCCTGATGAAGGCGGTGGACAAGTTCGAGTATCGCCGCGGCTACAAGTTCAGCACTTATGCAACATGGTGGATCAGGCAGGCGATCACCCGCTCGATCGCCGATCAGGCGCGCACCATCCGGATTCCGGTCCACATGATCGAGACGATCAACAAGCTGGTGCGCACCGGGCGCCAGATGCTGCACGAGATCGGCCGCGAGCCGACGCCCGAGGAACTGGCCGAGAAACTCCAGATGCCCCTGGAAAAGGTCCGCAAGGTGATGAAGATCGCCAAGGAGCCGATTTCGCTGGAAACTCCGATCGGCGACGAGGAAGACAGCCAGCTTGGCGACTTCATCGAGGACAAGAACGCGATCCTGCCGCTGGAATCGGCCATTCAGGAGAACCTGAAGGAAACCACGACACGCGTCCTCGCCTCGCTCACCCCGCGCGAGGAACGGGTCCTGCGGATGCGCTTCGGCATCGGGATGAACACCGACCACACGCTTGAGGAGGTCGGCCAGCAGTTCAGCGTGACCCGCGAACGCATCCGACAGATCGAGGCGAAGGCGCTCAGGAAGCTCAAGCATCCGTCACGGTCGCGGAAGCTCAGAAGCTTTCTGGATCAGTGACGGTGGTGGGAAGCGTTACACCTCTGACCCAGAAGCGCGCCTTCGAGACGATCCGGATCGTGGCGCAGGCGGTTCTCGCCAAGGAACCGGCCATCACCTATTCGGAACTCGCGCGACGGCTCAACATGTCGAAGGTCAACGGGCAGGGTCTCGCCACCTATCTCAACCGGGCAGCGGAGATATGTGCCGAGCACTGGCTTCCCAACGTCGCGACGCTCGTGGTGTCAAAGGACAGCATGGACCGGGGTGCGCCGATGCCGTCCGAAGGGTCGTTCGCGGACGGCTTCTACGCCAGAACCGGCCTCACCCGGGACGATATCGCGGCCGAACAGGCGAAGGTGCGTGCGTTCGACTGGACCTCGGTGAAAACGCTGGGCCTCTGACACCCGGGCTGGCGGGTGGCGCCGCGCCGCCCTCCGCTCGCGAAATCTTGATCGCCTGGTACAAGACAGGCATGTCAAAACCGGCGATGATGCCGGGGCACAATCCCGGAGGTCTCATGTTCCGTCCGCTCGCTCTGGCTGCGCTCCTGCTGGCCTTCGCCGCGCCAGCTTCGGCGTTCATCGCAAAGAACGGCATGCGCGTGCATCCCGTTGACGCGCAGTCCTTCATCGTCGAATTCCCGAGCCCCGATGCCGAGACCCAATATCTCTGTGCGGCGGGCGACTATGTGATCCGCGCGCTCGCCATGTCGACACAGACGCGGATCTACCGGGCCTCGCCGCCGCCGCGCAAGCAGGGCCAGGGCATCATCTTCACCCTTGATGCCAGCAAGAAGACGACGATGGCGCTCTTCACCAACTTCGGCAAGGACAAGGGCGACGGCAGCATTTCGGCCGGGTCTGCCCGTGGCACCTACTGCTCGATCGTGCGGATCTTCCCGGATTGATGACGGGACCGCGCTGACACGCCTCAGGCCTCGATCAGCACCGCGTCGTCCAGCGCCACGTCGTAAGGCTGCGGATAGATCGTGGCGAGGTGCTGGAATCCATAGCCGACGCCGATGACCTTCGGGCTACGGCCTGCCCTGCAGAGGCACGCGAGGGTCCGGTCATAGAAGCCGCCGCCATAGCCAAGCCGGTAGTTCCCGGCATCGAGGCCGACGACCGGGGCGATCACCACATCCGGCACCAGCGCGTCCGCGGTTTCGGGCGGGATAGGAATGTTCCAGACGCCGCGCTCCAGCCTCATCGCCGCAGTCCAGTCGCGAAAGATCAGCGGGGCAGCGGTCTTGACCACGACCGGCAAGCAGGTCCGCGCGCCCGCCGCGCGTTGCTCTGCCGCCCAGGGCCGCAGGTCCGGCTCGCCTTTGAATGGCCAGTAGAGCGCCACCGTCCGCCCGGCAAGGTCGCCAA
>JBGSNN010000290.1:0-7051 GCA_041739655.1 Albidovulum sp. | reverse complement strand
GGCCGGGTGGCGCTGGCCGACGGTCTCTGGCGCAGCAACATTCACGAAGCGCGGGTCGCGGCGGCAAAGCTGCTGACGCAGGCGCGCATCCGCGACGATGGCGCGGTCTGGGCACTCATCGCGTCCTGGGTGCCGGAGTTCGACGCCTGGGCCATCGCCGATCACGTCTGCGACGCAGGCGGGCGCAGGCTTCTGGCCGATCCGTCGCGTCTTGACGAGGTCGAGCGCTGGACCCGGTCGCCGCAGATCTGGGTCCGCCGCGCCGCGCTGGTCATCACCCTGCCCTGGACCAAGCAGAATTTCCCCAAGCCCGCCGACCTTGCCATCCGCGACCGCGTGCTCGGCTGGGCGGCGGGCTATGCCGACGACCGCGACTGGTTCATCCAGAAGGCCGTGGCCTGGTGGCTGCGCGATCTCTCCAGGCACGATCCTGACCGGGTGCGCGCCTTTCTGGATGTGCACGGCCCGCGCCTCAAGCCTTTCGCGCGCAAGGAAGCGTCGAAATATCTCTGAGGTCACTGGGACTTTCAGCCACCTTGCGGGTGCTGAGCTCCGCGCCTAGATTGGCCGGATGACCGCGCTCATAGACCCCTTCGCCCGTCCGATCAGCTATCTGCGCGTGTCCGTGACGGACCGCTGCGATTTCCGCTGCACCTATTGCATGGCCGAACACATGCAGTTCCTGCCGAAGAAGGATCTTCTGACGCTGGAGGAGCTTGACCGGCTGGCCTCGGCCTTCGTCCGGCTGGGCGTCGAAAAGCTGCGCATCACCGGGGGTGAGCCGCTGGTACGGCGCGATATCCTGACCTTCTTCCGCGCCATGGCCCGGCATCTCGACTCTGGCGCGCTGAAAGAACTGACGCTGACGACGAACGGCTCGCAGCTCGCGCGCTTCGCCAAGGACCTCGCCGATTGCGGTATCCGGCGTGTCAATGTCTCGCTCGACACGCTCGATGCGCAGAAGTTTCAGGACATCACCCGCTGGGGCAAGCTGGCACAGGTGCTCTCGGGGATCGAGGCGGCGCGGGCGGCCGGGATGCGCGTAAAGATCAACACCGTGGCCCTCAAGGGCTTCAACGAGGATGAGCTTTTCACCCTCGTCGACTGGTGCGCCGCAGAAGATCACGACCTCACCTTCATTGAGGTCATGCCGATGGGCGAGATGGGCGAGGAGTTGCGCCTTGACCAATACTGGCCGCTCAAGGACCTGCGCGCGCGACTGGCCGAACGCGTCACCCTGACCGACCTTCCTGACCGCACCGGCGGGCCCGCGCGCTATGTGCGGATCGAGGAAACCGGCCAGAAGATCGGCTTCATCACGCCGCTCACGCATAATTTCTGCGAAAGCTGCAACCGCGTGCGCGTGACCTGCACCGGAGAGCTTTTCATGTGCCTCGGGCAGGAGGACAATGCCGACCTGCGCGCGCCGCTGCGTGCCAGCGAAAGCGATGAGCTGCTGGAACAGGCGATCCGCGCCGCCATCGCGCGCAAGCCGAAGGGCCACGATTTCGACTACTCCCGCCAGAAGGTCGCAGGCCAGATCTCGCGGCACATGAGCCATACCGGCGGTTAGTTCCAGCAAGCCGGGTAGGGATCGCCGCACCAATCAATATCTGGCTGACCCGGAACCCAAGGACAGAGTGGGGCTTCTCGGTTCCTCATCAGTTCCGTAAGCGTTCTGCCTCTTTCGTCTCCCTGCCGGAGAACATCCGCGACGACCCTTCCGGCAAAGGAATCGTTTTCTACATTCTCAAGTCTGACTCGCGTTCCGGCGCTGAGAATATCGGTCATTGCCTCTTGGGCCATCTTCGCCCCTAAGCTTTCCTGAGGACATTTGGGACGTCTGATTTCTGGCGCGTCAACGCCCCTCAGGCGCACGCTCACCGTCGCCGAGATCGTCGGCCAGATTTCCACATTGGCCTCGAAGGTGTCGCCATCGATCACTCTGGTTACTTCACCGAAGTAGGGTCCCGGAAACTCTTCGGCGCGAGTGACGCCGACGCGTGCAATCGCCGCCGCGAGCAGGATCAAAAAGAACGCTCTCATGGTTTCATCCTCTAGAGCGCGGGCATCCGCGCCTCGACCATTCCGGCATACCAGCTTGCGCCGAAGGGAATGACCTCGTCGTCGAAATTGTAGGACGGGTGATGCACCATCGCGGTGTCACCGTTGCCGACGAAGATGTAGGCGCCGGGGCGTTCGTTCAGCATGAAGCTGAAGTCCTCGGCCCCCATCAGGGGCCGGATCGTCATGTCGCAATCGCCGGCAATGGCGCGCGCGACTGCGGCCGCATGGCCGGTTTCCTCTGGCGCGTTCATCGTGACCGGATAGCCGCGCCGGTAGTCGATCTCGGCCTGGGCGCCAAAGGCTGCGGCCACGCCGGGTACGAGCGCTTTCAGCCGCGCCTCGACGAAATCCTGCACGGCAGGGTCGAGCGTGCGCACCGTGCCCTTCAGCGTCACGGTCTGCGGGATGACATTGTAGCTGTCGCTTTCGGTCTTCACGGTGGTGATCGAGACGACCACCTCCTTCAGGGGATCGACAGTGCGGCTCGCAATCGACTGGACCGCGACGATGATCTGCGCGGCGATCAGCACTGCGTCCACGCAATCATGCGGTTTCGCGGCGTGACCGCCCTTCCCCGTCACCTTCACGTCGAACTGATCCGCCGCGGCCATCATGGCACCGGGCCGGATCGCGAAGGCCCCGACGGGAATGCCCGGCATGTTGTGCATGCCGTAGACTTCCTGGATGCCGAAACGCTCGATCATCCCGTCCTTGACCATCGCGCGCCCGCCGCCGCCGCCCTCTTCGGCGGGCTGGAAGATCACGATGGCGGTGCCGTCGAAGTTCCGCGTCTCGGCCAGGTATTTGGCGGCCCCGAGGAGCATCGCGGTATGGCCGTCATGGCCGCAGGCATGCATCAGCCCCGGCACCGTCGAGGCATAGGGAACCCCCGTCTGCTCGATGATCGGCAGCGCGTCCATGTCGGCCCTGAGCCCGATCACCCGGCCCGTGCTGTCGCTCCGGCCGCGAATGACGCCGACGACGCCGGTCTTTCCGATGCCCTCGACCACTTCGTCGCAGCCGAACTCCCGCAAGAGCGCGGCGACCTTTGCCGCCGTGCGATGCACCTCGTAGAGAAGCTCGGGGTTGGCATGGATGTCCTGACGCCAGCCCGCGATTTCGGGCTGCAATTCCGCAAAGCGGTTCTTGACGGGCATGGTCGTCTCCTTCGGGGGGCCGGGTCTAGCCGCGATCCTTCACGGCGTACCATGCGTAGGCCGGGGGCAACAGATACCGCCGCGCCGCGCCGAAGGGGAAGCGCGCGGGCGCCGGGGATATGAGGGCAGGCACCCTGCCCTGCCCGGTGGCGAGCCCGGCCAGCAACTGGCCCGCGAAGGTCGCGAGGGCCACGCCGTTGCCATGCCAGGCGAAGCCCGCCCAGGCATTGTCCCAATCGCCCAAGGGACCGACATAGGGCGTCAGGCTGCGCGCAAGGCAGACGAAACCTGACCAGAAATGCGGGGTTTCCACATGGGCCCAGGCCGGAAACATGCGCTCAAGATCGGCCCGCAGGATGGCGCGCCGCGCGCCGAGCGCCCCGGCGCCAGAGCTTGTGCCGCCCCGGCCCCCGAACAGGAACCTGCCATTCGGCATCAGGCGGAAATAATGCAAGAGGTTCCGCGTGTCATAGGCGAGCCCGGTCGAGGACCAGCCCTGTGCCGCGATCTCGTCTGCGGTCAGTTCCCGTGTCACCAGAATCGCCGACAGGGCGGGCAGATAGCGCCCCGCCATCCAGCCGGGCGTATCCTCGCTGGAATAGCCATTGGTGCCGACGATCAGCCTCTTTGCCAGCACCCGGCCGGTCGGCGTCGTCAGCACATAGCGCCCGTTCTCGCGGGTGAGGGAGTTGACCGGGGCATCTTCGTAGATCCGCGCGCCGGCGGCGCGGGCGGCCTCGGCCAGACCGAGGACATACTTCAGCGGATTGAGCGCGAAGCCGACCGGCAGCCGAAGGCCGCCATGAAACTCCGGCCCCGCCATGCCCGCGGCGACGAGGTCCGACCGGTCGAGGACATCGACCTTGACGCCATACGCCCGCGACAGCGCCCCGGCCTCGGCGCGGAACCCGGCAAAATCCTGCGGGCGGTGGGCAAGGCAGATCTCGCCCTCATGCGAATGGGCATCGACCTCGATCCCGTAGCGGCCGATGATTTCGGCCACGAGGGCGCAGGCCTCTTTCTGGGCGGCGTACCATTCGGCCATCGCCTGGGGGCCGAACCGTCGGTGCAGCGTCGCATCGCTCGCTTTGGTGCCGCCCATCGTGGCGAAGCCGCCGTTGCGGCCCGAGGCACCCCAGCCGATGCCCTTCGCCTCAAGCACCGCGACATCGGCCCCGGCATCGCGCGCGAGGTGCAGCGCCGCAGAGAGACCGGTATAGCCGCCGCCGATGATGGCGAACTCCACTGTGACCTCGCCCGCAGGCCCCGGTGCGCGGGGCGGCCGGGCAATGGTCGTGTCCCAGTAGCACTCTGCCACCGGGCCGTCGCCATAGGCGAAATCCTCATAGATCCGCTTCATCTTGGGTCCTGTCAGGTCCGCGCCGCCGCCTGTTCGTCTGCCTTCTGCCGCGCGATCTGCCGCTTGCTGACCAGCGAAGCGGCAATGACGCCCACGGTGACGATGCTGATGAGGAGGGTCGAGAGCGCGTTGATCTGCGGTGAGACGCCGAGACGCACCGAGGAAAAGACCTTCATCGGCAGCGTGGTCGCGGACGGACCGGCGGCGAAGGAGGCGATCACCAGATCGTCGAGCGAAAGCGTGAAGGCCAGAAGCCAGCCCGAGATCACCGCAGGCGCGATGATCGGCAGGGTCACGGACCGGAACGCGTCAAAGGGCGTACAGCCAAGGTCGAGTGCCGCCTCTTCCAGCGACTTGTCGAAGGTGACGAGACGCGAGGATACCACGACCGAGACGTAGCACATGGTGAAGGTGGTATGGGCCAGAATGATGGTGAAGACGCCGCGATCGAGCCCGATCGAGATGAAGAGCAGCAGAAACGCCAGACCCATGATCACATCGGGCATGACGAGCGGTGCATAGATCATGCCCGAGAACAGCGTCCGGCCGAGAAAGCGCCCGGCCCGCATCAGCACATAGGCCGCCATCGTCCCGAGGACCGTGGCAATGGTCGAGGACACCACCGCGACCTTCAGCGTGACCCAGGCCGCGTCGAGAAACGCCTGGTCCCGCAACAGCTCGCCATACCACTTGGTCGAGAACCCCGCCCAGACCGTCACCAGCTTTGACGAGTTGAAGGAATAGAGGACGAGGATCAGGATCGGCAGATAGAGAAACGCGAAGCCGAACGTCAGCGATGTCGCGTTGAACCAGGAAAATCTGCGGTTCATTTGCCCGCCTCCCGCTGCTTCTCTTCGTTCTTCTGAAAGAGGATGATCGGAATGATGAGGATCAGCAGCAGCACCACCGCCACCGCCGAGGCCACCGGCCAGTCGCGGTTCGAGAAGAACTCCTCATAAAGCGTCTTGCCGATCATCAGGGTCGATGTGCCGCCGAGAAGCGAGGGGATGACGAATTCGCCAAGCGCCGGGATGAAGACGAGGAAACAGCCCGCGATCACGCCGGGTCGCGACAATGGCAAGGTGATGAGCCAGAAGGCCGAGGCCTTGGAGCAGCCCAGATCCTCTGCGGCCTCGATCAACGATCCGTCGAGCTTTTCCAGCGCCGAATAGATCGGCAGGATCATGAACGGCAGATAGCCATAGACGATGCCGATATAGACCGCGACGGGCGTATTGATGATCGCCAGCGGCGTGTCGATGAGGCCGGTCCAGAGCAGGAACTGATTGAGGAAACCCTCGTTCTGCAGGATGCCGATCCAGGCATAGATGCGGATCAGGAACGAGGTCCAGAACGGCAGGATCACCAGCATCATCAGTGTCGGGCGCCATTCGTCCGGCGCCTGGGCCATGCCATAGGCGATCGGATAGCCGACGAGAAGCGTCAGCATGGTCGAGATCACCGCAATCTTGAGGCTGGAGAGATAGGCCGTGTAGTAGAGCGCATCGGAGGCGAGAAAGGTGAAATTCTCGAAATCAAGCGCACTGAAGAAGGCCTTGATGCCCTGCCAGCCCTCGGCAGGATCAAGCTGCGGCGTGTAGGGCGGGATCGAGACCGCGTAATCCGAAAGCGAAATCTTGAAGACGATTGCGAAGGGAATGAGGAAAAAGACGATCAGCCAGCCGTAGGGTGTCAGGATGAGGAAAAGGCGGCGCATGTTGCCCATCGGTCCGCCCCTCAGCTCAGAAGAACGACGCCGGCGGTATCCGTGAAGGACAGCCAGACCTCGTCTTCCCAGGTGATGTTGCGCCGCGCCAGGCGACGTTCATTGGCGACCTGCGCCTTGATCATGCGCCCGCCCGCAACCGCGACCTTGTAGGTCGAGATGTTGCCGAGATAGGCGATATCGCTCACTTTGCCCGCGATCACGTTGGCGCGGCCCTCGGGCTTGTCGCTCGCGATCGCGACCTTCTCGGGCCGGATCGCAAAATGCACCCTGGTCCCGACCGGAACCGGATTGGCCGCCGCGGCCTTGATCGGCGGCTGGCCTTCGGCCCAGACGATGGCGGCGAGGTCGCCGTCCAGCGCCGCGACGGTGCCTTCGATGATGTTCACATCGCCAATGAAATCGGCGACATAGACCGAATTCGGCATCTCGTAGATCTTGTCGGGCGTATCGACCTGGATCATCCGGCCGTTGTCCATCACCGCGACGCGGCTGGCGACGGTCATCGCCTCTTCCTGGTCATGGGTCACGATGACGAAGGTGGTGCCGGTCTTTTCCTGAATGTCCATCAACTCGAACTGGGTGTCCTGACGCAGCTTCTTGTCGAGCGCGCCGAGCGGTTCGTCGAGCAAGAGAAGCTTTGGCGCCTTGGCAAGGGCGCGCGCCAGCGCAACGCGCTGCCTCTGGCCGCCGGAAATCTGGTGCGGCTTGCGCCTGGCAAACTTTTCCAGCCGTACGAGG
>JBGSNN010000086.1:0-2889 GCA_041739655.1 Albidovulum sp. | reverse complement strand
GCGTGCCGCGGCGCGCACGGCTGTCCGCGACAGGCCATCGGCGAACCCGACGCCTTCCATGCCGAACCTGCCCAGCGTTTTCGTCACCAGCGTCTCGGTGCCACCATACAGCGGCTGCGAATGCACGATCACATCGCCCGGCCCGGCAAAGGCCAGGATGGTGGTGGCGATCGCGGCCATGCCGGAGGCGAACAGCAGCGCCGCCTCGGTCTGCTCGTAGACCGCCAGCCTGTCCTCGACGATCTCGGAGTTGGGGTGGTTAAAGCGCGAATAGACGAGGCCGGCAGCCTCGCCCTGCGGCGCAGACTTGCGGCCGGCAACCACATGAAAGAATTCCTCTCCATCCTCGGCTGACTTGAACACGAAGGTCGAGGTGAGGAACACGGGGGGCTTGACGGCTCCCTCCGACAGCGCCGGATCATAGCCGAAGCCCAGCATCATCGTCTCTGGATGCAGCGGATGATTGCCGATCCGGTCTTTCGAATAGCGGGCTTTCGACATGGACTGATCCCTTGGCTCTGCCCCTGTCTAGCGGATTCGGAGCTCGCTGTGTCGAAGAGTTGTGCGACCCTCTGGCTTGCCCTCTTGTCTCCGAGAACGGAGCGAGAGGGCAGGGGCGGGGCAATCTTGCCGCAGTCCGGCATACTCCGTAGAATATGGCCGCTTCCTGAAAGAAAACCCATGCGCTTCACCGGCACGAAAAACTATGTTGCCACCGATGATCTGAGGATTGCGGTCAACGCGGCGATCACGCTGGAGCGGCCGCTTCTGGTCAAGGGCGAGCCTGGCACAGGAAAGACGGTGCTGGCCGAGGAGATTGCGGCGGGCATCGATGCCCCGCTGATCACCAGGCACATCAAGTCGACAACGAAGGCACAGCAGGGGCTTTATGAGTATGACGCGGTCAGCCGGCTGCGCGACAGCCAGCTGGGAGATGCGCGCGTCTCGGACATCGGCAACTATATCCGGCGCGGCAAGCTCTGGGAGGCATTCACTGCGCCGGAGCGGCCTGTGCTGCTGATCGACGAGATCGACAAGGCCGATATCGAGTTTCCGAACGACCTTCTGCAGGAACTCGACCGGATGGAGTTCTTCGTTTACGAGACCGGCGAGACGATCCGCGCCCGCCACCGTCCCATCGTCATCATTACCTCGAACAATGAAAAGGAGCTGCCTGACGCCTTCCTCAGGCGCTGCTTCTTCCATTTCATCCGCTTCCCCGAAGCGGATGTGCTGAAGCGCATCGTCGATGTCCATTTCCCCGGCATCAAGGACAGCCTTCTGACGACGGCCCTGACCCAGTTCTACGAGATTCGCGAGACGCCGGGGCTGAAGAAGAAGCCCTCGACCTCCGAGGTGCTGGACTGGCTCAAGCTGATCCTCGCCGAGGATCTTGCGCCCACGGATCTGAAGCGGGACCCGCACCGCCTATTGCCGAAGCTGCACGGCGCCCTCCTCAAGAACGAACAGGACGTGGCCTTGTTCGAACGGCTTGCCTTTCTGGCGCGCGGGCGCGGGTGACAGACGGCTGGCAGCGGCGACGACGGAAAGACAATCTTGGCCAAAGGCAGGGAACGCAACATGGCAACACCCGAGTCTCTCGTGATACGCCCCATCGCGGCGCAGGATGCGGCGGACTGGCGCCGCCTCTGGCGCGACTATCTGGCCTTCTACCAGACCGAGCGGCCGGAGGCGGTCTATGCGACGACCTTCGACCGGCTCACTTCCGGCGAACCGAACGAATTCAGCGGCTGTCTCGCGCTGCATGAAGGACGACCGGTCGGACTTGTCCACTATCTCTTCCACCGCACCTGCTGGGCGATCGGGGATACCTGCTATCTGCAGGACCTCTATGCCGACCCAGAGTGTCGCGGCAAGGGCATCGGCCGCGCCCTGATCGAGACGGTCTATGCGGCGGCCGACCGCCATGGCGCCGCGAACGTCTACTGGCTGACGCAGGTGTTCAACACCACGGCGCGTCAGCTTTACGACCGGGTCGCGGTCGAGACGCCCTTCATCCGCTATGTGCGCGCGTGACGGTCGGACCCGCCCTTCGCGCGCTGTTCGCGGGCCTTCTGGTTCTGGCCGGATGCGGCGCGCCGCTGATTGAACCTTCCACCGAGCGGCTGGCGGCAGACACTGCCCGCCTGCCGCAGATGCGTCAGTTCGCCGGGGCACGGGCGCACCCGCCGGCCCGTGCCAACGCGGACATGCTGCGCGATTTCCTTGACCTCAGCTTTCGCCTTGAAACCGGGCGCGACCTGCCGGTCCTCACCCGCTTCGAAGGCCCGATCACGCTGCGCGTTGCCGGCGCGATGCCGGCCTCGGCCGCGGCGGACCTGAGCACCCTGCTCGCACGGTTGCGGGCCGAAGCCGGGATCGACATTACCCGGACCACCGCAGCCGATGCCGCGATCACGCTTGAATTCGTGAACGGCCAGCGGCTGCACGGCCTAGTGCCACGCGCGGCCTGTTTCGTGGCGCCGCGGGTGCGGTCCTGGGCCGAGTATCGCGGCGCCGGGCGGGCGACGCTGGACTGGGCGACGCTCACCACCCGTGACCATGCCGCCATCTTCATTCCCGACGACACCGCTCCTCAGGAAATCCGCGACTGCCTGCACGAGGAACTGGCACAGGCGCTCGGCCCGCTCAACGACCTCTACCGGCTGCCGGATTCGGTCTTCAACGATGACAATATCCACACGGTCCTCACCGGGTTCGACATGCTGATGCTGCGCACGACCTATGCGCCGGAGTTGCAGAGCGGCATGACGCAGGCGGCGGTCGCCGCGCGTCTGCCTGCGATCCTGAACCGGCTCAACCCCGCGGGTGCATCGCGCGCGGCGCGGTATCCGGGGCCGACGCCCGAGGCCTATGCCCGCGCCATCG
>JBGSNN010000062.1:0-7607 GCA_041739655.1 Albidovulum sp. | reverse complement strand
GCCGGTGCCCGGCGCGAAGGCCGGGTCGAGGCAGTCGATGTCGAAGCTGATGTAGCAGGGCCTCTCGCCGACGACGGCGCGCACCTGCGCCGCCACCGCTGCGGGGTCGCTCCGGTGCACCTCGGGCGCGTCGATCACCGCGACACCGAGGTAGTCGTCGCATTCGGTGCGGATGCCGATCTGCACGCTCGCCTTCGGGTCGACAAGGCCGGTCTTGACCGCCTTGTAGCTCATCGTGCCATGGTCGATGCGGGAAAGGTCGTCATCGGCCCAGAGGTCGGAATGGGCGTCGAACTGGATCAGCGCCACCGGGCCAAACCGTTCGGCATAGGCCTTCAGGATCGGGAAGGTGATGTAGTGATCGCCGCCGAGCGTCACCGTCCCCACCCCGGCGGCAAGGATGCCGCGGATATGTTCCGTCAGCGCCTCGGGAAAATCGGCGACCTTGGCATAGTCGAAGGCGACATCGCCGTAATCGACGATGGCGAGTTCGTCGAGCGGCGAATACCCCCAGCCATAGGGCGGGTCGAAGGGCTGCAGGGCGCTCGCCTCGCGGATCGCGCGGGGGCCGAAGCGGGTGCCGGTACGATGCGTCACAGCCTGATCGAAGGGCACGCCGGTGATGGCGAGATCGACACCGGCGAGGTCCTTGGTGTAGCGCCGCCGCAGAAAGCTGGTGGCGCCGCCAAAGGCGTTCTCGAAGGCAAGGCCGCGGCGCTCGGGCCGGGTGAAGGCGAGGTCAACCTCGCGTTTCGCGTCTTCCAAAGCCATGGGAGGGCTCCGTGATGGGGTCTGGCGTCGTTCAAGCCGGAGACGCCGCCGATCCGGATGGCCAGAACCAAGCCAATACGGCTCGATTCGTCAAGAAATTTGATCAAATCCTGACGCCCACGGGCCCCGTCCGGACCGCAAGGGCCGGATGGGGAGGATCGCTTGCGGCCCCATCCGGGGCCGCGCCGCCAGATCACAGCGGTTGCGCGCGCTCGACCAGTCGGGCGAAGAAACTCGCGCCGTAGGGCGCGGCCTCGTCGTTGAAGTTGTAGGCCGGATGATGCAGCCCCGCGCCGGTCCCCTGGCCGAGGAAGAGATAGCAGCCGGGGCGCTTTTCAAGAAGGTAGGCGAAATCCTCGGCCCCCATCTCGAGTCCGGCATCGGCGACGACGCCCGCGGCACCGGCGATTTCGGCAGCGACGGCGGTGGCGAAGCCGGTCTTGTCAGCATCGTTGACGGTGGGCGGATAGCCCCAGTCGTAGTCGATCTGCGCCGCCACCTCGTGGGCGGCGGCGATGCCCGCCACGATCTCGTGGAAGCGGCGCTTCAGAAGGGCCCGCACCTCGGGATCGAACGAACGGATCGTGGCGGTGAGCCGGGCCGTCGCCGGGGTGATGTTCGACGCCGTCCCCGAATGGATTTCCGTTACCGAAACAACGGCTTGCTTCAGCGGGTTCACGTTGCGGCTGACAATGGTCTGGAGCGCGGCTGCGAGCGACACGACAGCCGGGATCGGGTCGATGCAGTCATGCGGATAGGCGGCGTGGCCGCCCTTGCCGGTCAGCGTGACCCAGGCGGTATCGACGGCGGCCATGATCGGCCCCGGCGTCGTGACGAAGCGGCCCAAAGGCGCCCGCGGCGAGTTGTGCAGCGCATAGACCTCGCCGATGCCGAAGCGGTCGAGAATACCGTCCTGCACCATCACGTTGCCACCGCCGCCATCTTCTTCGGCGGGCTGGAAGATGAGCGCGACACGGCCGCGGAATCGGCGCGTCTCGGCGAGATACTTGGCCGCGCCGAGCAGCATCGCGGTGTGGCCGTCGTGGCCGCAGGCATGCATGACGCCGGGTGTGGACGAGGCATAGTCGAGGCCCGTCTCCTCGACGATAGGCAGGGCATCCATATCGGCGCGCAGGCCGATGGTCGGGCCATCGCCCTGCCCCTTGATGATCGCGACGATGCCGGTCGTGGCAATTCCCTCGTGGATTTCGTCCACGCCGAAGTCGCGCAGCCGTTCCGCGACGAACTGAGCGGTCTTGTGGCAGGCAAACCCCAGTTCGGGGTTGCGGTGCAGATGCTGCCGCCAGGCGGCCATCTCGGGGGCGAAATCGGCGATCCGGTTCAGGACGGGCATGTGGACTCTTTCCGGCAGATGTCAGAGGGTCACCGCCGAGACATGGGGGAAAAGCGGGACAGGCGCAATGGACAAGGCGGCATCAGAGCGGCTGGTACAGGATCCCGACGGCGGCATCGCGCGGCTGGTGGCGATCATGGCACGGCTGCGGGACCCGGACACTGGCTGCCCCTGGGATCTGGAGCAGGACTTCGCTACCATCGCGCCCTACACGATCGAAGAGGCGTATGAGGTCGCCGATGCGATCGATCGCAAAGCCTGGGACGAATTGAAGGGCGAGCTGGGCGATCTGCTGTTTCAGGCCGTCTATCACGCGCAGATGGCCGCAGAGGCCGGTCATTTCGGCTTTGACGAAGTGGTTCGGGCGATCTCGGACAAGATGGTCGCGCGGCATCCGCATGTCTTTGGCACTGAGAGCCGCGACAAGTCAGCCGCACAGCAGACCCGCGACTGGGAGGCGCTGAAGGCGCGCGAGCGCGGCCGGCAGGGCGTCCTCGCAGGCGTCGCCGTCGGGCTTCCCGCGCTGACGCGGGCGATCAAGCTGCAGAACCGCGCGGCGCGGGTGGGGTTCGACTGGCCTTCGACGGATCAGGTGATCGACAAGATCGTGGAAGAGGCGAAAGAGCTGAACGAAGCGCGCGCGGAAAAGACCGAAACCGAGGTGTTTGAGGAGTTCGGCGATCTTCTCTTCGTTGTCGCAAACCTCGCGCGGCACCTGAAGATCGACCCGGAAGCTGCTTTGCGGAAAGCAAATTCTAAGTTCATGCGGCGCTTCGCGTCGATCGAGTCCGCGCTTGCGGCAGAGGGCAAGCGGCCCGAGGACAGCACCCTGGCCGAGATGGACGCGCTTTGGGACGCAGCCAAGCGGGCTGAGCGCGGAGGGGAGTGAGGCGGCTGTCGCAGATTTCCGATTATTTTAGTCACCTATTGACCGGGCAGGTGCCGGATGGCAAAACCGGCGCATAAAACCTGACTGAAGGAATCAACAATGCAGGTCCGCGCCCTTCCCCTGACCCTCTCTCTCTTCGCGTTGGCGACCCCTGCCGTGGCCGATGAGGTCAACATCTACTCGCTGCGCCAGCCCGAACTGATCCAGCCGCTGCTCGACGCCTTCACCGCCGAAACCGGCATCACCGTCAAGGTCGCGCATATCGACAAGGGCATGGTCGAGCGGTTGCAGAGCGAAGGCAGCCGCAGCCCGGCGGATGTGATCCTGACGGTCGATATTGCCAAGCTTGCCCAGGTGGTCGCGGCCGGCGTCACTCAGGCCGTCGATTCGCCCGTCCTTGCCGCGAACATCCCCGCCGCATTCCGCGACCCGGGCAACCAGTGGTTCGGCCTCACCGCCCGGGCGCGGATCATCTATGCGTCGAAGGACCGCGTCGCCGATGGCGAGGTCACGACCTATGAGGATCTCGCCGATCCGAAGTGGAAGGGCCGCATCTGCACCCGCCCCGGCACGCATGACTACAACCTCGGCCTCACCGCCGCGATGATCGTCCATGACGGCTATGACGCGACCCGGACCTGGGCCGAGGCGCTGCGTGCCAACCTCGCCAAGAAGCCCGAGGGCAATGACCGCAGTCAGGTCAAGTCGATCTGGGCGGGCGAATGCGACATCTCGCTCGGCAATACCTACTACATGGGCGAGATGCTCGCCGATCCCGAACAGAAGGACTGGGCCGAGGCGGTGCGCATCGTCTATCCGACCTTCCGCGACGGCGGCACCCATCTGAACGTCTCGGGCATGGCACTGACCAGGGCGGCACCGCACAAGGAAGCCGCGCTCAAGCTGATGGAGTTCCTGTCGTCGGACGCGGCCCAGAAAATCTATGCCGAGAGCAACAACGAATTCCCGGTAAAGCCCGGAGTTCCGCTCTCGACGCTGGTCGCAAGCTGGGGGCCGTTCACGCCCGACACGATCAACCTGATGGATGTCGCGCAGCAACGCCCCGCCGCGCTGAAGCTGATGGAAGAGGTGAATTTCGACGGCTGAGGCCGCCGCTCTCGCACAGGAAAGGCCCGGGGCCGAGACGCCGGACCTTGTCGCTTCTTTGGCGCTGGCGCGCGCGCTATTCGGCGGCCATGGCGGGCACCAGATTGCCCACGACCTCGACGCCACGCATCCGCGCGATTGTGTCGAGGTCGGCAACAAACCGTCCCCGCAAATCGGCCAGCGGCAAGCCCGCGAACCCGGCTTCGCGCGGCAATTGCGGCTGGCGTGCGTGGAAGGCGAGAATCCGGTCGCGCTGACCGGCGACAAAGCGGCCGCCCTGACGGTAGTGGCGCTGGATCATCGCGATGGCGCTTTCGGTGATCTCGGGCTGAGGGGCCGGAAGCGCAAGCCTTGGCAGGCGGAAGCCCGGCAGGAGATGGGCGAAAAGCTCGTCCGGCGCGGGTCGCTCGGCAAGGATGGTGACGTGGCGCGCATCAAGCCCGTCGCGCAGCGCCTCGACCACATCGGTCCAGCCGCCCGAAAAATTCGCCATGCCGGGGGCATAGTCCGCGAAGGGCTCCATCGGCCGGTCCAACGCGAAACGCCGCCAGGCCGAGGCGAAAAGCGTGTCGTAGGGCCGGACAACCAGCACGAGGCGGTCCACCGGACGGCCAAGGGCGGCCCTTAGCGCCTCGGCCCGCTGGTGCGCCGTCGGGTAGAAGCGGCCGCCGAGAAGGCCGGCCATGCGGCCGGCAAGATCGTGTTCGCTGATGAGAAAGCGATCCGCCCCGCTGAAACTGGAGGCCAGAGCGCTGCCAATGGCACCGACATGGTCGCAGATGTCGCTGAACTGGTGGCGCGGTTCAGGAAAGGTGCAGTCGAACCGCCCGCCCTCGGCCCCGCCCCGCCCCGGATAGGCAAGATCGAGCCCGGCCGCGGTCAGGGCCGCCCGATTGGCGCCCAGCACGGTCTGAAATTCTTCTGCCCCGGAACAATGGGAACCTGCATGGACAACGATCTGGCAGCGACTTGCGAACATCTCTCGTCCCTTCCCGTTATCGTTGCAGCATCGAGATCAATTGTGGCGATCATTTGGCAACTTTTGGTTGCATTGGTGCAAACATACTCGGCCATGGCCGCGCCGCAGGGGAATATGGACAATCCATAACCGCCGCGGCACAGTCCGGCGATGGAGGAATTCATGACCGTGCAGAAGATCATCATCGACACCGATCCGGGGCAGGATGACGCGGTCGCGATCCTGCTCGCGCTGGCCTCGCCCGAACTCGATGTTCTGGGGATCACCTGCGTCGCGGGCAATGTGCCGCTGTCCTTCACCACCCGCAACGCGCGCGCCATCTGCGAACTTGCGGGGCGGGTGGAGGTGCCGATCCATGCCGGCTGTGAAGGCCCGTTGACGCGCACGCTGGTGACGGCCGAACATGTCCACGGCAAGACCGGCCTCGACGGCATCACGCTGCCGGAGCCGACGATGCCGCTGGCTGCGGGCCACGCCGTCGATTTCCTGATCGACACGCTCCGCCGCGAGGCGCCTGGCAGCGTCACGCTCTGCCCGATCGGCCCGCTGACCAACATCGCCACCGCCTTCCGTGCAGCCCCCGACATCGTCGCGCGCGTCGGGCGCATCGTGCTGATGGGCGGCGCCTATTTCGAGGTCGGCAACATCACCCCGGCGGCGGAGTTCAACATCTATGTCGATCCCGAGGCTGCCGACATCGTGTTCCGGTCGGGTGTGCCGCTGGTGGTGATGCCACTCGACGTGACCCACAAGGCGCTGACCAGCCCCGCGCGGGTTGCGGCGTTTCGCAACATCGGCACCGAGGCGGGCCGCATGGTGGCGGAATGGGCCGACTTCTTCGAACGCTTCGACATGATGAAATACGGCAGCGAGGGCGCTCCGTTGCATGACCCCTGCGTGATCGCCTGGCTGATCCGGCCGGAGTTGTTCACCGGCCGGCACATCAACGTGGTGATCGAAACCGAAGGGACCTACACGAGCGGCATGACCGTTGCCGACTGGTGGGGCGTGTCCGGCAGACCGGCAAACGCGCTGTTCATCGGAGATGTCGATTCCGACGGTTTCTACAGTCTGCTCACCGAACGGATTGCTCGGCTGTAGGGACCAAAATCCTTGGAAAGGATTTTGCCAAGACTTTTCCTTGAAAAGTCTTGGTCCCGACGATCAGCCGAGCGCGTAGCCCGCGCCGCGCACGGTACGCAGCGGATCGCCGCCGCCGAACTGGCACAGGGCCTTGCGCAGCCGACCTATGTGCACGTCGACCGTCCGGGTATCGACATAGATGTCGCGCCCCCAGACCCGGTCCAGCAACTGCTCGCGGCTCCAGACCCGGCCGGGCTTTTCCATGAAGGTGGACAGCAACCGGAATTCGGTCGGGCCCAGTTTCAGCACCTTGTCGGACCGGAAGACCTTGTGGCTTTCGGGATCGAGCCGGATATCCTCGTATTCCAGCACCACGCCCACAGAGGCGGGACGCGACCGGCGCAACTGCGCCCGCACCCGGGCCATCAGTTCCACCAGCGAATAAGGCTTGATCACGTAGTCGTCTGCCCCGGTTTCTAGACCGCGCACGCGATCGACCTCTTCCGACCGGGCAGACAGCATGATGATCGGCACCATCCTTGTTTCCTGGCGCGATTTCAGTCGCCGGCAGACCTCGATCCCCGAGACGTTCGGCAGCATCCAGTCGAGAACGATGACGTCGGGCGACACCTCGTCCACCAGTATCAGGGCTTCCTCGCCATTCGCGGCCTGTGCCACACGAAATCCCTCGGCCTCGAAGTTGTAGGACAGAACCTCGCGTTGCGCGGGTTCATCCTCCACCAGCAGTACCGTCGGCTGATCTGCCGCCATTACACGGCCTCGCCAGGCACGGTTACCGATGTAAGGTCCGCCTTGATCCGGGGCTCCTCGGGCATTGCACCCCGGACCAGATAGATCACCTGTTCGGCGATGCCGGTGGCATGATCGCCCATCCGCTCGATGTTCTTGGCGATGAAATGCAGATGCATGCAGGCCGTGATGTTGCGCGGGTCTTCCAGCATGTGGGTCAGAAAGACACGGAACAGACTGTTGTACATCTGGTCGACATCCTTGTCGCGGCGGCGGACGTCCTCTGCCAGTTCGGCGTCCCGCTGGATATAGGCATCGAGCGCATCCTTGAGCAGCTGCTCGGTCGCCTTTGCCATGCGCCGGATACCCCCGGAAGTGTCGCCGATCGGCGACATCTGCGCCAGCACGATCGACCGCTTGGCCAGGTTCTTCGAATAGTCGCCGCAGCGTTCCAGCGCGGCTGCAATCTTCATCACGGTCAGCACCGTGCGCAGGTCGCCGGCGGTCGGCGCCCGCAGGGCAATCACCCGCGCGGCTTCGGAGTTCACCTGTTCTTCCAGCGCGTCGATGGCATCATCCGCCGCGCGAACGCGCGCCGCAAGTTCCTCGTCACGGGTTTCCAGTGCCAGGGCCGCGTCGAGGATCGAGGCTTCGACCAGCCCGCCCATCTTCAT
>JBGSNN010000048.1:0-2526 GCA_041739655.1 Albidovulum sp. | reverse complement strand
CGCGTTCGGCGACAGCGGCGGGGTCCGGCACGCTCAGCGCGGACGCAAGCCGACTCGACGGGTTCGCCGATGCCTTCGTGCAGGATCCGGCGTCGCCGACGCCCGCGCATTACGGTTCGCGCGTGGTGCCGTCGGGGGATCACGTCTTCATCACCACGGGCGACCATTTCACGCTTGAGGAGCGGCAGTTCGCGCAGGATCCGGCGATCCCCTACGGCAAGGTGATCCGCCTCATGGCGGACGGGTCGGTGCCGCGCGACAATCCTTTCGCGGATCGGGGCGGCGCGGCGGCGCTGGTCTGGTCGCTTGGTCATCGCAACCTGCAAGGCGCCGCGATCAGGCCTGGAGGCGGGCTCTGGACGCTGGAGCACGGGCCGCGCGGCGGCGACGAGTTGAACCGAATCGAGCCGGGCGCGAATTTCGGCTGGCCGGTTGTCAGCTACGGCGAAAACTACGATGGCAGCCCGGTCGGCGAAGGCATCGCGCGCCGGGCGGACATGGTCGAGCCGGTCTATTTCTGGGACCCGGTGATCGCGCCGGGCGGCTTTGTCTTCTACGAAGGCGCCATGTTCCCCGACTGGCAGGGCGACGTGATCGCCGCCTCGCTCAATCCCGGCGGGATCGTGCGGCTGAGGTTCGACGGCGACCGCGTCGCGGGCGAGGTGCGCTATCTTTATGGCACCGACCGCTTCCGCGATATCGCGATCGACCGCGACGGCGCCATTCTTGCCGTGACCGATTCCGATGACGGTCGCCTCATGCGGATCGCACCCGCCCGGCCTTGACCTTTCCCGCCGCCGCCGCCACGTTGCGCGCCATCTGAAACCGGAGCCCAGATGGCCAGCCGTACCGCGCCCTTCGCGCCTTTCGAATTCATGATCGCATGGCGCTATCTGCGCGCGCGCCGGGCCGAAGGCGGCGTCAGCGTGATGACATGGATCAGCCTCGTCGGCATCACGCTCGGCGTCATGGCGCTGGTGGTGACACTTGCCGTGCGCTCGGGCTTTCGCACCGAGTTCGTCAATACCGTCATCGGCGCCTATGCCCATGCCGAGATCGGCAGCTATTCCCATCTGAACGCGGACGGTGTCTCGACCACCGCGCTGACCGACTACGCCGCGCTGGCCGAACGGATCGCGGCCGTGCCGGGGGTGGTCAAGGCCAATCCGCGTGTCGAAGGCTTCGCCATGGCGACCGCCGGGACCGAGTCGTCGGTGGCACAGGTCTATGGCGTGACCGCGGATGTCGTGAAGGACTTGCCGCAGTTCGAGGGCGCCCCCGCCGCGCTTGGCGATATCGACCGATTTGACGCGGGCATCGCCCTGGGCGCCGGTGTCGCCCGCACGCTCGGCGTGGGGCCTGGCGACCGGATCAAGCTGATCCAGCCGAACGGGGTGAAGACAGCCTTTGGCGTCAGCCCGCGGGTCAATGTCTACGAGGTCGTCTATGTCTTCTCGGTCGGTCGCGCGGATGTGGACAGCGCCCGCATCTACATGCCGTTTGCCGAGGCACAGAGCTATTTCAACCGCGAAGGCGCCGCCGATCAGATCGAGGTTTATGCCGCCAACCCCGAGGCCATCGACGCGCTTGTGCCCGCACTTCTGGCGGCGGCGGGTGACGGGCGCTATGTCTGGACCTGGAAGGACCGTTCGGGCGCGTTCCTCAATGCGCTCTCGATCGAGGATGACGTGATGTTCGTGATCCTGTCGCTGATCGTCCTCATCGCCGCCCTGAACATCACCTCGGGTCTCGTGATGCTGGTCAAGAACAAGGGCCGCGACATCGGCATCCTGCGCACGATGGGTCTGACCGAAGGCTCGGTCCTGCGCGTGTTCTTCCTCTGCGGCGCCTTCGTCGGCATTCTCGGCACGGCGGCGGGGGTTCTCCTGGGCTGCCTTGTCGCGCTCAACATCGACAGCATCATGTCGGCGATCAACGTGCTGACCGGCGGCAACGCCTGGGACCCGTCGATCCGCGGCATCTACCGCCTGCCGGCGGAACTGCGCGCCTGGGATGTCGGCCGCGCGGCGGGCCTGTCGCTGATCCTCGCCTTCGTCGTGACGATCTTTCCGGCGCGACGCGCCGCCCGGATGAACCCGGTCGAGGCGCTGCGCTATGAGTGAGACGGTGCTGGAGCTTCGGGGCATCGACAAGGCCTATCTGCGCGGCACGCCGGGCGAGGTCGTGGTCCTGCGCGGGCTTGATCTGACGCTGAAGCGGGGCGAGATCACGGCGCTGGTCGCGCCCTCTGGCGCCGGGAAATCGACGCTTCTGCACATCGCCGGGCTTCTCGACAGTGCCGATGCGGGCCGGGTCACCATCGGAGGGCGCGATGCCTCGCGCCTGCCGGACGGCGCGCGAACCGCGCTCAGGCGGTCCGAGGTCGGGTTCGTCTATCAGTTCCACCACCTCTTGCCCGAGTTCACCGCGCTCGAGAACGTCGTCCTGCCACAACTTGCCGCCGGTGTGGCCAAGGCGGCGGCGGCCGCGCGCGCGGCCGATTTGCTCGCCCGGGTCGGTGTGGCC
>JBGSNN010000039.1:0-4194 GCA_041739655.1 Albidovulum sp. | reverse complement strand
GCGGCGCGGGTGATGCTGACCGACGGCGCCGAGGTCGCCGCCCGCCTCCTCATCGCCGCCGACGGGCGCTCAAGCCCGGTGCGCGAGGCCCTGGGGATCGGCGTGAAAACGATGCGCTACGGCCAGAAGGCGCTCGCTTTCGCCGTCACCCATCCGATCCCGCATGACAATGTCTCGACCGAGATCCATCGCTCGGGCGGACCCTTCACGCTGGTGCCGCTGCCCGACCGCGACGGCAAGCCCTGTTCCGCCGTGGTCTGGATGGAGCGCGGGCCAGAGGTTCTGCGGCTGGCGGAGCTTCCGGTCGCGGCGTTCGAGACGGAGATGTTCGCCCGGTCGGCCGGCCTTTTCGGCCCGCTGACCCTGGTCACGCGACGCTCGGTCTGGCCGATCATCAGCCAGATCGCCGACCGCTTCGCGGGCGAGCGCACCGCCCTTCTGGCCGAGGCGGCGCATGTCGTGCCGCCGATCGGTGCACAGGGGCTGAACATGTCGCTTGCCGATCTCGGCTGCCTTCTCGACCTGGCGAAGGCCGCGCCGGATCGGCTGGGCGACACGGCGATGCTGCAAGCCTATCACCGCCGCCGCTGGCCCGAGGTCAAGGCGCGCGTCACCGCGATCGACCTTCTGAACCGGACCTCGATGCTGTCGGCGCAGCCGCTACGCGATCTGCGGGCGGGGGCGCTCAACGCGCTCTATTCGCTGCGTCCGGTGCGCAGGACGCTGATGAAGGCCGGGCTCGGGATGCGCTGAGCCTTTCAGGCGAAGGCGGCATCCAGTGCCCGCTTGACCCGCGCGACCGTGCCGTCGACATCATAAAGCTTGTCGAGACCAAAGAGCCCGATACGGAAGCTGCGGTAGCCATCACCTTCGCCCAACTGCAACGGCACACCAGCCGCGATCTGCACGCCCTGGGCCGCGAATTTCCGGCCCGACTGGATTTCGGGATCGTCGGTGAAGCTGACCACCACCCCCGGTGCGCCGAAGCCGTCGGCGGCGACCGAGCGGATGCCGCGGCGGGCAAGTTCATCACGCACCGCGGCGCCAAGGGCCCATTGCGCCTCGCGCAGGCGGTCGAAACCATGGGCCCTGGTCTCGTTCATCGTGTCGCGGAAGGCGCGCAGTGCATCGGTCGGCATGGTCGCATGATAGGCGTGGCCGCCACCCTCATAGGCCGCCATGATCGCGCGCCATTTCTTCAGGTCGAGCGCGAAGCTCGATGAGGTCGTCGTCTCCAGCCGGGCAAGGGCGGCGTCCGAAAACATCACCAGCCCGGCCGAGGGCGAGGCCGACCAGCCCTTCTGCGGCGCCGAGATGAGGACATCGACTCCGGTCGCCTTCATGTCCACCCAGACACAGCCCGACGCGATGCAGTCGAGCACGAAGAGCGCGCCGACCTGATGCGCGGCCGCAGCCAGCGCCCTGAGGTAGTCGTCGGGCAGGATCATGCCCGAAGCAGTCTCGACATGCGGGGCGAAGACGACGTCAGGCCTGATCTCGGCGATCTTCGCGGTCACCTCCTCGATCGGCGCGGGCGCGAAGGGCGTGTCGGGGGCGTTTCCGCGGCGGCGGGCCAGCGCGACATGGGTTTCCGCGGCAAAACCGCCCGTCTCGAAGATCTGCGTCCAGCGGTAGGAGAACCAGCCGTTGCGCAGGATGAAGGCACGTTTGCCGCCTGCGAACTGGCGCGCCACCGCCTCCATGGCGTAGGTGCCGCCGCCGGGGACAAGTGCTGTGGCGTCAGCACAATAGACCTCTTTCAGCAGGGCCGAGATATCGCGCATGACGGCCTGGAACGCCGCGCTCATGTGGTTCAGCGAGCGGTCGGTGAAGACCACCGAGAACTCTTCGAGCCCGTCGGGATCGACATCGGGAAGAAGCGCGGACATGAGGCCCTCCGTTCATGCGGTTTGCACCGGGGTAGCGCAGCCGGAGCCGCAAGGCAAAGCCGAACTGTCGCCGGGGGCGTCCCGCCCCCATCCCCGCTGGCGCGGGGAGTCCCCCTGGAGGTATTTTTGAACAGAAGAAGATCAGCCGAGCGGACCGGGGCGGCGTTCTTCCGAAAGCAGTACATTGGCCTCGACATTGCCGACGCCGGGCAACGTCATGATCCGGCGGCGCAGCACGCGCTCGAAATCGGCAAGGTCGCGGGCGGTGACACGCAGGCGGTAATCGTAAAGGCCGAGGACGTGCTGGACGATCTGGACCTCGGGGATCGCAGTCGCGGCGCGTTCGAAATCCTCAAGGCTGACACGACCTTTGGTGGCGAGCTTGATGCCAAGAAAGACCGTGACACCGAAGCCGAGCCTTGCGGCGTCGAGCGCGATCCGGCGTCCGGCGAGGATGCCGGCCGCCTCAAGCCGCCGGATCCGGCGCCAGGCTGCGGGCTGTGAAAGGCCGAGCGCCCGGCCCAGCGCGCCGGCGCCTTGGGTCGCGTCGCTGACAAGTGCGCGCAGGATGGCGCGGTCGGTGTCGTCAAGGTCGATCACAGCGGCAGGCTCCCCGTCTCCTTGATCGTCGAGACCAGCATCAGGCTTTCGATGTCGGCGATATGCGGCAGCGTCAGGATGCGGTCGCGGTAGACCTGCTGATACTGTCCCATGTCACGGGCGATGACGCTGAGCCGGACATCGACGCGGCCGAGAAAGGTCTGGATCTCGATGACCTCGGGCACGGCGCGGGCGGCGGCGAGAAATTCGTCGAAGGCGCGCGGATGGGTCTTGTCGAGGGTGAAGCGCAAGCTGACCTCGACCGCCCAGCCGAGGGCGCGCCAGTCGATCACCGCATGCTGGCCCTTCAGTATCCCCGCCTCAGCGAGCTTTTCGAGCCGCCGCCAGCAGGTGGCCGCCGTCACTCCCGCGCGGGTGGCAAGATCAGCGGTGCCAAGGCCCGGTTCCGCCAGAAGCTGGCGCAGGATGCGGCGGTCAGTGTCGTCGATGTGCATGATTAATTCGTATAGCAGATAAACTGAGAATGAAAAATCCCATACACTTGGGTTTTCGTCAAAGTTTGCATGTGATTTTTTGATATTCTGCCTATGCTCGCAGCCAGCAGCCATGAAAGGAACGCCCGATGCGCGTCTATTATGATCGCGATTGCGATATCAACCTCATCAAGGACCGCAAGGTCGCCATCCTCGGCTACGGCAGCCAGGGCCACGCCCATGCGCTGAACCTGCGCGATTCAGGCGCGAAGAATGTCGTCATCGCGCTGCGCGAAGGCTCGCCCTCGGTCGCCAAGTGCGAGAAGGAGGGGCTCAAGGTCATGGGCATCGCCGAGGCGGCGAAGTGGTGCGACCTCATCATGTTCACCATGCCGGACGAGTTGCAGGCCGCAACCTACAAGAAATATGTCCACGACAACCTGCGCGAGGGCGCCGCGATCGCCTTCGCCCACGGCCTCAACATCCATTTCGGCCTGATCGAGCCGAAGCCGGGCGTCGATGTGATCATGATGGCGCCGAAAGGCCCCGGCCACACCGTGCGCGGCGAATATGTCAAGGGCGGCGGCGTGCCCTGTCTGGTCGCCGCGCATAACGATGCGACCGGCAAGGCGCTGGAGATCGGCCTTTCCTATTGCTCGGCCATCGGTGGCGGCCGGTCAGGGATCATCGAGACCAACTTCCGCCAAGAATGCGAGACCGACCTCTTCGGCGAGCAGGCGGTGCTGTGCGGCGGCCTCGTGGAGTTGATCCGCATGGGCTTCGAAACCCTGGTCGAGGCGGGATACGAGCCCGAGATGGCCTATTTCGAGTGCCTGCACGAAGTGAAGCTGATCGTCGACCTGATCTATGAAGGCGGCATCGCCAACATGAACTACTCGATCTCGAACACCGCCGAGTATGGCGAATATGTCTCCGGCCCGCGCATCCTGCCTTACGACGAGACCAAGGCGCGGATGAAGGCGGTGCTGAAGGACATCCAGACCGGCAAGTTCGTGCGCGACTTCATGCAGGAAAACGCGGTGGGCCAGCCGTTCTTCAAGGCGACGCGCCGGCTGAATGACGAACACCAGATCGAGAAGGTGGGCGAAAAGCTGCGGGCGATGATGCCGTGGATCTCCAAGGGCAAGATGGTCGACCGCGCGCGGAACTGAACGGCGCGCCGGCACACAGCACGCGTCCTCCCCCACCTGCGGGGGGGACGACGGAATGGAAGCCCGGACCAGCCCGGCCGGGACGTTTCCTGCGCGCCG
>JBGSNN010000034.1:0-4327 GCA_041739655.1 Albidovulum sp. | reverse complement strand
GCGCGTCATCCCGCGCGGCCTTCATGGGCTGCGGAAGCCGTCACGGGGGACGCCCCTTCACCCCGCCTTCGGGGCCGGAACGCATGTGGAGGAGGACGGGGGGCGGCTGATTTGTCTCGCGATGCAAAGGCGGCTCTGCCGTCGGCGGAAATCAGTCGCCCCCCGTCCTTGAAGGGGCGGCCCGTTTGACGGCCGCCTGCCCATCTCTTGAAGGCCGCTCGGGGGACGGGTGGATGGGATTTACCCGGGAAGAGGCAGAGGTGACGGTCCACAGCCTCGACAGGACTGAAGGACCCAGCCCCGTACTCCTGGACCGCCCCTTGCGCGATGCGGCTCAGACCACCAGGCGATGCCGATCCTCTGGCCCGATCTGCCCTGCCAGATGCTGGCGCAGCGCCTCTGCACCGTTCGCCCGGAGGTCATCGTTGAAATCTCCGAGCCGCGGTTCCAACACCCGAACGGCAATCCCGACCTCGGTTGCTCTGGCGCTCAACCTCCCTGCCGCGCGTTGGCCGGCCGGATCGCGGTCGATGGCGATGTAGAGGCGCTGAAGCCCCTCCGGCAGCAGGACCGCCCCGAGGTGACCAGACGAGAGCGCCGCCCAGACGGGAAGGCCGGGCACGGCCTCGACAAGGGACAGCATGGTCTCGATGCCCTCGCCGACGACGAGGATATCGTCATGCGGGGTCAGCCTGACGGCATTGCCCAGGAGGTAACCCATCGCACGCCGCTGCGTCGCGACATCCGCTTTCCCCTGTCCGTCAGGCGCAAGCCAGGTACGATGCACGCCCTGCAAGGCCCCTGCCCCATCGGTGACTGCAGCGATCAGTGCTGGTAGGGGAATGCTCTTGGTCTGGCCCTCATCCCGATGCCAGCACTTCGGGTGGAAGCGCAGGGTGCTCATCATGCCGCCTTGGATTATGCCCCGGCAGCGGAGGTATGTGTCGGCAAGCGTGCCTGCGACCGGCACCGAGGCCGCAAAGAGGCGTGCCGCCGTCGCTGGCGTGCCACCAGGGGCTTTGGCCTTCCTTGGCACCGGCGCATCCGGGAGGGCCGGCTGCGGACGGCCAAGATGCGCCCGAGCTTCGGCCAGAAGGTCGGGAAAGCGGGAGATCCCGGTCCGCTCGCGGATGATGTCGAGGAGATCGCCATGCTCGCCCGTGGCACCGTCCGTGAACTTGCCAGCCGCGCCCGGTCCGGATGCGGGACCGGTCAGCCGCACGAAGAGCGACCGGCCGGGATTGTTCTGCAGATCGCCCACGATCCAGTAGGATCCTTCCCGCCGTCCGGCGGGAAGGTAATGGCGACAAACGCTCTCTGCATTTTCCGCCAGAGCGCGGATCACCTCTTCGGTCTCGGAATACATGGCTCAACAACCTCCGCATGCATGTAGTCCCGTCACAGGACAACGTGCAAGCAGACGATCCAGCACGGCGATGCCGGCAGGATCGGTCGGGCAGAACAGCCGCAGCTTCCAGCTGATGATCTCCGAGAAGAAGCCATCGGCTTTGAGCCGGTCCTTCATGGCTTCCGTGAAGCCGGAGAGCTCGATCCGGTTGACGCCCATGACGCGCGCGCGATGGAGTTCCATCCCGTCGGCCAGCCGCACCACGGTCTTTCCCTCAAGAACGAGGGCATGGACCTGCGCCGCTGTGAGCGACGGCGCATCGGCAGCGAGCGTGGTCGCAACCCAAGTCGGCGAAACACGACGACCAATGATGCGCTGGCCATCATCGGCCTGCAGCCGATAGACGCGGGTTTCGTCCTGGGGGAGCTGCTTCCAGATCGGCAGCAGCAGACCCGCCACTATGTGCAGGGTGGATTCCGAGAACTCGGGCACTTCAGCCAGTTCGGAATTCCATGCGGCGGTGAAGGCCGCGCGGTCGGCTTCCAGCCAGTGAGTGTCGTCCATGATCTTTGCCGGAACCGTGCTTGCCTCGGTCGGCCGGATCAGACGCAGCCGCGGCTCGACGGTGCCGTCGTCCAGCATCAGGCTGGTGGCGGGCACCCGCACCGCAGCCCGGCCGGAGCGGCTGTTGACCAGAAGCCGCGCCTTCGGGTCCTCGAGCCAGTCGAGCGCATCGAACAGCGAGAGCGGCGTGTTGCGCTGCTTTTGTGCGATGCTCAGCAGCTGGGTTTCCGCGCCGGAGCCGGGATGGGTGTAGATCACCCGAGCGTCGATTATGCGGAAGCTCTCGGCGCGCAGCGTCTCGAGCCCGAGGTCATAGACCCCGGCCGCGATGGCCCCCTCGATCCGTTGATCGAGCAATTCCTCGAAGGCTGAGAACAGCGCGGCCTGCATGTCGATCGTCAGCGCCAGCAGGCGATTGAGGAAGGTGGTGATGGGCGGCAGGTCATCTTTCAGCCCGTTGTCATCGGTCAGCCTGAGGCCAGTGGCATCCTCGAAGGCCCCGAGCGAACAGCCAGCAACATCGCCTCGATAGATGCGGCGGTAGAGCTGACGCAGAGCGTCGCGGGCATAAGGGCTCTCGAGGTTGTCCTCGGGCCGGAACAGCCCCTGCCCACCCGTCTGGCGCTGACCGCGCGTGATCGCCCCGAGGGTGTCGAGGCGGCGCGCGATGGTCGAGAGGAACCGCTTCTCCGCCTTCACATCCGTGGCCACGGGCCGGAAGAGCGGCGGCTGCGCCTGATTGGTGCGGTTGGTGCGACCGAGGCCCTGGATCGCCGCATCGGCCTTCCAGCCGGGTTCCAGAAGGTAGTGGACCCGCAGGCGTTGGTTCTTCGCGCCAAGATCGGCGTGATAGCTGCGCCCCGTGCCGCCGGCATCGGAGAAGATCAGGATGCGCTTCTGGTCATCCATGAAAGCGGCGGTTTCCGCGAGATTGGCAGATCCGGCCCGGCTTTCGACGACAAGGCGCGCGGCATGGCCCTCGCCCTTCCTCACGATCCGGCGCGACCGGCCCGTCACCTCGGCCACGAGATCGGTGCCGAAGCGCTGGACGATCTGGTCGAGCGCCCCCGGCACGGGTGGCAATGACGCCAGCTTCTCGATCAGGGCGTCACGCCTGCGGGCGGCCTCACGGCATTCGACAGGCTGGCCGTCGCGCACAACGGGCCGGGACGACAGATTGCCCTCGCTGTCGGTAAAGGGCTCGTAGAGCTGCACCGGAAAGGAATGGGCGAGGTAGTCCAGGACGTATTCCCGCGGAGTGATGTCGACCCGGATATCGTTCCATTCCTCGGTCGGGATCTCTGATAGGCGGCGTTCCATCAGCGCCTCACCCGTCGAGACGATCTGGATGACGGCCGCGTGGCCCGCCGCCAGATCGGCCTCGATGCTGGAAATCAGGGTGGGGGTCTTCATCGAGGTGAGCAGATGGCCGAAGAAGCGCTGCTTTGCGCTCTCGAAGGCCGAGCGCGCGGCGGACTTGGCTTGCCGGTTCAACGTGCCGCCGTCGCCCGTGATGTTGGCGGCTTCCATCGCCGCCGCCAGATTGTTGTGGATGATGGCGAATGCCCCGGCATAGGCATCGTAGATACCGCGCTGCACCGGGCTGAGTGCGTGAACCAACATCTCGTACTCGACGCCGTCGTAGGACAGCGACCGGGCGGTGTAGAGGCCAAGGGACCGCATGTCGCGGGCGAGAACTTCCATCGCGGCGACGCCGCCCGCCTCGATGGCCTCGACGAAGTCGGCGCGGGTTGCGAAGGGAAAATCTACTCCGCCCCAAAGACCGAGGCGTTGCGCATAGGCGAGGTTATGTACCGAAGTCGCGCCGGTGGCCGAGACATAGACCACGCGGGCATTGGGCAGCTTGTGCTGCAGGCGCAGGCCCGCCCTGCCCTGCTGCGAGGCGTCGGTATCGCCGCGCTCACCCTTGGTGCCTGCGGCATTCGCCATGGCATGGCTCTCATCAAACAGGATCACCCCGTCGAACTCCGCCCCCAGCCAGTCGACGATCTGGTGGACGCGGGACTTCTTTGCGCCGCGTTCTTCGGAGCGCAGCGTGGCATAGGTGGTAAACAGAATGCCTTCCGTGAGCGGAATATCCTTGCCTTGGGAAAAGCGCGACAGCGGCGTCACCAGCAAGCGTTCCTGCCCGAGTGCGGACCAGTCGCGCTGCGCATCCTCCAGAAGCTTGTCGCTCTTCGATATCCAGAGCGCCTTGCGGCGGCCCTGGCACCAGTTGTCGAGCAGGATCCCGGCCGACTGTCGGCCCTTGCCTGCCCCCGTGCCATCGCCAAGGAAGAACCCGCGCCGGAAGCGGACAGCGTCAGCGGCATCGTTGGGTGCGGCGGAGACCATGTCGCCGGTCTCATCCACGCACCACGACCCGGCGAGATGCGCGGAATGCGCGTCGCCTGC
>JBGSNN010000026.1:0-5356 GCA_041739655.1 Albidovulum sp. | reverse complement strand
TCGGCGCGGTCGGGCCGGAGGGCGGCTGGGCCGTGGACCGGCTGCGCGGCTGGGGGGTCGATACCACCGGCATCGCCCGCCTCGACACGCCCACGGGCCATGCCATCATCAATGTCGATGCCGAGGGCGAGAACAGCATTGTCCTCTTTCCCGGTGCCAACCGGGCGCTGCCCTTCGGTGCGGTCGAACGGGCACTTTCCCGCGCGCGACCCGGCGATACGCTGATGCTCCAGAACGAAACCGCGCATCAGGTCAGCGCCGCGGAGCTGGCCCGCGAGAACGGCCTGCGGGTCATCTATTCTGCTGCGCCCTTCGACGTCGATGCGGTGCGCGATGTGCTGGAATACGTCTCTGTCCTTGCGGTAAACGCGGTCGAAGCGGATCAGCTTTGCGCCGCGATGGGCGTTTCGCTCGATGCGCTCGACGTGCCGGAGTTGCTTGTCACGCGCGGCGCTGACGGTGCAGAATGGCGCGGCGGTGGCAAGACCGTCACTGCGGCACCGATCAAGGTCGATCCAGTTGACACGACCGGCGCGGGTGACACTTTTGCGGGCTATTTCGCGGCCGGGCGCGATGCCGGGCTGACCCCTGCCGCGGCCCTCAGTCTTGCCAACGCGGCGGCGAGCCTCAAGGTCACGCGGCGCGGCACGGCGGATGCGATTCCGACGCGGGCGGAGGTTGAGGCGTTCCGCGCCTAGTGCGTGAAGGGCGCCGCCGCGCCCCAAAGTTCCCTGACGCGTGCGTCGCGTCCGCAGGCGTTGCGATAGAACTTGTAGGCATTCGCCTGCGACTTCGGACCTCGTCGGGTCAGCACGATATCGGACCCCTTGTAATAGTTTTGATGGTAGTCCTCGGCCTTGTAGAACGGGCCCGCGGCCACTATGGGCGTGACGATCGTCTGGCCCAGTGCCTTCGCCGCCTTGGCCTTCGCGGCCTCGGCGGTCGCCCGCTCCTCGTCGTTGCCGTAGAAGATCGCGGTGCGGTAGGAGGGGCCTCGATCGCAGAACTGGCCGCCCGCATCGGTGGGATCGACCGAGCGGAAGAACATCTCCATCAGCTTGGCATAGCTGACCTTCGCCGGGTCGTAGATGATCTGCGCAGCTTCATAGTGCCCGGTCGTTCCGCTGCCGACCTGCCTGTAGGTCGGGTTCGCGGTGGTGCCGCCGGTGTAGCCCGAGATCACCTCCTTTACCCCCGGCACGCTTTCGAAATCGCTCTCGACGCACCAGAAGCAGCCACCGGCGACGATGGCAGTCTTCGTCGCCGCGACAGCGGGTGAGGCAAGCAGCAACAGGGCCAGGGCAAAGCGCAGCATCAACGGTCTCCTCTTTCGGGCAGCGTGACCCGGCAAGGCCATGTCAAGCAACTCATCTTCGCGTGACCGCATTCCTCCGTGATCGCCGCCCCGGCTACTCGCATGCGTAGATCCGGCTTCATGCTGGGCGATGGTGTGCTGGACGGACGACGGCCCCATCCCCGGCTGATGGTCACGCGCTGCGCTGGCTAGCCGAGGAGCTTGGCCAAGCCCATTGCCACCTTCATGTCGCCAGCAAGCTTCAGCTTTCCGGTCGCCAGGGCCATCATGGGATTCAGCTTTCCGTTCAGCAGGTTGACGAGGTTCGATTGAGAGATTGAGAGCGTGCAGTCGGTCGGTTGAGGTGTCGTTGATGCGGTGCCGTCGGCCAGGATAATGACACCATCCGCCCCGCAGTCGAAGGTAAGTGACCCGTCGAAGCGGCGGGTTTCCAGCGCCTTTCGGATATCGGCGGCAATCGGTTCGAGCGGCATTTTGTGGATCTCCCTCGGATCAGACAAAAACTAGTCCGCGATGGTTCGGCGCGGCAAGATCATCATAGCGTCACATTGTGGCGAAAGTTCAGACGCCGCCCGCCAGGAGAGCACGCAGCCCGGCACGATAGTTGGGGTGGCTCAGGGTAACGCCAAGCTCTGACTTGATTTTCCCGTTCCTGACGCGTTTCGACTCGGCATAGAAGCTGCGCGCCATCGGCGTCATGTCCGCCTCTGTGAAGGGCACTTCCGGCGGCACGGGCAGACCCAGGAGGCGCGCCGCTTCAGCCAGCACATCCTCGGGCGGTGAGGGATCGTCGTCGGCGACGTTGTAGATTGAGCCGGGCATCGGCCGGGCGATGGAGGCAGCCAGAACCTCAGCGATGTCATCGACATGAATCCGGCTGAAATACTGGTTTTCCCGAATGATCCGCCGGGCGGTTCCGTCGCGCACCTTCTCGAAGGGCCCGCGCCCGGGGCCGTAGATTCCGGCAAGCCGGAAGATGTGGAGCGGAAGGCCCGATCGGGCGGCGATCTCTTGCCACTGTCGCTCCGCCACAACCCGCATCCGGCCACGCTCGGTGGACGGTGCGAGTGGCGTCGTCTCATCGACCCATCCGCCATCATGGTCACCATAGACGCCTGTCGTCGAGAGATAGCCGACCCAGACAAGGTGCGGGGCAGCGCGGGCGAGTTCCTCGCCATAGGCGAGTGCGACCGGGTCACCAGCAGCGCCCGGTGCGATGGAGAGAAGCACATGTGTTGCGCGAGCGATCGCGGGGCGAAGATCCGTGCCGGGCCAGACCACCGCCTCGACGCCTTTGCTGGCAAGCCGTTTCGCCTTGTCGGGTCGACGTGTCGTCCCGATCACGGTCCAGCTCTCACCAAGCCGTCGAACCAGCGCCTCGGCCGAATAGCCATGTCCGAAGATGAGAAGTGTCTGGGTCATGGGCCGACTATCGAAAGTTGCGAGGCCGGGCGCAAGCCTTCGCGCAAGGATGGTCTTGACCAGAGCGCCCGAGCGTGGCCCGATATGGCGATGATGGGTCAGGATGACGAACTCGACGCCGCCTATTCGCTACGCACGCCCGAGGACTCTCTGCGGTACTACCGCGACTGGGCGCAGCGCTACGACCGGGAGTTTGCCGTTGAAATGGGGTACCAGAGCCCCGAGGCGGTTGCCGGGCTCTTTGCTGCGCGGGGTGGCTCGGGTCCGGTACTCGATGTCGGTGCGGGAACCGGACTTGTGGCGGAGGCGCTGATGCGGCACGGGATCGGGCCGGTCGATGCGATCGATCTTTCCGACGAGATGTTGACGGTGGCGGAGGCCAAGGGCGTCTACCGCCGCGCGATCCGGGCCGACCTGACGCTTCCACTTCCTCTGCCCGATGGCGCTTATGCCGGATGCGTCAGTGCGGGCACCTTCACCGAGGGCCATGTCGGTCCCGAGGTTTTCGAAGAGCTTTTGCGCATCGCGGCACCGGGTGCGCTTTTCGCACTGACGGTCCATGCCGCAGTCTATGAGGCGGGCGGGTTCGCCGCGCGTTTCGCCGCGCTTGCCGCAGACATTGATGCGTTTCGCACCGAACCGTTCCGAATCTATGGTCCTGACGCGACGGGCGATCATGCCGATGACACCGGCTGGCTCGTCAGTTTCCGTAAGCGGCTTGAGTGACGCAAACGACGCTGGAGTCGTCAGCGCCTTGCGCAGTCGTGAAACAAAGAAAGCGATCCAGGCCCTTTGATCCGCGGCACAGGGGGCTGGCGGCCGTCTCGGCGCGCTGAGGCGCCGCAAACCCTTGGCCAAAGGTAAGTTTTTCTGCCATTGTGCAGCAGCAAGACTCGGTCCGATATATTCGCCGGGTCCCACAAAGTGTCGGAGAGTCGAATTTCATGCAGCGCAGACTTACACCGTTTATGATTGCCACCCTGGTCCTTGCACTCCAGCCTGTCGCGGCCATGGCCTATATCGGGCCGGGCGTCGGTGCGGGCGCGATTGCAGCGGTCCTTGGCGTTCTCGGCTCGATCCTCCTCGCCATCGTTGCGGTGGTCTACTACCCGATCAAGCGGATGCTGAAGGGCGGCAAGGGCAAGTCCGCAAAGACCGCTTCGGGCGACAAGACGTCCAAGTAAGATGATCCTCTGGCTTTTCGTCGTGGCCGCGGGCGTGCTCGCCAGCGAGGCGTTCCTGCGCCTGCCGCTCATTCCGACGATCAAGCGGGTGACGGCGACCGCGCGGAAATCCTCCAAGGTCCTCTTGAGCAAGCGGATTTCGGATCACTGGAAGGAGCGTGTGCTGCCGCGCTACAGTCTTGTCATCGGCAAGGGCTCGGTCCTTTTCTTCGTGATGCTTTGCCTTGCGCTTCTGCCGGTGGCGCTGCTGGGGCTGGTCTATCCGGGCGGTTTCACCGCCTGGGGTGAGGCGCTTCTCAGGCCGCTTGTGATCCTCGTCCTTTGCGTGGTGTCCATCGGCTACATCATGCTGCGGGTGCGGAAGCCCGAGGCGGCGGGAACATCTTCGGACTATTCCGCAACCGACAAGGTCCTGCATCGGCTGGCGCTCGGGCCGCTTGCCGAGATGCTGCACGATCTCGAGCGGGCCCGTTTCCTGAAATCGGCGCCGGACGATACCGGACGGCATGTGTTCGTGACCGGGCTGGCGCGCGCCGGAACGACGATCCTCATGCGCGAGATTCATCGGACCGGGGATTTCGGGTCGCTTACCTACGCTGACATGCCCTTCGTTCTGGCGCCAAACACCTGGGCACAGGTCAGCCGAAAGGGCCAGAAACCCGGCAAGAAGTCCGAGCGCGCGCATGGTGACGGGATCGAGGTTGACACCCAAAGCCCAGAGGCACTTGACGAGATCTACTGGCGGGTGTTCGCCGGCGGGGAGTATATCGCTGACGACGGACTTTCGCCCCACGTCCCGGATGCCGACCTGATTAAGGGCTACCGCGACCTGATGCGGCTGGTCATGCGCAAGACCGGCACGACGCGCTATGTGTCGAAGAACAACAACAACATTCTGCGGCTTCCGGCATTGGCGTCCGCGATGTCCGAGGCAGTATTTCTGGTTCCGCTGCGTCGTCCCCTCGATCATGCCGCGAGCCTTCTGTCACAGCACAAGCGCTTCCTCGACGCCGACGCCTTCACGCAGGACTACATGACCTGGCTCGGGCACCATGAATTTGGCGCGACGCAGCGTCCGTTCCTCTTCGAGGGCAGGCCCGAGGGCGATCCCATGACGCTGGACTATTGGCTGAAGGCCTGGATTTCGGTCTATTCCGCGCTCGACCGCGCCGAGGCGTCGGCCGAGAACGTGCTCTTCGTGCCCTATGAGGCGCTTAGCAGCGATCCGGCGGTCTGGCAGGCCGTGGCGAGGCGGATCGGGATTACGCCCGCCGCGTCCGAGGAGCTTCGGCCCGTGACCGAGAAGCCCGCCGGCAGCCACGATGTCGCACTTGCCGCGGAGGCAGAGGCGCTGCACGCCCGGCTTGCGGCGCGCGGTTTCGCCGCGCTAGGCCGCGCCCCGTGATCGGAGGTCTTGCTTGCGGCGGGGCCATCT
>JBGSNN010000474.1:0-4046 GCA_041739655.1 Albidovulum sp. | reverse complement strand
CTTCCCGCGGCACGGGTGGTGCGGGACGTGCCTGCCCCCCGCGCGGGCTTTGTCGCCGAAATCGACGCCGAGGCGCTTGGCCATGCGGTTGTGCACCTCGGCGGCGGGCGGCTCAGGGGCGGTGACAAGATCAATCCTTCGGTCGGGCTGTCGGACCTCATGCCGATCGGGGAACCACTGGCCGCGGGCGAAGCCATTGCGCGGGTTCATGCGGCCAGCAACGCGGATGCCGACGCCGCGCTTGCGGCCGTGGTCGCCGCCTACCGGATCGTCGAGACCGAACCGGACGAGCCACCCCTGATCCATGGGCGGGTCGGCAGGTGACCCGTGCTTTCCTGATCGTGATGGACAGCGTCGGCGCCGGCGGCGCGCCGGATGCCGACACGTTCTTCAACGGCGCGGTGCCCGACACCGGTGCCTGCACACTTGGACATATCGCCGATGCCTGCGCTGCCGGGCGTGCCGAAGACGGACGCAGCGGCCCGTTGAAGATGCCCCATCTCGACGCCTTGGGCCTTGGGGACGCGGTGCGTCTGGCCTCTGGTGCCGCAATGCCGGGGTTCAACGCGCGGCCGCAGGGGCGCTGGGGCGCGGCGACCGAAGTGTCGCGCGGCAAGGACACGCCCTCGGGTCACTGGGAGCTTGCGGGTGTCCCGGTGCCTTGGGAATGGCACTACTTTCCCGAAAGGGTCCCGGCCTTTCCACAGGACCTGATGGATGAGGTCGCGCGCCTCTGCGGGGCCGGGGGGACGCTTGGCAACTGCCACGCCTCCGGCATGCCGATCATCGAGGAGCATTGCGCCGAACACATGCGGACCGGCTGGCCGATCTGCTATACCTCTGCCGACAGCGTCTTTCAGATTGCGGCGCATGAGGAGACATTCGGCCTCGACCGTCTGCTGAAGCTGTGCCAGGACATCGCGCCGCGCCTTCATGCGATGAAGGTTGGTCGCGTGATTGCACGGCCCTTCGTCGGGGAGCCGGGGAATTTCAGGCGCACCGCCAACCGGCACGACTATGCCATCGACCCGCCGTCGCCCACACTTTGCGACTGGGTGCAGGGCGCGGGGCGCAAGGTCCATGCGATCGGGAAGATCGGCGACATCTTCTCGATGCGCGGTATCGACGATGTCAGGAAGGGAACGGACGCTGTTCTTTTCGAACATCTGATGGCGTGGGCGGGGGATGCAGAACAAGGTTCCTTGACCTTTGCGAACTTCGTTGAGTTCGACACGCTCTATGGGCATCGCCGCGACGTGTCCGGCTATGCGCGTGCGCTCGAATGGTTCGATGGCCGGGTGGCGGCGTTTCTTGCAGCCCTTCGGCCCGGGGATCTGGCGATCTTCACGGCCGATCACGGCAACGATCCGACCTGGGTCGGCAGCGATCACACCCGCGAACGGGTTCCGGTCCTCTGTGCCGGGGCGGGGGCGGGCGGCCTCGGGCAGATCGCCTTCACCGATGTCGCGGCCTCGATCGCGGCGCATCTTGGCCTGCGCTCTGCGGGGACGGGAAGGAGCTTTCTGTGACCCTGCCCAAGGTCGAGCTTCACCTTCACCTGGAAGGCGCGGCCCCGCCTGCCTTCATCCGAGGCCTGGCGACTGAGAAGCATGTCGATATCTCGGGCATCTTCAATACCGCAGGCGCCTATGCCTACAAGGACTTCTGGGACTTCCTGAAGGTTTATGAGGCGGCGACCTCGGTGCTGACCACGCCGCAGGACTACTATCGGCTGACCCGCGCCGTCCTTGAGCAAAGCGCCGCCTCTGGCGTGATCTATTCGGAATGCTTCCTTAGCCCCGATTTCTGCGGCGGCCGCGATGTTGCGGCGTGGCGCGACTACTTGCAGGCGATCCGCGAGGCGGCAGAGGAAGCCGAACGTCAGGATGGGATCGTGCTGCGCGGCATCGTCACGCCGATCCGCCATTTCGGCCCCGAGAAAGCGCGAGAGACCGCGATCTGCGCCGCCGAGACCGCCGGACCCTGGATTGTCGGGTTTGGCCTCGCCGGGGACGAGAAGATCGGTCGGCCCGGCGATTTTGTCTGGTCCTTCGACTGCGCGCGCGAGGCGGGCCTGCGGCTGACCTGCCATGCGGGCGAATGGCGCGGGCCAGAGAGCGTCCGCGACGCCATCCACGACCTTGGCGTCGAGCGGATCGGCCACGGCGTCCGCGCCATCGAGGATCTGGCGCTGGTCGAGGAACTGGCCGAGCGTCAGATCGTGCTTGAGGTCTGTCCGGGGTCCAATATCGCCCTTGGGATCTACCCGAACTTGCGCGCACATCCGATTGAGAAGCTTATGGAAAGAGGCGTCTCTGTCACGATCTCTACCGATGATCCGCCGTTCTTTCACACCAGCATGATGCGCGAATACGAGGCGCTGGCCGAGGCTTTCGGCTGGGACGAGGACATGTTTCGCCGGATCGCCACGACCGCCGCCGAGGCCGCCTTCTGCGATGAAACAACGCGCAGCAACATATTGACGAAACTGGAGACTCCTCATGCTTGAGCATCTGACCGTCGTGACCCACCCGCTCGTCCAGCACAAGCTGACGCTGATGCGGGAAAAGGACACTTCGACCAACTCTTTCCGCCGCCTCCTGCGCGAGATCAGCCAGCTTCTGGCCTATGAGATCACGCGCGAGATGGAGATGACGACGAAACGGATCGAAACCCCGCTCTGCGCGATGGATGCACCGGTGATCGACGGCAAGAAGCTCGCCCTGATTTCGATCCTGCGGGCCGGAAACGGCCTTCTCGACGGGGTGCTTGAGCTGATTCCCGCCGCCCGGGTCGGGTTCGTGGGGCTTTATCGCGATGAAAAGACGCTGCAGCCGGTGCAGTATTACTACAAGGTGCCATCGGGCCTTGACGACCGTCTCGTGATCGCGCTCGACCCGATGCTGGCGACCGGGAACTCTTCGGTCGCGGCCGTTGATCTGCTCAAGAAATCAGGCGCGAAGAACATCCGGTTCATGTGCCTTCTGGCCGCGCCGGAAGGGATAGCCAGAATGAAACAGGCGCATCCCGACGTGCCGATCGTCACAGCGGCTGTGGACGAAAGGCTCAATGAGCATGGATATATTGTGCCTGGGCTAGGGGATGCGGGTGACCGCATGTATGGCACAAAATAGGCTATCAGCCCTTTACGCAAGCGCGCGTTTTTGGCATCCTGCCGTGAACGGAACAGGGGCGCATAATGCGGGCTATTGCGGCAATCACGGCAGCACTTCTGGTGACGGCGTTATCGGGGGGCGGTGGACAGGCTGCGCCGGGGATGGAGCCCAAAGAGCTTCCCCCGGCAGGCTACGGCGGCAATCAGTATGTTGACAGTGACGGCTGCGTGTTTCTGCGTGCGGGCCTCGCGGGGCAGACGACCTGGGTGCCGCGGTTCAATCGCGACCGGCAGCCGGTCTGCGGCTACGAGCCGACCTTCCCCGCAGGTCTCGTCGATGCGGCGGCAGCCGTTGCCGCCGCGCCCGTGCAAGAGCCGCCTGCGGAAGCAAAGCCGGAAGCCGAGCGAGGCAAAGGAGGTGGACCGGGACGTCGTGGCGGTCGCGGCGGCCAAGACTATGCTTCGCCTGTCATGGCGGGCGGGAAGATCTTCTACGTGACTCGTTCCGGTGAAGCCTTCGTGTATGCGGTGGGGCCGGAATTCAAGTTGCTCGCCGAAAACCGATTCGCCGCCGACAGCGGAGATTTCAGTGCCACGCCAGCGATCGGCGATGGTGACTTGTTCATTCGTTCCAGCAAATACCTCTACTGTATTGCCGGACCGACCGGGCAATAGGGTCGGCAGCCTTGAGGAACCGCGAAATCTGCCGAACGAGGTGCTCGGACTGATGGCGGCAGGAACTGCTGCCACGCGACGCAAGTTACCCCCAACACTCCCCGCGGCCCGTACCCTGAATTCCTGGATAAGCAATCCCAATGACTCCCTTCTGTGGTGAAATCCTTGGCACAGCCCTATTGATCCTCTTTGGGGACGGGACTGTGGCCAATGTGGCCCTCGCCAAAAGCAAAGCCCAGAACGCCGGATGGATCGT
>JBGSNN010000437.1:0-7290 GCA_041739655.1 Albidovulum sp. | reverse complement strand
CCTGCCGCCGCCGCCCCCACCGCGCGCCCGGCCGCCACGGAGCCAGTGAACGCCACCGCATGGGTCAGGGGCGAGGCAATCAGCGCCTCGGCCAGTGCTGCGCCACCCGGAAGGCAGGCGACAAGACCCTCCGGCAAGCCGCTGAACATCTTCATGAACTCGAGCGTGGAAAGGGTCGTCGCCGGGGCCGGCTTGATCACGCAGGCGTTGCCCGCAGCAAGCGAAGCCGCAACTGTCCAGCACATCAGCAGGACGGGGAAGTTGAACGGCATGATGTGGACCGACACGCCATAGGGTTCGTAGCGCGCATGCTGGAACGATCCGGCCTGCGTTGTGCCCGCGACCTTGCCGGCCTCGTCCCGTGCCATTTCGGCGTAGTAGCGGAAGATCGGCGCGCAGTTCGCGATCTCGCCGATGGCCTCGGGATAGGGCTTGCCCATCTCGCGGCTCATCAGGATCGCGGCGGGGCGATGGTCCGCCGCCTCGATCCGGCTGGCCAGATCGTGCAGCGCCTTCGCCCGCGACTTGGCGTCAAGCCGCTTCCATGCCCCTTGCGCGGCCCCCACCGCGCGCAAGACCGCCTCGGCCTCCTCCCACGTCGTCTCGGCGATGCGCCCGACCTCTTCCAGCCTCGCAGGGTCTACGACCGGCCGGGGCGCGGCCGACAGCGGCCGGAAGCCGGGTGCAAGGTAAAGGGCGGGGATGGCGGGATCGAAGGTCATGCGCGCCTCAGCGGATCATGTAGACTTTCTTGATCGTCTCGTGGACGGTGCAGACGCCTTTCCAGTCCTGCGGGAAGAAGGCGGCGGTATCCGGCGTAATTTCAATCACTTCCCCGCTGTCGTGAACGTAGGTGCAGCGCCCTTCGAGGAAGTGGCAGAACTCATCGCGGGTGACGTGGCAAACCCACTTGCCCGGCGTGCAGACCCATAGGCCGCATTCGCTTTCGCCGTTCGGCCCCTTGTGGATCACCCGGCCCGAGGTGCGGCTTTGCCCCTCCAACATGGTCGGGATCACGCCCCAGTCGACAAGGTCGGTCTGTTCCAGCGGCTTGCGCATCAATGGTGTGGTGGTCATGTCTCTCCTATCGGCTCATGAAGGCCTTGATGACGGTCTCGGTGACGATGCAGGTGCCGCTCCAGCCGGCGCGGAAATAGACAATGCCGCCCGGCGCGATCGGAATCTCCTGCCCGTCGTCGGCAACATAGCTGCCGCGCCCGGCGACGAAATAGCAGAACTCGTCAGACGCAATGGTGACCCGCCGCTTGCCCGGCGTACAGGACCAGAGCCCGCATTCGCTGCTGCCGTCGGGGTTGGCGTGCATCACCTTGCCGAAAAGGTGCGGCGCACCCTCGATCACGTTGGCGCTGGGCCCCCAGTCGTCCAGCGCGACATCGGTTGCGTTCGGCCAGTTGGGTGTGGTCATCTCTCCGCCTCCCGATCGGACAGGTAATAGGTGTTGCGCAGGGTCTCAAGCACCTCGCATTCCCCCGCCCAGCCGGCGGGGAAAAGGATGGCGGTGCCGGGGGTTATCTCGATCACCTCACCCTCGTCGGAACGATAGGTCGCGCGCCCCGCGACGAAGTGGCAGAACTCGTCCCGCGGGATGGAGAGCCGCCAGCGCCCCGGCGTGCAGACCCAGATGCCGACCTCGGGCCGGTTGCCCGGCCCCTTGTGGACCAGCCGCCCGGAGGAGTGCGAGGCCCCCGAGATCGCGTCGGGTTGCGCACCCCAGTCGACGAGGTCGGCGCTGGTCGAGGCGTCGTGCAGGTGCGGGGCGGTGCTCACCTTGCCAGCCCCACCAGCAGTTTCGCGGCCTTGGCGGGGCCGTCCCGGCCCTGCATATGCGCCGAGGTCACTGCAAGTTTCGCCGCCATCCCCTTGTCGGAAATGCAGGTTTCCAGCCTGGCCAGAAGCTCTGCCTCGGTCCAGTCATAGCGCGGCATCTTGAAGCCGTGACCCGTTTCCTGCACCCGCGTCGCGTTGTCGTGCCCGTCCCAGACATAGGGCATGATGATCGCGGGTTTGCCGAAATAGAGGCATTCGGTGAAGGAGTTGTTGCCGCCGTGGTGGATCACCGCGTCGACCTGCGGGATGACGGACGGTTGCGGGAACCAGTTCGAGACGTGAACATTTCCGGGCAGGTCACTGTATTCGCTTCCATAATCCCCGATATTGACCAGCGCGCGGAAGCGTGAGCCGCCGATCGCCGCGATGATGCGCTTCAACAGATCCGTATCCCCCGCGCCGAGCGAACCGAAGGAGACGTAGATCAGCGGGCCGTCGTTGTTCTTGGCGAAGGTCGGAACCTCGTAGGGCGCCTCCTTGCGCACGCAGCCTTCGAGGTACTGGAATCGCGCGGGGTCGAGCGGTTCGTTGCGCTGGAACTTCACCGGCTCGGGGTAGAGCAGCAGGTTCAGCCAGGGCGAGGCTTCGAAGAACTGGCCGATGGGATAGGGTGCCTCGCCGCAATCGCGAAGGAAGGCGTTGAAGTCGTCGTGGATCGGCTTGATCACCGTGTTGAAGCGGTCGCGGAAGGCCTGATGGCACGCGTGATCCTTTTCGCCGCAGCCCGACAGATGCGGCGGAATGCCCTCATCCTCGATCTCGTTTTCCGAGCACGAGATCACGCGTACCCAGGGCACGCCGTATTGCTTGATTGCGGGGAAGAGGATGACGTTATCCACCGCGATCACGTCGGGCGTCACGCGCGCCAGGACGCCGGGCAGGTCCTTCTGCGCCCACTTGGCGCTGTCGACGATCGCGGTCCAGCAATCCTTCACGTAGTTGTCGATCTGGTCGTAGGGCGACTTGCGGAAGTTGGGGATGTGGCCGTTGATGAAATCTTCCCAGAACTTCGCCATCTGTTCGGGTGGCATCGGTTCGGAAAGCGCCACCGGATGCGCCTCGAAGCCGTAGCCCTGGTAGACCGGGACGAATCCCGGGTCGGACAGGAACACCGCCTTGTGGCCAAGCGCCTCGACCGCTTGCGCTATGCCGACGGAGTTGAGCGCGGGGCCAAAGGCCGCTTCGGGGAAGAAGGCGAAGGTCTTTTGGGGCATCTCGGTCTCCCTATTCGGTGAAGGTGCGGGTGTCGGCGTGGTTCCAGCCGAGCGTGACGGTGTCGCCCTCGGCCACCGGGCGGCGGTCGGCGGCCTCGGCGGTCAGGCGGACGACGAGAGGGCGGGGCGATAGCGGCGTGGCGACATGCAGCATGAGGTCAAGCCCGTGATAGGCCCGCGCGGCGACGCGGCCCTGCGCGGTCCGGTCGGTGGCTTCGGGGAACAGGCGGATGCGCTCGGGCCGGATGGCAAGGGTGCAGCCATCTTCCTCGATGAAGTTCATGACGCCGATGAAATCGGCGGCATAGCGGCTTGCCGGGGCCTCGTAGACCTCGTGCGGGGTGCCGACCTGCAACAGCCGTCCGTCCTTCAGGATGGCGATGCGGTCGGCCATGACCAGCGCTTCTTCCTGATCGTGAGTGACCACGATGAAGGTGATGCCGACCTCGTGCTGGAGGCGCTTCAGTTCCAGCTGCATCGCCGCGCGGAGTTTCTTGTCAAGCGCGCCCAAGGGCTCGTCAAGCAGCAGGAGCCGGGGCCGCTTGACCAGCGCGCGGGCGAGCGCCACGCGTTGCTTCTGTCCGCCCGACAACTGGTCCGGCTTCCGCCCGGCCATCGGCGAAAGCTCGGTGATTGCCATGATCTCGTCCACGCGGGCCGCGATCTCGGCGCGGGGAAGCCGTTCCATTTCAAGCCCGTAGGCGATGTTTCCCGCGACCGTCATGTGTGGGAAAAGCGCATAGGACTGGAACATCAGGTTGACCGGGCGCCGGTTCGGCGGCACTCGCGCGATGTCCGCACCGTCAAGCCGGATCGCCCCTTGCTCGGGTGTCTCGAACCCGGCGAGCATGCGCAGCAGCGTGGTCTTTCCGGAACCGGAAGCGCCCAGAAGCGCGAAGAACTCGTTTTCCCGGATGTCGAGCGAGAGCCGATCGACCGCCGTTACCCGGCCGAAGCGCTTGGTTACCCCCTCGATGGAAAGAAGCGTCGTCACGGCGCGATCACCCCCCTGTTGAGCCGCTGTGCAAGTGTCAGCGCGGTGACCGAGACGAGCATGACAAGCGTCGCGAGCGCGTTGATCTCGGGCGTCACGCCGAAGCGGATCATCGCGAAGATCTGCATCGGCAGCGTGGTGGAGGCGCGGCCCGCCCCTGCCGTGAAGAAGGCGATGATGAATTCGTCGACCGACAGCGTGAAGGAAAGCAGCGCCCCGGCAATCACCGCGGGCAGGATCAGCGGCAGCGTCACCCGGCGGAAGGTGGTGAGGGCGGACGCGCCGAGGTCGGCCGACGCCTCGTTCACCGACCAGTCGAAGGTCTTGAGGCGTGCGCGCACTACGGCGGAGACGAAGGCAAGGTTAAAGACGACGTGGGCCGCGACGATCGTATGAAGCCCCATCGGCACCTTCAGGAGCGAGAAGAACGACAGGAGCGCGATGGCCAGCACGATGTCGGGAATGATCATGGGGGCAAACACCAGCGCCTCGATCGCGCGGCCCTTGCGGCGGCGGGTTTCAATGCCGAGCGCAAGAGCCGTGCCGAGGATGGTGGCGATCACGGTGGAGACGATGCCCACGATCAGCGTATTGCCCGCCGCCGACAGGATGTCGCCGTTCGAGAGGAGCGCGCCATACCACTTCGCCGAAAACCCGGTCCAGGCGGTGGGCATCCCGCCCTCGTTGAACGAAAGCGCCACAAGAATGCCGATGGGCAGGTAGAGGAAGGCGAGGACGAGGGCCAGAAGGGTCGTCAGGCTACGCCGGGCGGCGGTGGAACGCTCAGCCATCCGCGCCCTCCCGTCGCTCACCGGCGCCGCGGTCGGCCGCCATGGCCTGAAGCGTGAGAAGCCCCATCATGACTGCGATCAGCGCCATGGAAAGGGCAGCCCCGAAGGGCCAGTCGTTCGCGGTCAGGAACTGCGCGTAGACGAGGTTGCCGATCATCTGGAACCGCCCGCCGCCGAGAAGCGCGGGGGTGATGAAGTTGCCGATCGACAGGACGAAGACGAAGACCGCGCCAGCGGCGGCCCCGTGCAGCGTCATCGGCAGGACCACGCGGCGAAAGGTGGTGAACGCGCTGGCGCCCAGATCGCGCGAGGCTTCCGCCAGTTCGGGGTTCAACCGCGTTAGCGGCGCATAGCAGGCGAGGATAACGAAGGGCAGGTAGTTGTAGACAAGGCCGGTGATGACCGCCCCCTCGGTATAGAGAAGCGACGGCGGCTCCCCCTCATACCCGATCATCCTGAGCCCTTGCGTGATCAACCCCTCGCGGTTCAGCAGAACGATCCAGGCATAGGTGCGGATCAGGTAGTTCGACCAGAAGGGCAGCACGGCAAGGAAGAGGAGAAGTGGCTGGCGGTGGCGGGGGGCCGCGGCGATGGCATAGGCGGCGCCGTAGCCGATGACGACGGCGATCAGCGTCGCCGTCCCCGCGATCCGCGCCGAGGTCAGGAAGATGCCGGCATAGAGCGGGTCGAGGAGAAGAGCGAAGTTTTCCAGCGTGAACGTGTATTCGATCCCGCCATAGACCCCGCGCCGGAAGAAGCCGAGCGCCAGGATCAGCCCGCAGGGAATGACCATGAGCGCCGTCAGCCAAGCCAGCGCCGGAGCCATGAGGGCGGTCGAGCGTGCGTTCGAAGGGGTCAATTGTCGGGTCCGTTGGGCAAGGGCGGGTCCGAAGGCCCGCCCATTATCTTCAATTCGCCGCCTTGATCGCGCTGACGGCCTTGGCATAGGCCCGCGTCGCATCGCCCACGTCGCGCAGCTGTTCGAGCTTCACGAGGTCGGCGGGCGTCATGCCCATGTTCGGGAACTGCGCGATCAGGTCGGGCGACAGCCCCTCCATCGCAGCCTGGTTCGGAACCTTGTAGAGGATATTCTCGGCCGCCCAGCGGTGGTTGCCCGCATCGAGGATGTAGTTGAGGAACTTGAACGCCCCGTCCTTGTTCTTCGACGCCTTCAGCACCACCATCGTGTCCACCCAGAGGTCGGAGCCCTCGGAAGGAATCGCGAACTTGATGTCCGGGTTCTCCGCGATGCCGTAGTTGCACCAGCCGTCCCAGGCATGAACAAGCGTCGCCTCGCCCGAGACGAGCTTTGAATAGAATGTGGTGTCGTCGAAGGCGAGCATGGTCTTTTTCGCCGCGATCAGGTCTGCCTCCACCTCGTCAAGCTTGGCTTGATCGGTCTCGTTGACCGAGTAGCCCTTGGCCAGGAACCCAGCAGCGAGCAGCCAGCGGTCGGTTCCCAGAAGCGTGACCTTGCCCGACAGCGCATCGGTCGGGTGCAGAAGGTCGTTCCAGGAGGCGGGCTCGGGTGAAACGAGGTCGGAGCGGTAGCACAGCCCCGTGGTGCCCCAGGCATAGGGGACCGAGAAGGCGTTGCCCGGGTCGTGCGGCAGGTTCGCCGCCTCGGGGTAGAGGTTGGCGAGGTTCGGCACCTTGGCCGGGTCGATGGGCTCCAGCAGGCCGAGGTTGTTCAGCACCTCAGCGAAGGGGGAGGAGACGAAGGCCACGTCGAACCCCAAGCCGCCCGAGGCGAGGATCTTGCCCATGATCTCCTCGTTGGTGGCGTGCACCACCATCTCGGCCGCCTCGCCGGTCTCGGTCGAGAAGTTCGCGACCGCGTCGGGGGCCATGTAGCCGTCCCAGTTGGAGATCACGAGCTGGGCAAGGGCGGGGGCGGCGGAAAGTGAAAATGCGGCGCCTGCAAGAAGCGCACGTAGCGGAACTGAGGTGTTGGTCATGGCGTTTCCTCTCTGGCTGGACTTCCGGAATGGTCTTTTTTTATCATATCCACCCACAAATCACGCTTTGTGTGGCGACTTCCTTGACCAGAGAGTATTATTGCGCAAAATAATACGTCAATAGAAACCTTGCCGCCTCGGTGTGGTAGCAGTGACGGGCAGATACGACATGGCACGATCCGCCAGTCCGAACCGCAAGGCCCGGCCCCGCGCCAGCCATCTGGAGCTTGCGCAGCGCATCCTCGACTTGGTCCGCGCCCGCGGGATGGGGGCGGGAGCGCATCTTCCCGAACAGGTTCTGGCGACCGCCTGCAACGTGTCGCGCACGCCTGTGCGCGCAGCGCTCGATCTGCTTGTGGATCAGGGGATTGCGGAACATGAGGCGTCCTCGGGGTATCGTCTGGCCGCCGGATTTTCTCCCGCCTCGACCTTGTCCGGGTCGCTGCCCGGCGCGGCCGAGGCGGACCTTGCGCGGCGCGTCCTGC
>JBGSNN010000415.1:0-2859 GCA_041739655.1 Albidovulum sp. | reverse complement strand
CTGCGCCGCGGCGACCGAAACCCCGGCCTCGGCCGCGCGGACCCCGGCGTCGAGATCCTCGGGGTCAAGCCGCGCCAGCACCTCGCCTTCCCGCACGATGTCACCTTGCGACACCGCGCGCTCGGCAATCGTGCCGATCATCGGAAAGCCGAGCGCAACCTCGACCCTGGCGGTGACGGTGCCGACATAGCTGGTGGCAAGTTCGTCCTGAAGATCGACGATCATCGAGACAACCGGGCGCGGCGCGGTTGCGGAGGGCGGTGCATCCTCGGCAGCCGCAGGCAGCGTCAGACAGAGCAAGAGCAAGAGCGCGCGGGTCATTGCGTGACCTCCACGGCGCGCACGACACGGCCCGGATAGAGCAGCTGTGCCCCCCGCGTGACGATCCGGTCGCCGTCCTCGATGCCATCCCTCAGCACGATCTGGCCGGTCTCATAGCGCTCGACCACGACCGGTGTCAGCGACACCGCTCCGCTTGTCGCATCGACGGTCCAGACAGCCGGCCCGTCCGTGGTCGCGGAGAGCGCGGTGTAGGGCAGCACGATCTTCGCGGATTCGGCGATTGTCGTCGTGCCGCGCACCGCCTCGCCAAAGGTCAGGTCGGGCGGGGGGGCGGGGATGCGAACGGTCACCGCGACGGTGCCGGTCATGGCATCGACGAGCGGCGAGACCTCGTGGATCAGGCCGTCAAAACCTTTGTCGGGATCAGACAGCCGCGACAGCCTGAGCTTCTTGTCCCCGGACGGCATGGTGAGAAGCACCTCAGGCACGTCGAAGACCGCATCAATCCCGCCCGACAGCGCAAGTTGCAGGACCGGCTCAGCCGCCCCGACGACCTGCCCGACCTCGGCCATGCGTTCGGTGACGGTTGCATCGGCGGGCGCGGTCAGGTCGGTATCGCTCAGCGCCTTCCTGGCGCGGTCGAGATCGGCCAACGCCTGGGCATACGCCCCGGCCGTGATCTGCACCTTGTCCTCGGCGGCATCCCGCGCGGCCCGCGTGGTGGCTCCGCGGGCGAGCAGGGTCTCGGCCCGACGCAGATCCTCCATGGCCTGGCGATGATCCGCTTCTGCGGTGCCGAGACCGGCCTCGGCGGCGCGAAGCGCCTGCTGCTGCTGCACCGATTCCATCCGCGCCAGAACCATCCCGGCGGCGACCTTCTGGCCCTGCTCCACACGCATCTCGGCGATCTGGCCCGCAATCGGAAAGGCCGCCCCGACGCTGTCGCGGGCACGCAATTCGCCGGTGAGCGAATAGTCCCGTGTCTGGATTTCGGCATGGGCGACGACAATTTCGACGGCGAGCGGCGCGTCGGGGGATTGCGCCAAGGCGGCGGCGCCCGACAGCAAGGCGGCCAGAAGCGCGGGGGGTGCAAGCCGGAACATGGTCGGACCTCGGGCGGTGAATCGTCGAAACTCACTAAACGATAGCACAGTTAAAAGTAAACCGTTCAGTTCACTTTTTTTGCGCCGTCACGATGGACAGGCAAGGCGCTATTGCCTATCGCAGCGTCATGGACTGGGACCAGGATATCGATGCGCGCGGGATGATCTGCCCGCTGCCGGTACTGAGGGCACGCAAGCGGCTTCTGGCGATGGCGCCGGGCGCGATCCTGCGGCTCCGCGCCACCGACCCCGCCGCGATCGTCGATGTCCCGCACTTCTGCCGCGAAGCCGGGCATGACCTTCTTGCCACCAGCGGCGACGGCGCGGCGACGGCCTACTTCATCCGTCGTGGGGACGCGCCGCAATCGGACTGAGCGGCGGCCGGAAGGCCAAAGATCCAGCCCTCCTCCGACCGCGCGCTTTCGGGCACCTCCGCCAGCGCCGCGTCAAGATCGCCGCGTGCGGCCATGGCCGCAATGCGATCGGCAAGGACCCGCACCTGCGCCCGGTCCTTGATTTCGCCGTCGCCCCGCAGCGCGGCGATCTCGTCCGCGTGAAGCGAGGGCCAGACCTCGACCAGGGCAATGGGGCGGGCGAGCACCTCGAACGGCCATACTGCAATCTTGTCGGGGAAGGCCGCGCGAAGCCGCGCCAGGCTGGCCATGCCGGTCATGACCTGCCCGCCCACGGCCCCGGCACCGCCCATCTGCCAGCAGGTGAACGCGCCCTTGGCGAGACGCTCGCAGAGACGCTTTTCCGCCATGCCGTGCAGCCCATCGCGGTCGCTGCCCTTGCGCGGCAGACCGGGAATATCCCGCCTGAGACCGTTGAACCAGAATGGACCTTTCCCGGGAAAGATCCGGTTCAGCCGACCGGCAAGATCGAAGCGGTTGTTGCCCGCCGGACCATCCTCAAGCTCCTGCGCATACCACGCCCAAAGCGCCAGGGGGTCGGCGCGCCCGGTCGCCGCCAAGGAAAATCCGCGCGGATAGCCAAAGGGGAAATCGAACCCCGCAAAGACTCGCCGCCCGGCTGCAAGTTCCTCGCGAAAGAGCCCGGCGAGAAACTCCTCTGCCGCCTGCCGGTTGCGCAGATAGGTCGGCTCCTCCGCCTGCCCGTTCCGCACCAGACCGGCCCAGATCGCGTCCTTGCGCGGCCTGCGCCCGGTGTCCTTGCCGCCGGACCAGTCAACGATGACGAAGGTATCGAAGGGGTGATCGGTTGTGCTCATGGTGCCGCGATCCGGGCGGCAGCGGCGAGGTCTTCGGGCGTGTTGATGTTGAAGAAGGGATCGCGGGGGTTGGCCGCAAACTCGGCCACACCCGCGCCCAGATCGCGCGCCCAGAGCGTCAGCTTCCGCTCACCCGAAGCAAGTCGCGCCCGCAGGTCCTCGCGCGCCGCCGTGGGCCAAAGCCCGAAGGTCGGGTGCAGCCGCATGTGCCCTGCCGCATCGGGGCTCGCCGCGATAGATCGG
>JBGSNN010000379.1:0-4384 GCA_041739655.1 Albidovulum sp. | reverse complement strand
TCGGCGCTGCGCCGCACGCCTGCCGCCGGGGCACGTCAATAGGGCATCGGATGCGCCCGATGCGCCGCCAAGATCGCGTCCAGCACCTCCTGCGGCAGCACCAGATCGGCAGCCCCAAGGGCGGTCTTGAGATGCGCGAGGCGCGTCGCCCCAAGGATCGGCAGGATCGGAAACGGCCGCGTCAGCGTCCAGGCAAGCGCCATCTGCGCCGGATCGAGCCCAGCTTTCCCGGCAATCTCGGCATAGGTGTCCACCGCCGCCATGGAGCGCGGATTGATGCGGCCGTTGAGGTCCGGCTGGTTCACGCGGCGCGAGCCTTCGGGCGTCACGTCGCCGCGGTACTTGCCGCTCAGCAGCCCCGCCGCGAGCGGGGAAAATGCCAGCAGCGTGACCTTCTCGTTGTGGCCGAGCTCTGCAAGGTCGGTGTCGTAGAGACGGCAAAGCAGCGAATATTCGTTCTGCACGCTGACCGGACGCGGCCCGACGCCGGCCTCGGCCAGCCGGATCCACTGCGCCATCCCCCAGGCGCTTTCGTTCGAGAGACCCCAGTGGCGGATCTTGCCCTCTGCCTGCAACGCGCCCAGCGCCGCAAGGCACTCTGCCATGTTCGCCAGAACCGCGGCGCGGTCCTGTTTCGACGGATCGAAGCGCCAGTTCTGCCGGAACATGTAGCTGCCCCGGTTCGGCCAGTGAAGCTGATAGAGATCGACATACTCGGTGCCAAGCCGCGTCAGCGACGCCTCCAGCGCGCGGCGGATCGACGCCGCGGTGATCGGCTCGCCGCCGCGCGACTGACTGCCCGCGCCGGCGATCTTGGTAGCAATAACCCAGTCGCTGCGCCGCCCCGACTTGCGTAGCCAGGCGCCGATGATCCGTTCGGTCACGCCCACGGTCTCGGCCCGGACCGGATTGACCGGATACATCTCTGCCGTGTCCATGAAGTTTATGCCGTGCTCTGCGGCCAGTTCGATCTGCCGATGCGCCTCGGCCTCCGGTGTCTGATTGCCGAAGGTCATGGTGCCGAGGCAGAGGGCCGAGACCTTGAGGTCGCTTGCCCCGATGGTTCTTTGCTGCATGCTGTCCGCTTTCCGTTGTCCGTGCAAAGCCTAGCGGCCCCGGCGCCGACGGCAAGGGCACAAACCGCGCCGGGCGGCCGACCAACGCGGAAACCGCCGTCAGGTGCCTTCAGACCAAGGTCCGACGCGACGACGGCAAAGGTCTGAGGCCGCCGGCGTCACGCAGATATGATGGTGCCGCGCAGATATCAGAGGCGTATGCTGCGGGGCAGCCCCAGGTGCCGGAAGGCAAATTATCTCATGCGCCGCATAGACCGCCGCCGCCTTATCGTCGTTGCCGCCGCCACGCTTGCCCTTGGCCGCGCGGCGGGTTTTGGCTTCGTCACCCCAGCGCGGGCCGCCGCCTTGAGTTACACCCTCGACGCCGCCCGCTCCACCGTCCGGTTCGAGACTGATTTCGGCCCGGACAAGATCACCGGCGAGATGCCGGTCAGCGCCGCCGATGTGATCCTCGATTTCGCCGATGTCGCCAATTGCCGTGTCGCGGTCCGGCTCGATGTCTCTGCCGCGAACGCCAGCTTTCCCTTTGCCGCGCAGGCGCTCAAGGGGCCGAAGGTCCTTGATGCGGGGAGCCATCCGGAGATCATCTTCCAGAGCACCGCAGTCACGCGCAACGGCGACGGAGCCAGGGTCGCCGGCAATATCACGATCCGCGGCGTCACACGGCCGATCGTGCTTGATGCCGCGATCTACCGGCAAAGCGGGTCCGCCGCTGGCGATCTGTCGCATCTGTCGATCCGCCTGACCGGCAGTGTCAAGCGCAGCGACTTCGGCGCGACGGGATGGGCCGACATGGTGGATGACGAGGTCCGGCTCGACATCCTCGCCCGTGTCGATCAGGAGGGCTGAGATGCGGTCGCCGCCGCAAGGCTTCGGCGTCGTGACGCGGCTCCTGCACTGGCTGATGGCCGCGGGCATCCTCGGCACCTTCGCGCTTGGCGCCTATATCGCGCGAATGGAGGTCGGGTTGGCCAATCTCTGGCTCTTCGGTCTGCATAAGACGATCGGCATCTGCCTGCTGACGCTCGCCCTGATCCGCCTCGTCTGGCGCATCCGGACCCCGCCGCCCGGCCCGCTTCCCGGTCCCGCGCGGTGGGAAATGGCGCTTGCCCGCTCGACCCACCGCGCCCTCTATGTCCTGATGTTCGCCGTGCCGGTTTCCGGATGGGCCTATGCCTCTGCCACCGGGCTTGATGTGCTCATCTTCAACAGCCTGACGCTGCCCGGAATCGCGCCCGTCTCCGAAGCCTGGGAGGCGGCCCTGCAGCGCCTTCACCGCATTCTGACGTGGACGCTTCTGGCGCTCGTCGGCCTGCATGTCGCGGGGGCGCTGAAACGCAGCCTGATCGCCCGCGATGGCACCCTCGCCCGCATGATCTTCGGCTGAGCCGTCGCGTCCCCGCGGCCCGACCGCGCCGCGCCTCCGGACGAGCCGTGGCAAAGCCTCTGGCCCTTGCCGCGCAAAGCCGGTAAATCGCGCCCGACGGACAGCAAAGGTGCGGACATGGCCCGGATACTGATCACCTCGGCAATCCCCTATATCAACGGGATCAAGCACCTCGGCAACCTCGTCGGCAGCCAGCTTCCGGCCGACCTCTATGCCCGCTACATGCGTGCCCGCGGCCATGAAGTCATGTTCATCTGCGCCACCGACGAACACGGCACCCCGGCCGAGCTTGCCGCCGCGAAGGCCGGCAAGCCGGTCGCCGACTACTGTGCCGAGATGCATGGCGTGCAGGCCGGGCTGGCGCAGGGCTTCCGCCTCTCCTTCGATCATTTCGGCCGCTCCTCCTCGGCCCGCAACCGCGCGCTGACGCAGCATTTCGCGAAGATGCTCGGCGAGAACGGCTTCATCGAGGAAGTGGCGGAAAAGCAGGTCTTCTCGGTCACCGACAACCGCTTCCTGCCCGACCGCTACATTGAGGGTACCTGCCCCAACTGCGGCTATGACAAGGCGCGCGGCGACCAGTGCGAAAACTGCACCAAGCAGCTCGACCCGACCGACCTCATCAACCCGCGCTCCGCCATCTCAGGCTCGACCGATCTTGAGGTGCGCGAGACCCGGCACCTCTACCTCAGGCAGCGGTCGCTGAAGGGCGAGATCGCGGCCTGGATCGACAGCAAGACCGACTGGCCGGTGCTCACCAGCTCGATCGCGAAGAAATGGCTGAATGACGGCGAAGGCTTGCAGGACCGCGGCATCACCCGTGACCTTGCCTGGGGCGTGCCGGTGCAGTTTCCGGGCGCACCGTGGCAGGGGATGGAAGGCAAGGTCTTCTACGTCTGGTTCGACGCGCCGATCGAATACATTGCCGCCACCGCCGAATGGGCGGATGCGACCGGACAGCAGGATTCTGCATGGGAGCGCTGGTGGCGCACTGACAAGGGTGCGGCGGATGTGCGCTATGTGCAATTCATGGGCAAGGACAACGTGCCCTTCCACACGCTGTCCTTCCCCGCAACGATCATGGGCTCACGCGAGTCCTGGAAGCTCGTCGATTACATCAAGAGCTTCAACTACCTCAACTATGACGGCGGCCAGTTCTCCACCAGCCAGGGCCGCGGCGTCTTCATGGATCAGGCGCTGTCGATTCTGCCCGCCGACTACTGGCGCTGGTGGCTTCTCTCCCACGCGCCGGAAAATGCCGACAGCGAGTTCACCTGGGAAAACTTCCAGACTTCGGTGAACAAGGACCTCGCCGATGTGCTCGGCAACTTCGTCAGCCGCATCACCAAGTTCTGCCGGGCGAAATACGGCGAGGAAGTTCCGGCAGGCGGCAGCCTCGACGACCGGGCCGAGGCGCTGATCGCAGAGCTTGAAACCCGCACCCGCGCCTATGAAGCCCACATGGAGGCAATGGAGATCCGCAAGGCGGCCACGGAACTCCGCACCATCTGGACGCTCGGCAACGAATACCTGCAATCCGCTGCCCCCTGGACCGTCCACAAGACCGACCCGGAGGCCGCCGCCGCCATGGTCCGGCTCGGCCTCAACCTCATCCGGCTCTACGCGATCCTCAGCGCGCCCTTCATCCCCGACGCCTCGGCCAAGATGCTCGCCGCGATGACCTGCGCGGACAAGACCTGGCCCGGCCCCGTCGCCGCGGCGCTGACGGCGCTTGCCCCCGGCCGCCCGTTCGAGACCCCCGAGGTCCTCTTCGCCAAGATCGCCGACGAGGAGCGCGAGGACTGGGCCAGGCGGTTTTCGGGGGTGAGGGCGTAAAGAAAACGCTCCGGTGGAGCGTTTTCAGCCCGAACGCCCGGCGCGCAAGCGACGGGCCGGGGCGGGCCGGCAAGCGGGCACCGGG
>JBGSNN010000359.1:0-2973 GCA_041739655.1 Albidovulum sp. | reverse complement strand
CCGGCATCGGCCAGTGCGACGGGGGCGGCAGTCTCGGCCGCAAGCTTCAGCGTTTCGGGTTGCGGTTCCGTGGTCTGTGCGAAAGCGGCGCCGGTCTGGGCGCGCGCTTCGGGTTCGGTGGCGGTAGCGACCGGTTCGCCGTCCTCGCCTTCGGTTTCGGCCCCGAGGGTTGCCTGGGCTTCGGCCAGTGCGGCCGCGATATCGTCCTGCATGGAGGCGAGAAGCATCTCGTCCAGCGGTGCCGGGTTTTCTTCTGCCGGCGTTGCCCCCGGAAGCGGCCGGGCCCTTGGGCGCGGGCTTTTCGCCACGGCGACGTTCAGACGCAAGGTCTTGCCCGACGCCACAGGCCCTTCGGCCAGCGCGGCGGCGACGGCCACATCGCTGTCAAAGGCGGGATCTGGCGTCAAATCCTCGGGTGCCTTGGCGACATAGACGGGCTGCGCCGGCTTCTGCACCGTGGCGCGGTTCGGCGCCTTGCCAAAGCCCATGTCCAGAAGCTGCGCCATACGGGCATTTCGCTGTGCGGTGGACTGACCACCGAAGACCGATGCGATGATGCGCTTGTTGCCGCGCTGGGCGGACGCGACAAGGTTGAAGCCTGCTGCGTTGGTGTAGCCGGTCTTGATCCCGTCGGCGCCCTCATAGGCATCAAGGAAGCGACGGTTGGTCGAGTTCACCTGCGCGATGCCGGCATCGGCAGTGCGGCGCGAGAAAAGGTTGTAGTACTGTGGAAAATCGTAGAACAGATGCCGCCCCAGCGTGACCATGTCGCGCGCCGTTGACAGATGCCCCTTCGCGGTCAGGCCATTCGCGTTCGCGAAGGTCGACCGCGTCATCCCCAAGGCCTTTGCGGTGCGGTTCATGCGTTTCGCAAAAGCGGATTCCGAGCCTTCGATCGCCTCGCCGATGGCCGTTGCGGCGTCGTTGGCGGATTTGATCGCGGCGGCGCGGATCAGATAGCGCAGTGCTATGGTCTGCCCTGCGCGCAGGCCGAGCTTCGACGGCGGCATGGAGGCCGCATGTTTTGAAATCGTGACCTTGCTGTCGAGCGAAATCTCGCCGCGCTCGATCGCCTCGAAAGCGATGTAAAGCGTCATCATCTTGGTCAACGAGGCGGGGTGAAGCCGGGTATCCGCATTTTCAGAGCGGAGCACCTCTCCGGTGCGCATGTCCATTACAAGGTCGGCATAGGGCGCGGCCAGAGCCCATACGGGAACCAGCAGCAGCGCCAGACAAACTGCCGCACATATACGAATGCGATGGACGCACTGCCCTGGACAAGCAAACACCTGTCTCACCTTTTTTCCTGCCTCGTGACCCCGATCTTGCGCCAGGGTTTTTGTGATTTGAAATTACGATAGCACAGCGACCCGGTGTCGAAAACACCTTGTTTTGAAAACAGTTGCGGCGTGCTCCTACAGCACCCTCGTACATCGAGGGGCTATATCTGGGCGCTGCATCTGGCCATGCCACAAGACTTTCAGTCCGGCCCGGCGTCTATCCCCGCGATCAGGTGCGACAGTTGCCCCAGATCGTCGATCTTCCGGAAACGGGGCGCCGCCGTGGGCTCGGGCTCGTGTTCCAGTGCCCAGGTCAGGTCATGCGGGACGTGAATGCCCCAGCCGCCGAGTCTCAGGACCGGCAGCACGTCGGATCTGAGCGAGTTTCCGACCATCATCGCAGAGCCGGACGGGATGCCCCGTCGGCGGAAGATCTCGTGATAGGCGGCAGGCGACTTGTCGGACACGATCTCGACCCCATCGAACATCTCGCCGAGACCCGATTGGGCGATCTTGCGCTCCTGATCCATCAGGTCGCCCTTGGTGATGACGAACAGCGGATAGTGCCCGCGCAGATCTTCAAGAACCTCGCGCGCGTGGGGCAAAAGCTCGATCGGATGGGCCAGCATGTCCTGCCCCGCCGCGATGAGCTCACCGATGATGCGGCCGGACACGCGATGCTCCGTCACTTCGAGCGCAGTCTCGATCATCGAGAGAACGAAGCCCTTGATGCCGAAGCCGTAGCGCCCGACGTTGCGCCGCTCGGCCTCCAGCAGGCGATCTTCCAGATGGTCGCGGCCCGCGTAGTCGGCCAGCAGCGAGGTGAAGTGATCGTGCGTCATGCGGAAGAAACGCTCATTGTGCCAAAGCGTGTCGTCGGCGTCGAAGGCAATGGCGGCGAGGGTGGACATCGCGATCTCATCAGGCTGACTTCCGGCTGCAGTGTCACCCGCGTCGTCGGCGGTTGCAATCCTGATGCAACGGAACTCTTTTCTCTCAGGCCTTTGACCCTATATTGTGAAGCCTATCCGATCCTCGCGAATCCCTGCCGCCACTTCTGGAGTTTCCTGACTTGCCCTTGCACCCGCTACAGATGTCGGACCGCAAAGACGGCAATGATCCGGATACCTCGGTCATCACCAAGACGCGCGCCAAGACCCAGCGGCCACCGCTTTACAAGGTGCTCCTGCTGAATGACGATTACACACCGATGGAGTTCGTCGTGCATATTCTTGAGCGGTTCTTCGGATTGACCCATGCGCAGGCGTTCGATGTGATGCTGACGGTTCACAAGAAGGGCCTCGCCGTGGTCGGGGTGTTTTCCTTCGAGGTGGCCGAGACGAAGGTGGCGCAGGTGATGGATTTCTCGCGCCGCCATCAGCATCCGCTGCAATGCACCATGGAAAAGGAATAGGGGCCGCCGCCCGGCCGCGCCATGTCCTCTCCACGCCTCACTCTTGCGCTTGCGGGCGCCGCCTTGCCGTCCGGGACCGGCCCCATTGTTGTCAGCGGCGCGCGGGCGGCGGATGATCTTTCCGCCCTGCCGCCGGACCGTGTCGTGATCGTGCAGGGCTTCCGCCCCGAGCATGACGCGCTGGCCGCGCGCGGTCTTCGGGTGGTTCCTGATTTTGATCTGGTGCCGGGCGGTGCGGCTGCGGGTGTCGTTATCCTGCCGCGCGCGCGCGGAGATCGG
>JBGSNN010000345.1:0-2280 GCA_041739655.1 Albidovulum sp. | reverse complement strand
GCCGCGCTGCTGCAACGCCTGCGCCCCTTGCAGCGAGACATGCGCGCCACGGCCAAGCAGGCGCAGGGCCGCGTCATAGGCCACAATGGTGCCGACGAGGAGGAAATGCCCGATCACCCGCAATTCGCGGCCATCGAAGCCAAGGATGAAGAGCGCGGTCGCCACGGCGCCGATGCCGACGAGGAAGGAGAGGACCTTGAGGCCGAGTGTCGCACCGACCGGCAGCACGCCGAGAAGCGCGCCGAGGACGGTATCGCCGAAGAGGCCACCAAGCCCGAAGCTGTGGACCCAACCCGGCCCGGCGACGAGGGTCGAGGCATAGACCGAGATCATGGCGACCGCGATCGGCGCGAAGATGACACGGCTGGCGGCACGGTCCTCACCCTGATGGGTGATGAAGCGGATGCCCCAGGCGGCGAAGATCACCGCGATCATCCAGGCGCCCTTGCCCGCGATGACGAACAAGGGCGAGGCGAGCGCGGCGCCAAATCGGCCCAGGAGGTTCTGCGCCGGGGCATCGGTCGAGGCGAGCCAGCTTGGATCGTCGGGCGAATAGCTGACGAGCATCAGCGCCGTCATCACCGCGAGAACGACAAGGACCGTGCCCAGAAGCTCTTTCCCGCGCCGTTCGATCGCCGCCTGCATGTTCTGATCCAGAAGCGGATCGCGTTGCCGTGCCTGATAAGAAGCCATAGACCCTCGTCCCTAACCGTAGAGGCAGTCGCGGATCTGGGTGAGACCGCGCCGCATTTCTTCTTTTGGGGCCACCATCGCGACCCGGATATAACCCTTGCCCGGATTGTAGCCCGCGACCTCGCGCGAGAGATAGGCGCCGGGCAGGACCCGCACCCCGGTCTTGCGCCAGAGTGTCAGCGCGGCGGTTTCGCCGTCACTGACCGGAAGCCAGAGGAAGAAGCCGCCCTCGGGGCCTTCATAGCCCTGAAGCCCGGCGAAAATCTTGTCGGCAATGCGGAACTTCTCCTGATAGAGCGCGCGGTTCGCGACGACATGCGCCTCATCGCCCCAGGCGCGTTCGGAGACACGCTGAAGCGGCAGCGGCACCGGCGCACCGCCATAAGCGCGAAGCTGGCGGAACCGGGCGATGCTGTCGCGTCCGCCGGCGACAAAGCCCGAGCGCAGGCCCGGCAGGTTCGAGCGCTTGGAGAGCGAATGAAAGACCGCGAGCCGCTCGGGGTCGAGACCGAGGTCGTCGGCGACTTCCAGCGCGCCGGTGGGCGGCTGGCTGCGCCAGATCTCGGAATAGCATTCGTCGGCGAGAACGGTGAAATCGTATTTTTCGGCCAGGCGCAGCAGGGTTGCGAGATAGTCGCGCGAGGCGACGGAGCCCTGCGGGTTGGCGGGCGAGCAGAGATAGGCAATGCCGACACGATCGAGCAGATCGGGCGGCAGCGCGGCATAGTCCGGCAGAAAGCCATTGGCGGCATCGGCCGGGACATAGACCGGCTCCGCGCCGACGGCGAGGGCCGAGGCGGCATAGACCTGATAGAACGGGTTCGGCATGAGGACCACCGGCTGGCGCCCGCGCTTGACCTCGGGGCAGAGCGCGAGACAGGCGTCGAAGAGCCCTTCGCGCGTGCCGTTCAGCACCATGACCCGCTCGGGCGCGATCTCGACCCCGTAGCGCAGCCGGAGCCAGCCGCAGATCGCGGCGAGAAGGCCGGGCGCGCCTTCGTTCGGGGGATACTGGCCGAATTCAGCGACATGTCCGGCCAGGATCGGCGCCACGAAATCCGGGATCGGGTGGCGCGGCTCGCCAATGGTCATGGCAATCGGATCGCCGCCCGGCTCATGGACGTCGAGAAGCGTCCGCAAGCGCGGAAATGCGTATTCAGGCAGGTTCGAGAACCGCTCGGGAAATGCCATGTCTGCCTCGATCATCGGGGTCGTTTCGCCCCGTATATGCGTCAGACTAGCGAGACGAAGGGCCGGGGTCCAGAAAAAGCGATGGGTTTCGGGCGGTTGAACGCGACGATTGTGGCATTTCCGCCCTCAGGACAGCGCCTTTTCGGCGGCCGCACCGATGCGCAGCAGCGCGCCCTCGCCGCCGGGCCGGCCCATCAGCATGATGCCGCAGGACGGCGTTCCGGTGGGCAGCGTCAGCGCGCACAGGCCCATGAGGTTGCCGATGCGGGTATTCCTGAGTGCAAGAAGGTTCTCGGAGGTGAAGAAATCGGCATCGGCGAGAAGCCGCGCGGCGTCGGGCGGCAGGATCGCCGAAGTCGGGATGAGGACGGCGTCATAGGGCGCCGTCGAGATCGG
>JBGSNN010000213.1:0-8333 GCA_041739655.1 Albidovulum sp. | reverse complement strand
GCCCACCGCGGCGGCCGGAGGCGGCACCGGTCTGGGCCGCCGAGGCGTCGGCAAAGCTCATCCCGCCCTCGACGGCGTCGATGACCTTGGCAAAGCGGATCCACTCGCCGCCGTTGGGATCGTGGCTCATCAGGAAGTTCGCCGCGCGGATCGCTTCCATCTCGACCTGACGCACCGGGTTCATGATTGCCGAGGTCATGCCGGCGCCGATCGCCATCGGCAGGAAGGCGGCGTTGATGCCGTGCCGGTGCGGCAGGCCGAAAGAGATGTTGGAGGCGCCGCAGGTGGTGTTGCAGCCGAGTTCCTCGCGCAGGCGGCGGACCAGAGTGAAGACCTGCTGTCCCGCGGTGGCCAGCGCGCCGACCGGCATCACCAGCGGATCGACGACGATGTCATGCGCCGGGATGCCGAAGTCGGCGGCGCGCTGGACGATCTTCTTGGCCACAGCAAAGCGCACCTCGGGGTCCATCGAGATGCCGGTATCGTCGTTCGAGATCGCCACCACCGGCACATTGTATTTCTTGACCAGCGGCAGCACCAGTTCCAGTCGGTCCTCCTCGCCCGTGACCGAGTTGAGGAGCGGCCGGCCCTGGCAGGATTCGAGCCCGGCCTTCAGCGCGCCGGGAACCGAGCTGTCGATGCAGAGCGGCACCTCCACGAGCGCCTGCACCAGCTCGATCATGCGCCGCATCAGCGGCGGTTCGGTCTCGTTCGGGTTGGGGTTGGAGTTGTAGACGACGCCCGCGTTGACATCGAGAACCATCGCGCCGCAGGCGACCTGTTCCAGCGCGTCCTTCTCGACGGTCGAGAAATCGCCCGCCTCAAGCTCGGCGGCAAGCTTCTTGCGGCCGGTCGGATTGATCCGTTCGCCGATCACGCAGAACGGCTCATCAAAGCCGATGACGACGGTTTTCGTCTTGGACTCGAGGACGGTACGGGTCATGCGGGTACTCCTGTCAGGCGCTGCACGATCGCGGGCAGCGCGGGGTCGGTGAAATCCTGAATGGTGAGGTCGGCGCCTGCCGCGCGCAGCGTGGCGTCATCGAGCGATGAGCGTACCGCCACGGTATAGGCCCCGGCGGCGCGCGCCGAGCGGATGCCGGCGGGACTGTCCTCGAACGCGATGGCACGGTCGGGCGCGGCGCCGAGCAGGCGCATCGCCTCAAGATAGGGATCGGGCGCTGGCTTGCCACGCGCGCATTCCTCGCCCGACACGATCACATCGAAGTAGTCGCTCGCGCCAATGGCACCCAGCATCGCCTCGGCATTGTCGCGCTTGGCGTTGGTGACGACGGCCATCGGCACGGCCAGCGCACGCGCCTGATCAAGGACCGCCATCACGCCCGGCATCGCCGGAAATGGGCGCGGCAGACGGCTGCGGAACGCGGCTTCCTTGGCATCCGACAGGGCCTGCGGATCAGGCTCGTCCGGCAGGAACTCGGCGAAGAAATCGACGTTCAGGCGGCCGTGGACATGGCGCATGTAGAACGCCGCGTCCACGGTGATGCCGCGCGGCGCCATGAGGTCGGCGAAGACCGCCATGTGGATCGGATCGGTCACCAGCATGGTGCCGTCCAGATCGAAAAGAAGCGCCGCCTTCGCCATGCGACCGGTTCAGGCCGCTGCCGGTTTGGCCGATGCGCCGCCATGGTCAATGGCCCAGGTCGCGTTGGTCTTGATCCCGCCGAGCGGGAAGAAGTGCACAGATTCGATCCCGAAATCCGGGTTGGCCGCCTTGTGCGCCGCAAGTTCGGCGACGACCTCACCCGGCTCATAAGGCAGAAGCAGCTTGGTCACGTCCATCGCGCGCTTCTGCAGCACCTTCAGCGACGGCCCGACGCCGCAGGCGATGGCGAACTTGATCAGGGTCTGTAGCTTCGCCGGCCCGGCGATGCCGATATGGACCGGCAGGTCGATGCCCTCGGCCTTGAGACGGTTGACCCAGGCGATGGCCGGCTTCGCCTCGAAGCAGAACTGCGTCGCGATTGCCATTCTGGCATCGGTCCGGGCGCTGAACGCCTGCTTCCAGCGCAGCGCGTCCATCACGATCCGGTCCGATCCGTCGAGGTCGATGTCCTTGTTGCCCTCCGGGTGCCCGGCGACATGGAGACGCTCGAACCCGTCGAACAGGCCGGTCTCGATCAGTTGCATCGAACTGTCGAACGCGCCGGCCGGGGTCGAGACACCACCGCCAAGCAAAAGCGCCTGCTTCACATCCGCTTCACCCTTGTAGCGCGCGATCCAGTCGGCAAGCGTCGCCTTGTCCTTGATGATGCGTGCCGGGAAATGCGGCATGACCGGATAACCCTCGGCATGGAGCCGCCGGGCGGTCGCCACCATATCCTCGATCGGCGTGCCTTCGATATGGGCAATGTAGACGCGGGTTCCGGCGGGCAACAGGTCGCGGAAACTCTCGACCTTTTCGGCGGTGCGCGGCATCACCTCGATCGAATAGCCCTTGAGAAAGGCCTCGACCACGGGGCTTGCGCCCGTCGACTCGGCCGGGGTCTCCTTGCGGCGGAAGTTCAGAAGCGACATTGCAGCCCTCCAAAAACGCACGGGATGTTACGCCCGGCCATCATTCTCGATGAGCGCCTTCAGGCGCTCGGTGTCGTATTCGGCATCGATCCGGGCGGCCTCTGCCGCCGCGACCGCTTCGTCCTCGCCCGCGACCGTGACCGGGGCTGCCTTGCGCCACTCTGCAAGATAGGCATCCGTGCTGGCCGCGCCAACCTTCATCGCGCAGCGATCGATGGCCTTCTCGAAGCGTTCCGGCAGCTGCTTCTTCACGCCCCGGCGTCCCTTGCCGACGATGACCTGGGCCGGGATGTCGCGCCAGTAGACGATGGTCACCTCAGCCATGACGATTCCCTTGCATTCCTTGCGCCCTCAATACGCCCCGCACCGCTGTCGCCGATGACGATTTTCGACATGACGCATGACCGGAGCGACCTGCGCCGTCGTGCATATCCGCTTCGTTGCGCCGATGCTACGGCGCAGACCTGCGGCAATGCACCGAATTTTTCATGCAGATCATGAAACGCCGCAGGGCGCATCCCGACGGGCACGCGGTTGCGTCGCTTGCTTCGGTCGGGCGGCGCGACTACATTGATCCCAACATCACATCGGAGGGCGCGGAAATGGCGCCCAGGCGTCTCGGAGGTGCGGGCGCGTTCCCGAAGACGGTTGAACCGCTCGACGCCCCAAGGCCGGATCCGGCGCAGCTTTACGCGGCGCTGGATCTCGGTACGAACAGTTGTCGGATGCTGATTGCCCAACCGAAGGGCAGTCAGTTTCATGTCGTGGACAGCTTTTCCAAATCGGTGCAACTGGGGCAGGGGCTTGAAGCCTCGGGTCGGCTCAGCCGCGCGTCGATGGCGCGCACGGCGCAGGCCCTGCAGATCTGCCGCCGCAAGATCGAACAGCATGAGGTCAAGCGGATGCGGCTGGTCGCGACCGAGGCCTGCCGGCGCGCGAAAAACGCCGCGGAATTCCTCAGGTTCGTCGAACGCGAAACCGGCCTGCCGCTGGAAATCATCCAGCCCGAGGAAGAGGCGCGGCTTGCCGTCGTCTCCTGCGCGCCCCTCGTCTCGACCAGGACCGAGCAGCTCCTGGTCGTCGATATCGGCGGCGGCTCGACCGAGCTGGTCTGGATCGACCTTTCGGCGGTGCCGCGTGCCGAGCGTCCGCGCGCGATCATGCGGCTCCATGCCGGCTTTCACCCGCCCGAAAGCCCGTTTCCGGCGGCGAAGGTCGTCGACTGGATTTCGGTGCCGCTGGGCGTTGCGACGCTGAAGGACCAGTTCGCGGATGTCGAGGATGACAGCGCGCGCTTTGCGCTGATGAGCTGGTTCTTCGAGGAGAACCTCGCCAATTTCTCGCCCTACAGTGCAAGCCAGCCGCGCGAGCATTTCCAGATCATCGGCACGTCCGGCACCGTGACCACCGTGGCGGCAAGCCACCTCGGGCTGAAACGCTATGACCGGACCAAGGTGGACGGGCTCAGGATGACCTCGGATCAGATCGACCGGGTGATCCAGAGTTATCTGCACATGGGGCCCGAGGGGCGGCGGGCCGACCCGCGGATCGGCCGCGACCGCCATTCGCTGATCATGTCGGGGGCGGCGATCCTTCAGGCGCTGATGCGGCTCTGGCCGACGGACCGCCTTTCGGTTGCGGACCGCGGTCTGCGCGAGGGCTTGCTCTACGCCCAGATGTCGGCCGACGGGGTGCTGGAGGAAGGCACCGTCTGAGCGCGGCGGCCCTGGCCCGGCAGTCCGATTGCGGCGGCGCCCGACATTGTCTATTGGAACCACAGCAGATGCAGCACGCCTCAGGAGGGGCCCATGGCAAAGACCCCTTCGGGCAAGACCTCAGGCCGCGGGCAGCGCGATCTGCGGGTGCGGGTGAAGACCGCGAAGGGGCGCAAGCTGTCCTCGACGCTCTGGCTCGAACGGCAGTTGAACGACCCCTATGTGCAGCGCGCGAAGAAGGAAGGCTATCGCGGGCGCGCCGCCTTCAAGATCCTTGAGCTTGACGATCGCTACCGCTTCCTCGTGCCCGGCGCGCGGGTGGTTGACCTGGGCTGTGCGCCGGGCGGCTGGTGCCAGGTCGCGGTGCAGCGGGTGAATGCGCTCGGCGAGAAGCCGGGCAAGGCGGTGGGCCGGGTTCTGGGCGTCGATCTTCAGGAGGTCGAGCCGATCGCCGGGGCCGAGATCCATCAGCTCGATTTCCTCGCCGACGATGCCGACGCGCTGGTCAAGGGCTGGCTTGGCGGGCGCGCGGACGTGGTCATGTCCGACATGGCCGCGGCGTCCTCGGGCCACAAGGCCACCGATCACCTGCGCATCGTGGCGCTTTGCGAGGCGGCCGCGCAGTTCGCCTTCGACGTGCTGGAAGAGGGCGGCACCTTCGTCGCCAAGGTTCTGGCCGGCGGCGCCGAGAACGAATTGCAGGCCCTGCTCAAGCGTGCCTTCACCAAGGTTGCCAACGTCAAGCCGCCGGCAAGCCGGTCCGACAGTTCGGAGAAGTTCGTCGTTGCCACCGGGTTCCGCGGGCGCCCCGCGGCCGGGGCGGACACGGGCGCGGACTAAGGCGCGACGCTGACGGCGACGCCTTCGACCAGCACCACCGTCGGCTCCTCGCAGTGAAAGAGGTAGTAGGCCATCGTCTCCTCGGGTCGTCTGAGGACACCGGGCCGTCCGGTAAGGTCACGCGCCAGCCGGAACTCGGGACGAAAGCCCGGTGGTGTTACGCTGATCTGCTGGTGTGGCGAAACGATAAGGTCGGCTTTCGGCAGGCCGTGGCCGAGCGCGTTCGCCAGAATGAGGATCGGCTGTGCATCGGGATTGGCGGTCAGGAAGCCCTGATCGAGCCTGAGCCGGTCGCACCAATGCACCATCTTCTGCGTCCCGCTCGCGGTGCGCAGCGGATCGCGGCGGCGCAGCGCATGGATCGGCAGGTCGCCGAACGCAGTCGTGACCCGGGCAGTACCGCCGAAACCGGGAAGCGTCCATGCGATTGCATGTGGCGGTTGGCGGCGACCCCGTCCGACGGGGGCCGCCGCCACAGCGTCAGAATGGACGCCGCTTTCAGCATTCGAAATCAACTCGCTATTCAATTCCAACTCCTGGAAAACTCGTACTCAAACCTGATCAGGCAGCGGATCTAAGGCTGCAACCCCCCGCCACCTGACCAAACCGCGGCAAAAACCGCTTTGGTAACCATCAGCACTCGTACACCCAAGACCATCTCAACCACTTACGCAACCAGACCCCAACACGGCCTGTCTGAAACCCTTTCTGACGGAGGATTCTGTTCGGTTTGTGACGAGTTTTTCCGGTATCTTGGTCATGCCGGGTTAACACATACTAAACTTGGGGCCTGCGTTGGCCATGCCCGGCGCTGGCCCGAAACAAACCTTGTCTATTTGGACAGGTTGCGCCCCCCTAGGTCAGTGTTGCGGCCCCACACTGTTGTCGTATCGTCGCTAATCCGGCATCCATAAATTGTGGCTTTTTCGTGGCATGGTGGCCGTTGTGAAAATGGAAACTCTGCGTTTCGACCGAGTTTCCTTTATTTTCCTGTCTAAAAAGACAGGTGCACACATGAGTCGACCGCCCGGAGCCGCCGCTCCAACGCGCCATTCCGCATCTTGATCGAGAGCGGACTATTTCCCGAAGGGCGATTCTGCCACCCATCCTGGCGATCCCGCCGGATGACTTGCCATGCTGGCGCAGACAGGCTATTTCGCGCTCCGACGGGTCGTTAGCTCAGTTGGTAGAGCGCTTCGTTTACACCGAAGATGTCGGGAGTTCGAGCCTCTCACGACCCACCATCGTTTCAACGAATTAGACGAGATTTGCGAAGAGTTCCGGGGTTCACGGAACCTTCCGCAGATTTCCGAAGTCCAGAATTGCGGCTGCGTCAGCCAGGTGATCCGGAGCATATCGGGCATAGACCCGCTCTGTCATGCCGGTGTTGGAGTGGCCGAGATACTGGGCGATCTTCTACAGCGGGATGCCTCCTGCCGCCATATGGACACCGGCAGTGTGGCGCAGCACGTGCGGAGAAACGCCTTCGAGGTCGGCGCTCTCTACCGCCCGAGCGAAACCCTTCCTGATCGACCGGACCTGGGACCCGTTCCATTCCACGACGTAATCCGACAGCGCACCTTCCAAGGCTGAGACCAGTGCGGCCTTGAGAGACGCGTTGATCGGCACCACGGCACGACCTTTCCTGGGACCCTCGGTGTCGATGCGCAGATCAATCCTGCCAGCGTCGAGGTCAACCCGGTCCCAGGTCAGATCCAGGATGGCGCTGACACGGCCCGCCGTGGCCAGCATCAGGAGGATGGCAAGCCGGATATGGGGCTCGCAATCCGCCGAGAGCAAGCGATCGATCTCGGCATGCGTGAGGAAGCGGTCCTTCGGAGCAGGCTTCTGGGGGCACTCGATATAGGGCGCGCGGCTGATCAGGTTCAGCTTGGCCGCCCATTTCAGGCAGGAGCTGAGATGCCCGAGCTCGGTCCAGATGGCACCTGCCTTGCGGCCGCTCTTAGTTCGGAGCGCGACGTATCTGCGACAGTCCTGGACTGTGATTTGATCCGGGCGAAGCGCACCGAAATGAGCAAGGATTGCCTTGCCGGTGTAGGACATTGTCTTCGCGGTGGGTCGTGAGCCAAGATGATCACGGTAGGCAGTCCATAGGTCGGCGATCGCCGACCATTCTTTCTGAACCGCCTGCCTGCGGAAAATGTCTATTGCCTCCGCTTCCGCGGTCTTTCGGTTGAGTGCCTTAAGCTGATGACGGTGTCGCTTGCCGGCGTCGTCGCGCCAGATGGCGCAGTAGCCGCCCCGAAGTCTTCCGATGCTGATGTCTGGCATTTCTCATACTCCTCGACCACGACTGCGGGGATGCGGATCATGCGCCCAACCCGAAAGCCGTGTAGCTGTCCGCCTTTGACCAGCTGACGCACGGTCTCAGCGGAGCAGTTCCAGCGTTCGGCGAGCGTGTCACAGGTGTAGGGGTGTAATGGGGCTAAATTCATGCTCCGATACCTTTCAGATCAACTGATCCGTGTACTCCCTGCTTTAGCTGGTCGAGCCGTATTCGACCGCCAGCAGGACAGGAGTGTCCTTGGATTCAACGCCGTTTCCCATGAGTGACACAACACTCGTGGCAAGCTGAGGTTCTTCTTCTGGACTGTTACGGATTTGTGCGCCCGTCTCGAACACCGCCCTTGGACAAAATGCGGTAAGGGCAGGGGGAGCGCTCGCCTAAATATAGGCTTGAGTACAAGATACATTTTGCTTTCGTCTTGGGGAAGTTCTTTTTTGGTGACATACGTCAAACCGATCCTCCCCCACCGATGTCGTGTCTGGCGGCGAAAGCCGGTCGGCAGAGTCACGGTGAATTCTGATCAAGGTTCCCAGCTGCCGATCCGTTCTGAATCGGCGAGCGGACAATCGAGCCAACCGAGCGCCTGCACTCCATTGGCGACTCATAGCGGAGCCAGGTCCTGGCAATCTGCAGCGCCGATCTCAGGGCCTCGGAGACACCTTCGCGGATGCCGGTTGGCCTTTAGGGGCGTTGTTGCAGAACTCTGACTGTCGAGGATTCACATCGTGAATCCATGCGGTTAGACAGGCTGCATGAGCAAGCCATCACCCGCCCGCTACCGCACCACGAATTGGTCCAGCTACACGGCTGCGCTGCGCAAGCGCGGGTCGCTGCTGATCTGGCTGGACAAGGAGATGGCCTGGCTCGCGCCGCATGACGGCAAGCCTGGTCGCCCTGCGGTGTTTTCCGACGCCGCGATCCAGGTCTGCCTG
>JBGSNN010000185.1:0-9996 GCA_041739655.1 Albidovulum sp. | reverse complement strand
CCACGACGCGGTCATAGACCTCGCGCGCGAGCAGACGCAGCGGCAGGCCGATGACCCCGGTGCGATGCGCCAGCATCCGTTCGATGGCATAGTGGGTCTTGCCGGTGTTCGTCGGCCCGAGGACCGCGGTGATCCTCGTCTCCGCCGCCATCGTGCCCTCCTAGATATCGACGCCGCTGGCGTCTTTCTCCAGACGCTCCAGCGCCTGCCTGACACTCTCCTGATGTGGATTCAAGGCCAATACGGCGCGGTAGGCGCGCATCGCCTCTTCCGGCTCGCCGGTTTGTTCGAGGATGCTGCCAAGCCCGGTCAGAGCCCCGAAATGGTGCGGGTTGAGGGCGAGCGTCCTGCGGATGTCGGCCAGCGACGGCCCGAACTGTCCGGCCAGGAAATAGGCGGTCGCGCGGGCGTTCCAGCCTTCGGCGAAATCCGGCGCATGATCGGTCAGCGCGGTCAGATGTTCGATCGCCGCCTGAAGATCGCCTGCCTCCATCGCCTCCTTGCCGCGCTTCAGCAGCAGGTCCATCATCGGAGACCCCGATTTCGACCATTCGCGCAGGATGTCGGACTGGGCCCGCTCCCACGCCGGATTGTCGGGATCGGCAAGTTCGGCATAGAGCCCGTCCATGTCCACCGTCGCCGCGGGGGCTGTGGACAGGCCGAGACATAACGCTGCGGCAAATGCCGCACAAAGTGATCCGAAACGGGTGGCGAAAGCTGTCATTACACGGCAGAGTGTAGCGCAACTGCGCCGGAATGCGAGAGCTTCGGCGGTCACGTTTTGGAGGATTATATGAGCGATGTGGTGACTGCGGCCGTGGCCGCGCTGCAAGACAAGTTTTCCGGCGGCTTTTCCGGCACCGCGAAATTCATCATCGAGGGCGAAGGCGCGCTCATCATCGACGGCAGCGGCGTGCGCGCCGGCGACGATGACGCCGACGTGACGCTGAGCGCCGACCGCGAGACCTTCGAGGGCATCCTGAGCGGCGACGTGAACCCCACCGCCGCCTTCATGCAGGGCAAGCTGGCGGTCGATGGCGACATGGGCCTTGCCATGCAACTGGGCGCCGCGCTGTCCTGACCATGACGGCGGCACCATTCTTTGCCGATGTGGCCGAGGCGCCACCGGACGCAGTCTGCGTCTGGCTCACCGCCTCGGACGGCGTCCGCGTCCGTGCCGCGCACTGGCGTGGCGGCACCAGGGGCACGGTGCTGCTCTTGCCCGGCCGTACCGAATACGTTGAGAAATATGGCCCTGCCGCAGGCGAATTCGCCGCGCGGGGCTATGCCATGGCGACGATCGACTGGCGCGGGCAAGGCATCGCCGACCGGCTTCTGGCGGATCGTGCGCCGGGGCATGTCATCAACTTCATGGACTATCAGAAGGACCTCCTCGCCCTCGTCAACTGGCTCGGGGACGAACGGCTGCCGGAGCCATGGTACCTTGTCGGCCATTCGATGGGCGGCTGCATCGGCCTTCGCGCGCTGCACGAAGGCCTGCCGGTGCGCGCCGTCACCTTTTCGGCGCCGATGTGGGGCATCAAGATGCAAAGCGTGATGCGCCCGCTCGCGTGGACGCTGGGCACGCTCGCGCCGCGCGTCGGCCTTGGCGGCTGCCTGACGCCCAGCACGACGCGGGTGACCTATGTCATGTCGGCGCCGTTCGAGGACAATCTCCTGACCCGTGATCCGGGGATGTTCGCCTTCATGCAGCGCCAGTTGACCGCGCATCCCGATCTTGCCATCGGCGGTCCGACCTTGCAGTGGCTGGGCCAGGCGCTGCTCGAGACGCGCCGTCTTGCCGCGATGCGGGCGCCCGACTGCCCCTGCCTGACCATGCTCGGCGCTCAGGAGCGGATCGTCCATATCGATGCGATCAAGGCGCGGATGGCGACCTGGCCCGGATCGCAATTCGACCTCGTGTCAGACTGCGAACACGAGTTGATGATGGAAAAGCCGGCGGTGCGGACGCGGTTCTACGACGGTGCCGCGGCGCACTTCGACCGCAACCGCTGAGCGCGGCGGATGCCTCAGATTGCGATTCGTGTGAAACCGTCGCGCAGCGCCTGCGACCAGGCTTCGCTCATCTGACGGAAATCGTCATCGCCCGCTTCGATCCGGCGGCGCAGACCAAGGCGGCATTCATTCGCCCGGATCACCGCAAGGTCGAGCGGCATCCCGACCGAGAGGTTCGACCGAAGGGTCGAATCCATCGACAGCAGCACGGCCTTCTGCCCGTCTTCAAGCGAGGTCTCCGGCCGCACGATGCGGTCAAGGATCGGCTTGCCGTATTTGTGCTCGCCGATCTGGAGAAACGGGGTATCCTCCGTCGCCTCGATGAAATTGCCCTCGGGGTAGATCAGGAAAAGGCGCATCGTGCCGCCCCGCCTCTGGCCCGCGACGATCATCGAGGCGGTGGCCCCCTGCCGCATCGTGGCCAGCTTGTCGTCCACCGTCCGCCGCACCCTCGACAGCGTGTTGCCAATCATTTCGGCAACCTTCAGCATCGTCGGCGCGAGCATGATCGAGGTCTCCGACGTCGCATCTTCGGCGTCGATCGCCTCGGACAGTTCCGCCATCGTGGTCTGGGTGACCGACAGGCTGCCCGCTGTCACGATCGCGATGATGCGTTCGTCCGGCTCCTCGAAGACGAACATCTTGCGATAGGTCGCGATGTTGTCGAGCCCGGCATTCGTCCGCGTATCGGACAAGAGCACCATGCCCTCATTCAGCAGAAGCCCAACACAATAGGTCATTTCGATTGCCCGATCCCCGTAGATTCCGGGCAGACCCTATTGCTGCGCCGCGGAGACTGCAACGGTCACATCAAGGGTCTCTGTCCCCGGACCGCTGGCGATGCCGCGGATCGGGGCCGCGTCGCGCGCGTCGAGACCCGAGCCGGTGCGGACATAAAGCTCATTCGGGCAGCAGGCATTCGCCGGATCGAAGCCGACCCAGCCCAGCCCCTCGATCCAGAGTTCGGCCCAGGCATGGGCGGCCTCATGCGCGGTGCCATCGGCATCGGCCAGGAGATAGCCCGAGACATAGCGCGCGGGAATCTGCACGCTGCGCGCCGCCGCGATCAGGACATGGGCGTGGTCCTGGCAGACGCCTTCGCCCAGCGCCAGCGCTTCGGCGGCCGAGGTCTGGGCCTGCGTCACGCCGGGGCGATAGCTGATCGCCCCGGCGATCGCGCGCGCGAGCGCATGTCCGTTGTCAAGCGGCGATGCCTCGGCTTCGATCGCCTCTGCCGCCAGCAGCGACAAGGCGGCATCCGCGCGCGTCGCGGCGGTTGAGCGCAGATAGACGAGCGGGTTTATCACTTCCTTGTGGCCTTGCAGGACCCCGATGAGGTCGGTCGTCTCGACCGTGCCGGTCACCCGCACTTCGAGGCTGTCGGCGGGCCCGCGGACCGACCAGCTTTCGATCCAGTCGCCCGCCCCGTCGCGAAAGGCGGCGCCGCGGGTGCCGCCTTCGACGGCAATCTCCCAGTCCAGAACCCGCTGGCCGTCGAATGTCGACGGCGTCAGCCGCAAGCTTTGAACGGCGACACGCAGCGGGGAATCGTAGTGATAGACGGTCCGGTGGCTGACCGAGATGATCATCGTGCCTCTCCGCTCAGATAGGTCGTGTAGATGATGCCGCCGATCCGGTTCACCTGACCGATGAATCGGGTCAGAAACTCGTGCATGCCTTCGTCGAAGATACCCTCGACCGTGAGCGTCTTCAGGGCATCGCGCAGCGCGTCGCCTGCCTCCTGCGCCGCCGTCCGGCGGCCATAGGCCGCCTCAAGGTGTTCAAGGTGATGCGCCATCGCGGTGACGGACGCCTTGAGGGACCGCGGCGATTTGCTGTTCAGGATCAGGAAATCCGCGATCTTGCGGGGCGTGACATCGCCGCCATAGGCCCAGTGGAAGGCGCGGTGCGCCGAGAGCGCCCGCAGCAGGGTTGACCACTGGTAGTTGTCAAGCTCGGACCCCACGAAGTCGATCCGGGGCAGCAACACATAGTATTTCACGTCGATCAGGCGGGCGGTGTTGTCGGCGCGTTCAAGTGCGTAGCCGAGACCGAGGAAGTCATAGCCGTCGTTGCGCAGATGCGTGGTCTCGATCGTGCCCCGCAGCAACGCCGCCTGGCGCATCGTCCATTCGGTCAGCTCCGAAAGCTCAAGCTCGCCGCGCGGTCGCCGCTCAAGCTGGCGCATTTCCTGAAACGCGGTGTTGAGCGCGTCCCACATCTGCGTAGTCAGCGCGGTCCGCACGATCCGCCCGTTTTCGCGGGCACGTTCGAGACAGGAGGCGACCGAGGACGGGTTGTCGCGGTCGAAGAAGAGATAGCTTTCGATGTTGCGCTGCACCGGGTCGGCGTATTTCCGGGCAAAGCCCGCCGCCGTCCCCGAGGCCTGCAGGAGCGAATCCCATTCGTTGCGGTAGCCATGCCCGGCGGACGGCAAGAGCGCGATGCGGGCGCCGACCTCAAGCAGGCGCGCGGTCATTTCCGCCCGCTCCATGTAGCGGCCGATCCAGAAGAGATTGTCGGCGGTTCTGCTCAGCATGATCCTACTCCGCCAGTACCCAGGTGTCCTTGACGCCGCCGCCCTGCGAGGAATTGACGACAAGCGACCCCTCGCGCAGCGCCACCCGCGTCAGCCCGCCGGGGACGAGTTCGATCTTCTCGCCGACAAGGCAGTAGGGCCTGAGATCGACATGGCGCGGCGCGATGCCGTCTTCGACGAAGGACGGACAGGTGGACAGCGACAGTGTCGGCTGGGCGATGTAGTTGCCGGGATCCTCACGGATGCGGTCGGCGAAGGCGGCGATCTGTTCCTTGGTGGATTTCGGGCCGACGAGCATGCCGTATCCGCCCGAGCCATGCACCTCCTTCACCACCAGGTCCGGCAGCTTGTCGAGCACATAGGCCAGATCGTCGGCCTTGCCGCATTGCCATGTCGGGACGTTCTGCAGGATCGGCTCTTCGCCGAGATAGAAGCGGATCATCTCGGGCACATGGATATAGACCGCCTTGTCGTCGGCGACACCCGCTCCGGGGGCCGAGGCGATGGTCACGCCCCCCGAGCGATAGACATCCATCAGCCCCGGCACACCGAGCATGGAGTCGGGACGGAAGCACAGCGGGTCGAGGAAGTCATCGTCGATCCGGCGATAGATCACATCGACCTTCCGCGGCCCCTCGGTGGTGCGCATCCAGACAAAGCCGGCCTCGACGAAGAGATCCGGGCCTTCGACCAGTTCGACGCCCATCATGTCGGCCAGGAAGGAATGTTCGTAATAGGCCGAGTTGAAATGGCCCGGCGTCAGGATCACAACCGTCGGCTCGCTGTCACAGCGCGCCGGCGCGACCGAGGCCAGTGTGCGGCGCAGAAGCGAGGGGTAGGCCTCGACCGGCTCGATGCGGTTTTCGCGGAACAGCGTCGGGAACATCCGCATCATGATCTCGCGGTTTTCCAGCATGTAGCTGACGCCCGAGGGTGTGCGGCAGTTGTCCTCGAGCACATAGAAGTCGGTCGGACCGGTGCGGACAAGGTCGATGCCGACAATATGGCTGAAGACACCTTTCGGCGGCACGAACCCGACGACGGCCTTTTCGTAGGCCACGTTGCCATAGATCAGCCGCGCCGGAATCCGCCCTGCCCGGATGATTTCGCCGCGCCCGTAGACATCGACGAGAAACGCGTTGAGCGCCCGTGCCCGCTGCTTGATGCCGCGTTCAAGCCGACGCCACTCGGCCTGCGTGAAGACCCGCGGGAACATGTCGAAGGGAATGAGCCGGTCAGGATCGCCACCTTCGCCATAGACCGCGAAGGTAATGCCGATGCGGCGGAACAGCGCCTCGGCTTCCGCCTGCTTCATTTGGCGCAGCTCGGCCGGCATCTGCTGCGTCCAGTCCCCGAGCTTCGCATATTGTGGCCTGATGCCGCCTTCGTCGAACATCTCGTTGAAGAACGCTGGTTCCATACCCATCCCCGATCAACCGGCCATGATGAAAGACTAGGCAGCAAAAGAGGGGTTGGAAAGCCAAATACTTGGCTCCGCCGTGAGGTGGCCGCGAAGCGCATATTTTTTCAGCACCGCAGAAGCGTTTCCATGGCGCGCACCGAGGCTGCCGACCGCCAGGGCTATTTGCGGCAGGATGACGGCTGACGGGTTGCGCTCGAGGGGCGACGGTGCCTATCTCTGCCTGAGTTCCGCAATGAGGTTGCCCATGACGATCCGCCTTCCCCGCCCTGTCTTCGACGCACCTGTCAGCTCTGGCGGAGGTCTCGGGACGCTGCCCGAATGGGATCTCGGCGATCTATACGCCGCCCCCGACGCGCCGGAACTCGCGCGCGATCTGGCATGGCTGGAGGGCGCATGTGCTGCGTTCGCGGCGGATTACGAGGGCAAGCTTGCGACGCTCGACGCCGCCGGGATGCTGGCCTGCATCCAGCGTTATGAACGGATCGAGACGGTCGCGGGGCGGATCATGTCCTTCGCGGGCCTTCGCTACTATCAGAACACGCTCGACGGCGCGCGGGCCAAGTTCATGTCCGACTGCCAGGACAAGATCACCGGGATGACCACGCCTCTTGTGTTCTTCTCGTTGGAATTCAACAGGATCGAGGACGAAGCTTATATGTCCTTGTTTCACGCCAATGCCGAGATCGGTCGCTACAAGCCGGTCTTCGACCGGATGCGGGCGATGAAGCCGCACCAGCTTTCCGATGAACTGGAGCGCTTCCTGCATGATACCTCCGTCGTGGGCGCAACCGCCTGGAACAAGCTTTTCGACGAGACGATGGCCGCGCTGGAGTTCACCGTCGCGGGCGAGGAGGCGCCGCTGAGCCTTGAGGCAGTGCTGAACCTTCTGAGCGAACCGGAGCGCCCCCGACGCGAGGCTGCCGCGCACGCGCTCGCTGAGGTTTTCGAAAGGGATATCAAGCTTTTCGCCCGCATTCATAACACGCTGGCGAAAGAGAAGGAGATCGAGGACCGCTGGCGCAAGATGCCCTCGCCGCAGACCTCGCGGCATCTGGCGAACCATGTCGAACCCGAGGTGGTCGAGGCGCTCAGGAACGCCGTCGTCGCCGCCTATCCGCGCCTCAGCCACCGCTACTATCAGTTAAAGGCGAAATGGATGGGCCTTGACCGGCTTCAGGTCTGGGACCGCAACGCGCCCTTGCCGATCGAGCACAAGAAGACCGTGAGTTGGGAGGACGCGCGCCGGACGGTGACCGGGGCCTACGCGAGCTTTGCGCCGGAAATGGCTAAAATCGCTGAACCTTTCTTCGACAATGGCTGGATCGACGCGGGTGTCAAGCCGGGCAAGGCACCGGGCGCCTTCGCCCATCCCACGGTGACGGAGGTGCATCCCTACGTCATGCTCAACTACCTCGGCAAACCGCGCGACGTGATGACGCTGGCGCATGAACTGGGCCACGGCGTGCATCAGGTGCTGGCAGCACCCCAGGGCGAGATGCTGTCATCCACGCCGCTGACGCTGGCCGAGACCGCGAGCGTCTTTGGCGAGATGCTGACCTTCCGCGCGCTCTTGGCTCAGGCGAAGGACCAGACCGAGCGCAAGACGCTTCTGGCCGGCAAGGTCGAGGACATGATCAACACCGTCGTCCGCCAGATCGCCTTTTACGATTTCGAATGCAAGCTGCACGCGGCGCGGAAGGTCGGGGAACTCACGCCAGAGGACATCAATGCACTGTGGATGAGTGTGCAGGCCGAAAGCCTGGGTCCGGTCTTCGACTTCATGCCGGGATACGAGACCTTCTGGGCCTACATCCCGCATTTCGTCCACAGCCCCTTCTACGTCTATGCCTATGCCTTCGGCGACGGCCTCGTGAACGCGCTTTACGCCGCCTACGAGGAAGGGCTGCCCGACTTTCAGACCAAGTATTTCGAGATGCTGAAGGCGGGTGGATCGAAGCACCACAAGGAGTTGCTGGCGCCCTTCGGGCTCGACGCCTCGGACCCGAAGTTCTGGGACAAGGGGCTTGGCATGATCGCGGGCATGATCGACGAGCTGGAGGCGATGGAAGACTGAGGCCACGGCGCGACTGTGGCAGAAAGTTCACCACGTCCCGACATTCGCGCTGGCAGGTCGTCGGGGGGTTTAAGCCTGCCTTTTTCGTGCCAAGATGGCGTGGCAGAAGTGCTCGAAATCTGATCGTGTGTGTGACGTCCGGCGTGCCGGAGAGGATGAGTGTGAAGATGACCGAGAGTTCCGCGCCAAAGCCCGGTTGTGCTGCCCGGGGTCACGCCTTTCGGCAGCGGTCCGTCCGCTTCCACCCACGGGAGGCGTGACGGATGGCGACGACATTCAACTGGATCTATCTCGGCACGTCGGCTTCGGTGCTCGACCCGACCGAAGGCAATACTGTCGCCGAGGGCGCCAACCTTTTCGTCGGCCAGACCTTTGGAACCGCGGCCGATCCGCTCTACAACCACATCACCTCCACGACCATGATCAACAACGGCGGCAACGCCACCGCGCTTGATCAGAACAACAACGTCGTCAACGACCAATTCAGCACCAATATCGGCGCGGGCACGCAGACCTTCACCTTCGACGCGTCCATCGTTTACAACACGACAGTCACCTACGCCGACGGCACGACCGGCACTGTTTCGATGGTCATGACGCAGGACACAGCGGGGCATCTTTTTCTGGCGCCCGAGCCTGCCGCCGCCCCCGCACCAGATACGGCAGTCTATGAGGCAAAGCCGATCGTTTCGGTGACGGTCAACAGCATAACTGGCGGCACCACGTCCTACGCCGGCATGGGCACGGACCGGACAGTCACCGGATTCGATGATGGCTACATCGAAGGGACGGCCGGCAACGACCTTATCAATGCGTCCTACGTCGAACCGATTGCCAACGGCTCCGACCGCATCGACAACGGTGACGGCATCTCCGGCGCCGGGACCGCCTGGCAGGATGATCGCGTCCGCGCCGGGGCGGGCAACGATACGGTGCTGTCCGGTCTCGGCAACGACCTTGTCGATGGTGGCACCGGCGCGGATTCCATCGACGGCGGCGATGGCAACGATTCGCTCTTCGGCGGCACCGGCACCTTCAACGACACCATCCTCGGCGGCCTCGGCAACGATACCATCGACGGCGGCGACGGCAATGACTCGCTCATCGGCGGCGCGGGAGCGGACAGCATCGCGGGCGGCGCAGGGGACGATTATGTTGACGGCGGTGACGGCAGCGACAGCATCAATGGCGGCACCGGCAACGACACCCTGATCTTCGGTCTCGGCGATGACACGGTCCTTGGCGGTGACGGCAACGATTTCATTGATGACGCGCCAGGCGCGCAACTCGTCGGCAACAACCTGCTCGACGGCGGCGCGGGCAATGACACGATTTATGGAGGTGGCGGCAACGACACGCTGATCGGGGGCGCAAACGACGACCAGCTTTTCGCCGAGGATGGCGATGACAGCCTCGATGGCGGCACCGGCAACGATCTGCTCGACGGTGGCGCGGGCAATGACACGTTGAACGGCGGCGCGGGCGCCGACACGCTGAACGGCGGGCTCGGCAGCGACCGGTTCACCGGCATCACCGCAGGCGACATCGTGGACGGCGCGGAAGACCCCGGCAACACCGACACCGACGTTCTCGACCTCTTCGGGTCGGGCTGGACCAAGGCCAACACCAACATCATCTTCTCGACGCCGGACCATGAGAACGGCACCGTCCAGTTCCTTGACAACCTCGGGAATGTCATCGGCTCGATGGCCTTCTCGAATATCGAGACGATCGTGCCCTGCTTCACCCCCGGCACGCTGATCGAGACCGATCGCGGCGCGGTGGCGGTCGAGACGCTGACCGTCGGCGACCGCGTGAGGACGCTCGACCACGGGTTGCAGGCAATTCGCTGGATCGGGCGGCGCGACCTGACACCGGCTGAAATCCTGCGCAATCCGCGGCTGCGGCCGGTCCTGATCGGCGCCGGCGCGCTGGGGCGCGGCC
>JBGSNN010000174.1:0-2130 GCA_041739655.1 Albidovulum sp. | reverse complement strand
ACCCGCGCCACGCGCGCCACCGGCACAAGCCGGTCGGGCGCCGTGTGCCAGACGAAGGCATCGGCGGCATCGAAATCGGGCGCCGGCTGCGGTGCGGGGGCAAGGCGTTCGAGCGCCGCGGCAATCCTTCTGAGTGGCTCATCACTCATGCCTTCGTCTGGTCCTCGCCTTCGTCGTCGTCGAACGTGTCGAACAGACTTTCATCCGCGCCGATGATCCCCTCGGCCCGTGCCGCCTCATCCTTTTTCTTCTCGACCCATTGGACGAGGAAGATCGAGATCTCGTAGAGCCCGTAGACCACGGTGAAAAGCATGACCTGCGTCGTCACATCCGGCGGCGTCACGATTGCCGCGACGGTGAGGATGCCGACGATCGCGTATTTGCGTACCGCGCGAAGCCCGCGCGAACTGGCCAGCCCGGCCTTGCCCATCAGGGTCAGAAGGACCGGAAGCTGGAAGCAGAGGCCGAAGGCCACGATCATCTTCAGGGTGATGTCGAGGGTCTCGTTGACCTTGCCGTTGAACACGATCTCGATGCCGTGCCTGGTGACGGCGGGATCGGCCGTCTCACCCGACACCAGCGCCGCGAAGTAGGAAGGCAGGTCCGCGAAGCCGAGGAAGAACTCCATCGCCATCGGCACGACGAGGAAGTGCGCGAAAGATGCGCCGAGAAGAAACAGCGCCGGTGACGCGATCAGGAACGGCAGAAAGGCCTGCTTTTCGGTGCGATAGAGGCCCGGCGCCACAAAGCGCCACATCTGGTAGGCAATGACCGGGAACGACAGCATCAGGCCGCCGACCATCGAGATGCGGATCAGCGTGAAGAAGTATTCCTGCGGCGCGGTGTATTGCATCACCGGATTATCATTGCCGAGCGCCCGCATCGTCTTCTCGATCGGGATCAGCAGGAAATCCAGAACCGCGCTGCCGAAGGAAAAGCAGATAACCATCGCCACGACGAAGGCCAGAAGCGACCAGAGGACGCGGGTCCGCAGTTCCGCGAGATGCTCGACCAGCGGCGCGGCACTGTCGTCGATGTCTTGCTTGGCGGTCATACGTCCCCCTTGTCGGCGCTGGCACCCGGTCCGGTGGCCGGGGCTTTCGCGGCGGCGGTCTTTTTCGGGGCCGTCCCGGAGGTCTTTGGCGCCGCGGTTCCGGCCGCCGTGACCGCCTCGGCCTCCGCCCGCGCCGTGTCGGCGAGTTTCGCCAGACGGTCCGCCGTCTCCCTGGCCTTTTTCTCGGCCAGCGCCTGGGTTGCCGGGCCCTTGGGTGTCGTCGCTGGCTTCGCCGGTTTCGTCGGTTCCCATTTCTCGAATTTCGCGGCGGCCTTGTCGAGTGCGTCGAGGCCAAGGTTCTTCTTCGACGTCATCGCGCGCAGATCGTCGGCCGCATCCTTCACGCCGGTTTCGCGCGCGGCATCGTCCATCGCCCGCTGGAATTCGCGCCCCATCGCGCGCGCCTTGGCAGTGAAGCGGCCAAGGGTGCGGAACATGCCGGGCAAGTCCTTGGGCCCGACCACGATCAGCGACACGATGCCGATGAGCAGAAGCTCTCCGAAGCCGATATCAAACATGTTCTGGCACGCCCCGGTTCAGGCGAGGGACAAGGCTCAGGCCTTGTCCTTCTCGGCTTCGGGGGTCACGTCGCGGGCGCTGTCGGCCTGGGCGCGTTCGATCTCCTCCGAGCCGTCCTTGACGCCCTTCTTGAAGGCGGTGATGCCCTTGCCGACTTCGCCCATGAGCGAACTGACCTTGCCGCGCCCAAAGAGGACGAGGACGACGACTGCGATGAGCAGAAGGCCGGGAATTCCGATGTTGTTGAGCATGTCTGTTCTCCTCGGGCGCTGTCGGAGACACGCCCCTTGCCACCCAAAAGATGTAGGGCCTCCGTCCGTCCGCTCCTAGTGGTTTCGCGCGCTCTGGGCAGCGGTCGCGCATTGCGGCGGCGGCACAACTGACATAATATTGTCAGTTGTAGCCCTGATCCGGGATGCCATGCCGCGCAAGGACCGCCTTTTCGACATCGTGCAGATCCTCCGCGATGGCCGGTTGCACCGCGCGGCCGATCTGGCCGCACGGTTGGGCGTGTCGGCCCGCACGATCTGGCGCGACATGGCGGCACTGGCCGCCGG
>JBGSNN010000058.1:0-1751 GCA_041739655.1 Albidovulum sp. | reverse complement strand
GAAGTGAATTTCGATTCTCTAACTATATCATAGACTTAAGTTCATAAAATGGCGGAGAGACAGGGATTCGAACCCTGGGACCCCGCAAAGGGTCAACGGTTTTCGAGACCGCCCCGTTCGACCGCTCCGGCACCTCTCCGCATCGGGGGTCGTTCTAGGGCGCGGATTTAGCTGCAGCGCGGGGACAGCGCAACCCCCGATTTGCGGCACCCCATGTCGGAACCCGGCGGTCGCGCGCCGGTCACATGGTCGGGGACTGCGTCGCGCTTGGCAGCGGGCGGCGGGGCCGTTAGGACTGTGGGGCAACATCCGGGATCCGCCATGCTCCGTTTGATCTTCGCGCCGCTTTTCGCCTTCGGTGTCGCCCTCTCGGCAGCCTTGCCAGGGGGCGCCGGTCAGGTCGATGACCTGGTCGAAAGCCTACGTCTTCCCGAGGTCTTTGCCGTCATCAGCGCCGAGGGCGAGGCCTATGGCCGCGAGATCGACGACAGCATGATGGATGGCGCCGGCGGCGCGGTCTGGCAGGAGGCGGTCCGGCAGATCTACGCGCCCGACCGGCTCTTGCCGGATTTCATCGACGCGCTCGATACGGCGCTGTCGCAATCGGATGTGGACACCGGACCGGCGATTGTCTTCTTCCGCTCCGCGCTTGGCCAGCAGGCGACGGGACTGGAAATCTCGGCGCGGCGCGCGCTTCTTGATCCGGACGTGGAGGACGCGAGCCGTCTCACGCTTGAGAACATGCGCGCCGAGAACGATCCGCGGCTGGCGCTGATCGAGGCGTTCGTAGCGGCAAACGACCTTGTGGAAAGCAATGTCGCCAGCGGTCTCAACGCCAACTACGCCTTCTTTCAGGGGCTTCGGGATGCCGGCGCCATCGGGCCCGAGATGACCGATGACGATATTGTTGCCGAAGTCTGGTCGCAGGAAAGCGCGATCCGGGACGAGACGGGCACCTGGGTCCATGCCTATCTGACGATGGCCTATACGCCGCTTTCGGACGCCGATCTGCGCCACTACACCGAGGTGTCGCAGGGGCGCGGGGCGCAGGCGCTGAACCGCGCCATGGCCGAAGCCTATACCCGGATATTCACCGACGTGTCGCGTCGGCTTGGCCGGGCCGCCGGTGTCATCCTTGCGGGGCAGAACCTCTGAAGAGGGCTGCGCTTTCGCCGCAGCGCGACTGCCGCTAGGTTGAGCGCGAGACGGCGCAGCGACGGGGCGGGCATGTTGGCAAAAAGGGTCAGACGGAGGCGGGTGTTCTACATTCCCGGCTACGATCCCTTCCATCCGCGTCGCTACCGCGAGCTTTACCGCAAGGAGGGCGCCGAACAGGGCCGGATCAGCGGCTACACGCTGGACCTGTCGCCGGGGCGGGGCGGTCCCGGCTACGGCTGGCGCGCGATCATGTCCTCGGACGAAGGGCGGTCCGAAGCCGAGATCGAGGTGCTGGTCTGGTCGGATATCGTCGAGCAGTCGATGGGCCACTCGATCCCGGCGACCTATTGGCAGCTTGCGAGGACGGCATGGATCTATGTCGGATCGGGCGCGCTTTTCCGGCTGGCGCGGCTCAGGCAGGGGCCGACGATTGCGGCGCTCTATCCGATCATGCTTCTGATCCTGCAGGCCCTCGCCGCGCTGGCCCTGGGCGGGACGGTGGCGACGGGGGCGGGCTGGCTCCCCGGCTGGTTCGCGGCGTCTCTCTGGCCGGAGTGGGGCGCGCCGCCGCTTTTCCTTGCGCTCGCCGCCGC